>NZ_JBSWYP010000003.1:0-384732 GCF_056161185.1 Ruegeria sp. ABV3_008 | reverse complement strand
CTAAAACTCAACCTCAGATGCCCCCAGTCTATCCTGAGCGTCCCCGCCGCCTCAGCAGCGCCCCAGCGCCTCAGCAGCGCCGGTGAAGGGGGTTCTAAGGTTTACCCCACAAAGCCGCAAGTGGAAAAAGCAAAAAAGCGAAGAAAAATTCGGATACCCCATTTTGTTACACAAAAACATAAACTTAATGAAGGCGGATACCGCGCAGACAACCCCAATCGCCGCCCCGACTATTCGGAATCGCTGCCACCAGATCATTGTCCACACAGTTACCCACAGACTCGGTCAGAACTTACGCGGAATCGGCCTGCCTCAGCCGAGTCAGCAGGCCTGGTATCGGCAGACGCGCTAGCAGCAGCCCTATGATCGCGGCGAGATAGAGAAGCGGTTCTAGCTGGAAACCCTTCGCCAACATCACATAGTGGATCCCGCCAAGCAGAACGGCCGGATAGACCAGTTTGTGCAGCTTGCGCCAGCGCGGGCCAAGTTTTCGCACCGACCAATTGTTCGATGTCACCGCCAAAGGCAGCAAGAGAATGAACCCTGCCATGCCGACAGTGATATAGGGCCGCTTGAGGATATCAGCCCAAATCTGGCCAAGAAGCTGAACGTCCAGCACCAGCCAGACCAGAAGGTGCAGCGCAACATAGGCAAAAGCCAGCACGCCGATCGCTCGACGGAACTTCATGAGGTTCAAGCCAAGATGCTGGCGCAGAGGGGTCACCGCCAGGCCAAGAATGAGCAACTGAAGGGCCAACTCCCCCAGCTTGTGTTCGAGCGCTGTGATCGGCTCGACCCCAAGCCCCCCTGTGAGCGCAAGATACAGGAACCAAGGGGCCGGAAGGGCCCCAGCCAGATAGACAGCCCAAATGGGGATCTTGCGTATGGCCTGGTTCACCGCCTGCATGGCTCAATAGTATTCCTTGAGGTTCATACCTTCATACAGGCTGGCGACCTCTTGTTCATAGCCGTTGAACATTAGCGTCGGGATACGCTTGGCGAACAGACCGCCGCCGATCTGACGCTCGGACGCCTGAGACCAGCGCGGATGGTCCACATTCGGGTTCACATTACTATAGAAGCCATACTCACGGGGCGCAGACATGTTCCAACTGGTGGGCGGCTCATCCTCGGTCAGAGTGATCTTCACGATCGACTTGATCGACTTGAACCCGTATTTCCACGGCACCACCAAACGCAGCGGAGCACCATTCTGGTTCGGGATCGGGCGGTCATAGATGCGTGTCGCCATTATGGTGAGCGGGTGCATCGCCTCATCCAGTCGCAGACCCTCGCGGTAGGGCCATTCCAGAATCGGGAAGCGCGTGCCGGGCATCTCATCGGGACGGTAGGCGGTTTCAAAGGCTACGTATTTAGCGCCCTCCTGCACACCCGCCATATTCAACAGGTCGGCCAGTTCGAACCCGTTCCACGGAATCACCATCGACCAGGCCTCGACACAGCGGAAGCGGTAGATGCGTTCTTCAGCTGTCATCTCGGACATGATGTCCTTGAAGTCATAAGTGCCGGGGCGATCCACCAGACCGTCGATCTCAATGCTCCAGGGTTCGGTCACAAGTGTATGGGCATATTTGGCCGGGTCGTCCTTGCCGGTGCCGAACTCGTAGAAGTTATTGTAGCTGGTGATCTCTTCCCAGGTGTTCGGCTCCAGCGCTTCTTGCGCTGTAGCGGGGCGGGCCATCGCGGTCAGCCCGACACCTGCCAGCCCGGCCATAACCTGCCGCCGGTTCAGAAACGCCGCCCTTGGGGTGACGTCGGCATGTGTCAAAGTGTTGGTCCAGCGATGCGCCATTTGGGTCTCCGTAATGAATCCGCCTCAGAGTGAGGTAGTCCGCTGATAACACAGAGCCAAGGAAACAGGCGTCACGATTGAGCGAACAGACTGTAACGCAACTGCGTCAGCCCGCGACTAATGCGTTTTGGGCGGCTGGTTCTAACAGTCTCAATTAGGTATGCGGGAATCATCCAATAGTTGATCAGAGTTGATCCCGTGCTCGTATTTCAGGCCTTTCCTTTTTCGCTGTCCGTTTTGTGGCGCTATATCATTGTCTTTCCCGTCCTGCTGGTCGCGCTTATCGTCTACGGGTTGATAGGCGGAATACTGAGCGCGCTAATCGGGTTGCTCATTCCGGGACTGTCGGTTTTGATTTCGTTTTTTGTAGGCGCATCCTCAGGCGTCATCCCGATGCTGGTCGGCAGCCGTTTGGGCCTGCAAGCCTGCGAGGTTTCTCCGAGTAACAGTTACCGCAAGTTTGTCTTTCCAGCGGTTATCTACGGCGCCGTCGAAGCCATTGGGATCAGTGTGGCCGCCGCGCTGATCGCCGCGCTCTCCATCGGTGCCGTCAGCGTAGGGGGCGGCGTTCCCGAGGACCCAGCCGCGTTCTTTGCGACCCTGACACCCGTGCACATCATGATGTTCTCGGGTGTTGTGATCCTGCTTTTTGCGGCGATCTGCGCGCTAAGGGCCGGGTTTCTGGTGCCGATTGCGGCGGCCTCGATCGGGCGGGACCCAAATGGCCGCCCTTATACCCCATTTAACCATTTCGGTGCTTTCTTCCTGCAGCTGTTTGCCGTGGTAGCGATCAGCTTTGTCGGTGCTATCTTTTTCTTTGCGCTGTTTATTGTCGGACTTACTGCAATTTACGGTCCGAGCACCCTGGTCGACGATGTTCAATTAATCGGCGAGATGACGACTGGAGCGGCTCCGTTTTCCGTCACTGCGCCGATGATTGCAACGGTCGTGGCCTATACCCTTCTGGCCAGCTGGGCCTTCAGCTATCAATGCGCCGGCGGGGTTCTGGCCTACCTGCGCCTCAGCGGTGGTGCCGTGCGCAAGGCCCAAAGCACTGAGACATTGATTCAACCCGCACCGCAGCCCACGACCAGCTCAGGCCCCAAAATGAGTTCGGAAGAGCTGCGTGCCCTGCGCAAAAGCCGAGAGTTCCGCTAGGACGCCCAGCGCGCCACAACAGACAGCACCCTTTACACAGAAGGGGTCAGCGCGGCACTCTGCCTGATAGGTGGTACGGTCCGCGACACCGGTCGCCCGACCCTGCCACCCATCAGGGAGGATACCGAATGTGTGATATCTGCGTAGTGAATGCCGTCAAAGACAAGATGCTGTCGCGGCGGAGCTTCTTCAAAGCCGCCGCAGCCACTGGCGTGGCAGCCGCTGCAACGGGCGCGCGTGCTCCGGCGGCATTGGCTGCAGGACATGGCGGGGTCGAAGACATGACCCACACCCTCAGCCCCGAGTTTCCGACATGGGGAGGTGAGCCGGGCGTCTCCGCCGAACAGGCGTTCAACTTTGCGGATCACGGGTTCAACCTGTTCAACCTGTCGATCAACGAACATACCGGCACCCATATCGACGCGCCCCTGCATTTCTCGGCCGACGGAACCTCGGTCGATGAGATCCCGGTGACGGACCTGGTTGCGCCGCTTTGTGTTGTGGATATCGCGGCCCGTGCCGCCGAAGACGCCGATACCCGCGTGACGCCTGATGACCTCAAGGCGTGGATCGCGGCGAACGGAGACATCCCCGACGGCGCCTGCGTCGCCATGCATTCCGGCTGGGGTGGAAAAACGGCGACCGACGCGTTTCGCAATTTCGACGGAGAAGCACAGCACTATCCCGGCTTCCACATAGAGGCCGCCCAGATGCTGATGGAGGAAACCGGAGCGCGATCCATGGCGGTCGACACGCTGTCGCTGGATCACGGCATGTCTGCCGATTTCGCAACGCACTACGCCTGGCTGCCCACCGGCCGGTTCGGGATCGAATGTCTGGCCAATCTCGACCGCGTCCCAGCCGCCGGGGCCACTCTGGTGATAGGAGCGCCCAAACACAAAGGCGGCACCGGAGGCCCGGCGCGGATATTTGCATTGGTGTGATCGAGCAATTCCCTGACCATTGCCTGACCCGGATTTTGGGCAGGCAATGGCAGTACTGCCTTGTCTGATCAATCTCTCGACAGGCAACAGTCTCCTGACCTGACAGTAGTATCAACTGACCATGGAGCCATTGAATTTAATTTGTTGAATAGGTGACAGTATGGCCCGTTTGCCGCGTAAAACAAACTACACGAAACTTGTCTATCAAGCCAACAAGACGAAATCCAAGGTAAAGACAAATCAGATTGAAGCCTATGCCAAATGGCAAAAGAAGCTGGGCAAAAAATCGGTCAAACTAGATGCTCTAGACGACAAGCTACGCAAGTTGCTGAAAAACATCGAGAAGCAAAACAGTGACGATGAAAAAGCGTTGCGCAGCCTTTTGAGGCTTGTCGAAGGCGCGCATAAAGAACTTCAAACCTACAAGCAGGTACCGGTTCCGGGCAAAGTGCCGCCTCCGCCCAAGAACATCACAGCATTGAGTTCGCTGGCCTTAGTGGTGATCGCATACATCACCTATGTGGCCGCTGTAAAATCCTATATGGCCATGAGCGAAGCCTTGTCAAAAAAGGATACTTGATGCGGATGCTAGCGGCCGATTCGAGCTTTCATGCCAGACCCGGTCTATGAGGCGCAGAAACAAGTTCCTGGCAAAAGACCCGCCAGTCCGGCGGGCCTTTCGTTTCTATCATGATCAATGCACTACGGCATCATCCGGGCGAGGCCGGTCGGAGGTGCCCAGCCTGTCGCCGATGATCAGGCCCTCAGCGCCAGCACTAACGGGGACGGTCTCGCCATCCTTGATCTCACCAGCCAGCAGAGCCTCGGCCAACGGGTTCTGCAAGGCGCGCTGGATCACGCGCTTGAGCGGGCGCGCACCGAAGACCGGGTCATAGCCTTCATCGGCAAGCCACTGTTTTGCGCCCTCGTCCAGAACCAGCTCGATCTTGCGAGTGGCCAGACGTTTTTGCAGACGCGTCATCTGGATATCGACGATGCCATCCATATCGGCCCGCTTGAGCCTGTCAAAGATGATCGTCTCGTCCAGTCGGTTTAGGAATTCGGGCCGGAAATGTGCCCGGACCGCATCCATCACATCGCGCCGCGCCTGCGCGCTGTCGGCCCCTTCGGGCAATTGGCTCAGCGCCTGAGAGCCGAGGTTCGACGTCAGGATGATCAGCGTCTGCTTGAAGTCCACGGTGCGACCCTGACCATCGGTCAGCACGCCATCATCCAGAACCTGCAACAGCACGTTGAACACATCCGGGTGCGCTTTTTCGACCTCATCAAACAGCACAACCTGGTAAGGCCTGCGCCGCACGGCTTCGGTCAGCACTCCGCCTTCGTCATAACCGACATAGCCCGGAGGGGCACCGATCAGACGGGCAACCGCGTGTTTCTCCATGAACTCGGACATATCGATGCGAACCATCGCGTTGTCGTCGTCGAAAAGGAAATTCGCTACGGCTTTGGTCAGTTCGGTCTTACCCACGCCAGTCGGGCCAAGGAACAGGAACGAGCCCAGCGGGCGGTTCTCGTCATTCAGACCCGCACGCGCACGGCGCACGGCGTTGGACACGGCGGTCACAGCGGCATCCTGACCAATCACGCGGGAGTGCAGATCGTCTTCCATCCGCAGCAGTTTCTCGCGTTCCCCTTCCAGCATCTTGGCAGTCGGGATACCAGTCCAGCGTTCGACCACGGACGCGATCTGTTCCGGGCGCACCGTTTCCTCGGCCATCATGGCGTTGCTTTCGGCGTTTTCAGCCTCGGTCAGCTTTTTCTCAAGCTCGGGGATGATGCCGTAAGACAACTCACCCGCCTTCGCCAGATTGCCTTCGCGTTTGGCGATCTCCAGGTCAGCCCGTGCCTTGTCGAGCTGTTCCTTCAGGTCACGCGCGCCCGCGAGTTTATCCCGTTCGGCCTGCCACTGAGCCGTCATCTCAGCCGATTGCTCCTGCAGATCGGCCAGATCCTTTTGCAGTGTTTCCAGGCGATCCTTCGAGGCCGCGTCGTCTTCCAGTTTCAGCGCCTCTTCCTCGATCTGCATTTGCAAGATCTGACGATCCAACTGATCGAGTTCTTCCGGCTTGGAGTCCACCTCCATCCGCAACCGCGACGCCGCCTCATCAACAAGGTCGATGGCTTTGTCGGGCAAGAAACGGTCGGTGATATAGCGATGCGAGAGCGTCGCCGCCGACACCAGCGCCGAGTCCGAGATGCGCACGCCGTGGTGCAGCTCGTATTTTTCCTTGATGCCACGCAGGATGCTGATCGTGTCCTCGACGGTCGGTTCGGTGACCATCACGGGCTGGAACCGGCGCGCAAGGGCCGCGTCTTTTTCCACGTACTTGCGATATTCATCCAACGTGGTCGCGCCGATACAATGCAGCTCACCCCGAGCAAGCGCAGGCTTGATCAGGTTGGCGGCATCCATCGCGCCATCGGATTTACCGGCGCCAACCAGTGTGTGCATCTCATCGATGAACAGGATGATCTCACCAGCAGCCTCGGTGACCTCGGTTAGCACCGCCTTGAGGCGTTCTTCGAATTCACCACGATATTTCGCACCAGCAATCAGCGCACCCATATCCAGCGCGAGCAGCTTCTTATCTTTCAGCGATTCCGGCACGTCACCGTTGATGATGCGCAGGGCCATGCCCTCGGCAATCGCGGTTTTACCAACGCCGGGTTCCCCGATCAGAACAGGGTTGTTCTTAGTACGGCGCGACAGAACCTGCATCGAGCGTCGGATTTCCTCATCCCGCCCGATGATCGGATCGATTTTACCCTCTGCCGCAGCCTCGGTCAGATCGCGCGCATATTTCTTGAGCGCGTCATAGCCCTCTTCCGCCGACGCGGTGTCCGCGGTGCGACCCTTACGGATATCATTGATGGCTTCGTTCAGTTTCTGAGCAGAAACGGCCCCGGCCTCCAAAGCGTCCTTGGCTTTGGATTTGACCATGCAGAGCGCCATCAGCACCCGTTCCACGGGCACAAAGCTATCGCCCGCCTTGGTGGCAATCTTCTCGGCCTCGTCGAAAACCTTGGCGGTCTGGCCATCCATGTAAATCTGGCTCGCGTCACCGCTGACCTTCGGGATTTTCCCCATCGCGGCATCCAACGCCTCAACCACGCGGTTCGGCGCTCCGCCCGCACGGGTGATCAGGTTGCTCGCCAGCCCCTGATCATCGTCCATCAACGCCTTAAGTATATGTGTAGGCTCCAGCCTCTGGTGCCCCTCGCGCAGCGCAATAGTCTGCGCTGCCTGCACGAATCCCCGTGCCCGCTCGGTGAACTTGTTCAAGTCCATAGCATTCTCCTTTTCTCAAGCGCCCCGTTTTGATGCGCCCGCTTGGCGGCACGCGTCGATTGAGGCCTCACATTCAATTTGGGTAATGTCAGCGTGTATTCAAGATTGTCTTGGTAGAATAACATGATGCATGCTGGGAACCTGAATGATCTCGGTCAATTGCGAAAAAAACCGTCTTAGGAGCGCGCCTCTATGATCTCAGCCACCGCGCTACGCAGCTGCATTGCAGAACAATGGTCGCCCACCATTGGCGACCCAAGCGTGATCGGTTGGCTCACGGTTACTGCATACGGTTTCGCCGCACTGCTATGCCTGCGCGCAAGGCGCAATTCCCACGTCCGGTGGTTCTGGTTGATCCTCGCGCTGCTGTTGTTTGCTTTGATGATCAACAAACAACTGGATGTGCAATCCGCGCTTACGGCCAGCGCCCGCTGTCTGTCGCAGATGCAAGGCTGGTACGAGGATCGCAAGTCTGTCCAGATCGGCTTTATCATTGTTGTCGTGTTCAGCGGCTTCTGGATCTCGCTTGTCAGCCTCTGGTTCCTTCGTAAACACTTGCGAGAGGTCGGCATCGCCCTGATCGGCTTTGTCACTCTGATCTGCTTTGTGATGATCCGCGCTGCCGGGTTTCACAACTTCGATGCGTTTTTGGGTGCCGAGATCATGTCGATCCGAATGAACTGGCTTTTGGAACTGTCCGGAATCGCCCTGATTGCGGCGAATGCAGCATGGGTGGGCAGACGCCGTCAGCCGCGCGGAATGGAGTATACCGAATAGCCGCCGGTTTGCGCCACCGGCTCTAACGTATATGTCTCGACCAAGGATTGTTCGGCGCTGCTGCCGGTCGGGCATGAGACAAGATCGGCGGTGTGATCCAGAAATTCGACGGTAAAGGCGCTCTCACCTGTAAGCTGGCACCAATCATCCTCGGATCGGTAGCCCCGGACCAGAGGCAGGTTTTCATTGGTCGGCGCTGGCGCCGCCCCTTTGTCGGACGTGCCTGAGGCGGGCTCATCGCAGGCACCCATCATCAGCGCCACTCCCAGCAAGGCAAGCTTTCTCATCTTCTGTCCCTTCATGTGAGCTATTGATCGATTTGAACCACTGTAGCACAGATCACCCTCTTTCGTTCGGGCGGACTTGCATGGACAGTTGCGCTCGAACCCGCTAGGAGGCAGACGTTTGCCAGCAAGGAGACCCAACATGTCCGATGACCGCCTGATCGTAGCCCTTGACGTCCCGAACGCTTTGCAAGGTTTGGCGATGGCCGAACGGTTGGGTGATGCGGTGTCGTTCTACAAGATCGGGCTGGGGATGCTGACGGGCGGCGGTCTGGCTTTGGCCAATGAGCTGAAACAGGACCATGGCAAGCGCATCTTTCTGGACATGAAACTGTTCGACATCGGCAACACGGTGGAAAACGCGGTGCGTGGTCTGGCGCAGTTCGATCTGGATTTCCTGACCGTCCATGGCGACCCGCATGTGGTGCGCGCGGCGAAAGAGGGTGCATCCGGCAAAGACCTTAAAATCCTCGCGGTGACGATCCTGACCTCGCTCAACCGCGATGATTTGGATGCCAGCCTGTTGAAGGCAGGCGATGTGCAGGATCTGGTCGTTGAGCGCGCGGCCAAAGCGCTGGAGGCCGGGGCCGATGGCGTGATCGCCAGCCCGCAAGAGGCCGCGCTGATCCGCGCCCTGCCCCAGGCCGAGGGCCGGTTGATCGTGACACCGGGCGTGCGCCCTGCCGGGGCTGCTTTGGGGGACCAGAAACGCGTCGCAACGCCTGCCAGTGCGATCGCAGATGGGGCGGATCATATTGTTGTCGGGCGTCCGATCTATCAGGCGGAGGACCCGAAAGCCGCAGCCGAGGCCGTTCTGGCCGAGTTAAAATCATTGACACGGCACTGATCGTGGTCGGGCATTCAACGCCTCGGACCCTCGAAACGGCAGTGATTTCTTTACCTTAGGTCAATAGGGGGAACGTTCCCCAGATTTCCCCCTGTGCCCGAAAACACACAAACCCGGCACAAGTTTTAGGGAACAACGCGGCCACCTATCTAAATATAGCGTTTTGAGCGATTCTGGTGCGGAGTTACTCCCCAACGAACTACCTCTTCCTGTGGTTCGTTACCTTCCCCCCGCCCCAAGCGGGGGGTTTTCTTGACAGTCCAACTCTCTGCTCAAACCGCCAGATTCCTGAAGACTGTCGCAGCCTCTGTTGCGTTCACATGAAAGCCGATAGACACTACAGCTTCGAACCCCCGGAGCCACCCTTTTCGGGTCGGGAAAAGTAGCCATGCCCACGATCTGCCGCGAATGCCTGACCAGTTTCCCGGACGCGCCGCGCTGCCCGTCCTGCGGTAGCCCGCGGCTGAAATCGCACCCCGAGCTGTTTGATCTTTCGATTGCGCATATGGATTGCGACGCGTTCTATGCCTCGGTTGAAAAGCGCGACAATCCTGAATTGGCGGACAAGGCAGTGATTGTGGGCGGCGGGCGACGTGGGGTCGTTTCAACCGCTTGCTACGTGGCGCGTATCCGGGGCGTGCGCTCGGCCATGCCGATATTCAAGGCGCTACAACTGTGTCCGGACGCTGTGGTGATCAAACCGCGCATGTCGGTCTACGCCGAGGTATCCCGTCAGATCCGTGCGATGATGGATGAACTGACGCCCAAGGTCGAACCCCTGTCGCTGGATGAGGCTTTCCTCGATCTGTCCGGCACCGAACGTCTGCATGGCGCGCCGCCTGCGGTGATGCTGGCACGCTTGGTCAAGCGCATGAAGGATGAACTGGGGCTGACCGGCTCCATCGGGTTAAGCCACAACAAGTTTCTGGCCAAGGTCGCCTCGGACCTGGACAAGCCGCGGGGGTTTTCCGTGATCGGGACGGCGGAGACGGCTGACTTCCTGCACAACAAACCCGTCAGACTGATCTGGGGTATCGGCCCGGCAGCACAGGAATCGCTGGAGCGCGCGGGGATCCGTACCTTCTCGGACCTGCTGCGCTGGGATCAGGAAGCGCTGACCGCGCGGTTCGGATCGATGGGGTATCGCCTGTGGCATCTGGCACGCGGTCAGGACAAGCGCCGGGTATCGGCCCATGAACCGATGAAGTCGATCAGCAACGAAACCACGTTTTTCGAAGACACCTCCAACCTCGAAATTCTGGACGGACATCTGTGGCGCATGGCGCTGAAGGTCTCGGACCGGGCCAAGGCCAAGGATCTGGCGGGCCGCGTGGTGACGCTTAAGCTGAAAAAGGCCAATCACAAGATCATCACCCGCCGCGTTTCGCTGCGCGATGCGACTCAGATCGCGGATCGCATCTACAGAACCGCGCGCGGGCTGTTTGATCAGGTGGGAGATCAGGGTCCCTATCGTCTGTTGGGATGCGGGCTGTCCGATCTGTGCCCGGCGGATCAGGCAGATATCTCTGGCGACTTGCTGGACCCTAACGCGACACGCAGGTCTCAGGCCGAGCGCGCCACAGATGAGATTCGCAAACGGTTCGGAAGTGATGCAATCGTGAAAGGCCGCGCGCTGCGGTGACGCCTATTCCGCCGCCAGCCGCTGCGGTTCGGAACCGATCTCGGCAATCTCGGCGATCACTTGCCGCAGTATCTTGGAGAACGCCATGAAATTAGTATTGGGCGAGATCGTATCTTCGTTCATGTAGATCGAGCGGTCGATCTCAACCTGAATCGCGTGTTGCTGACGACCGGGGCGGCCGTAGGTTTGGGTCACATAGGCCCCGGCAAAGGGTGCATTCCGCGCGACGACCAATCCGGCCGAGGTAAAGGCAGCCTCAATTCGGTCCACGATCTCGGTGGATGCCGATGCACCGAAACGATCGCCCAGCACGATCTCGGGGCGTGTGTTGCGCGCGGTGCTGGCCATGGCCACCGCCTCATGTGGCATCGAATGGCAATCGACCAGAATCGCCTGCCCGAATTTCGCATGTGACTCCGCCAGCAAGGCCTTGAGGCGGCTGTGATAGGGGCGCCAATAGGTGTCGATGCGCAGGCGCGCCTCATCCATGGTCAGTTTGCCACGATAAATCGCCCGCCCATTTGCCACCACGCGGGGAATCACCCCCAGCCCCGAGGCCACGCGCGGATTGTGCCCTTGCCGTTTGGCCCCCTGAATTAAGGCCGGGTCCAGCTCATCCGCGCTGCGGTTAAGGTCCAGATAAGCCCGTGGCATCGCCGCCTTGATCAACGGCGCCCCAAAATCCGAGGCCGAGGCAAAGAGCTGATCCACAAAGGCATCTTCCGAGGATCGAATCACATCAGACCCCAAAACCGAGCGCTTCAGAAACGCCTCTGGATAGTCACGGCCACTATGCGGCGATGAAAAAACAACGCATGAACTGCGGTTTTCGGGCATATCCAGAAAATAGGAAGGGTTCTTCATGGTCTCTCCGTGTTCAGGATTAACATAGACTGGAAAATAGTTCTTCCAAACCCCTTGAACCCCTTTGCGACTCCTTTTATAGACCCCGCTACCGGCGCGGGTATCCGCGCCCCATTTCGTTATGGGGCAGGACACGCAAAGGGACGTGGGCGGTTAGCTCAGCGGTAGAGCACTTCGTTGACATCGAAGGGGTCACAAGTTCGATCCTTGTACCGCCCACCATCTATTCACTGCTTCGGCTTGCCGGGGCACCCGACAAACCCAGGCGCTGGCCACGTCTTTGATGAAGGCGCCGCAGATTGGAGACAGACCCATGAAGGTCAAGAACTCGCTCCGCTCGCTCAAGAACCGGCACCGTGATTGCCGTATTGTGCGTCGCAAAGGCCGCGTCTACGTGATCAACAAGACGCAGCGCAAGTTCAAAGCTCGCCAGGGCTAAGAACTGCACATATCTCTTCGAAAGAACCGCGCCTTTGGGTGCGGTTTTTTTGTGCCTGCTGGCTTTGATCGGCGTCGTTACCCAAAGCGCCCGGGATTTCGCACAATTTTTGTCGGGTTTTACTTGCAAACCAAATCCAATCCGTTAATTGAGTGTTTAACTCGGGTTTACCCCGGTGGACTACTTAATGTTGGGAGCAATCATGTTTAAATCCACGACCTGTATCGCGGCTGGCCTTGCAGCCATGGTCGCCACGTCCGCAGCAGCAGAAGGCGAGCTGAACATCTATTCGTCGCGCCACTATGACACCGACGAACGCCTCTATTCGGATTTCGAGGATGCAACCGGCATCACCATCAACCGAATCGAAGGCAAGGCAGACGAGCTGATCGCGCGCATGGAAGCCGAGGGCGTGAACTCCCCTGCTGATATTCTGCTGACCGTCGACACCTCGCGGCTTGCGCGCGCGAAGAACGCGGGCGTACTGCAGACAATTGACAGCGCCGTATTGGAAGAGCGTATTCCGTCGAACCTTCAGGACAGCGACAACCAGTGGTTCGGTTTCTCGCAGCGGGCGCGCATCATTTTCTACAACAAGAACGCAGTCTCCGAGCCGCCGCGGACCTATGCTGATCTGGCAGACCCCAAATACAAGGGCCAGCTGTGCATCCGCTCGAGCACCAATGTCTACAACCAGACCCTGCTGGCCTCGATCATCGAAAACGCCGGATCCGAAGCCGCCAAAACCTGGGCCGAAGGCGTAGTGGCCAACATGGCGCGTGACCCGCAAGGCGGTGACACCGACCAGCTGCGCGGTGTCGTCTCGGGTGAGTGTGATCTTGCCGTGTCCAACACCTACTACTTTTCCCGCGCGATCCGGAAAGACGTCGATGGCGTCTCGGCCGAGCGTGACGTGATCGGCTGGGTTTTCCCGGATCAGGACGGCAATGGCGCGCATGTGAACCTGTCGGGTGGGGGTGTAGCCGCAAATGCGCCCCACAAGGACAATGCCATCAAGTTCCTGGAATACCTGGCAAGCGATCAGGCGCAGCAGTACTTCTCGGCCGGCAACGACGAATACCCAACGGTTAAGGGCGTCGCCGTTTCCGAGTCCGTGGCCGAACTGGGCGATTTCAAAGCAGACGATGTTGATCTGTCTGCCGTCGCCAAGAATCTGCCCGAAGCGCAGAAAACCTTTAACGAGGTTGGCTGGAAGTAAGACACCTACACACTTAGGAAGTATAAAGGGCGCGGTAAATTCCGCGCTCTTTTTCTTTTGCAATATTATATTTCAACGCTAATATTCTCACATACGGAAACTATTCTCATAATTGATCAATGCTGGATTCTCTCGCAAACCGCCTTGCCATCCGCCTGAAGGAGCTGCGCCAAAGCCGTGGCTGGTCATTGGATCAGCTGGCGGACAACAGCGGCGTCAGCCGGGCAACCCTGTCGCGTATGGAAAAGGCTGGGGTCAGCCCGACGGCAGAAACACTCGGCCGACTTTGCGCCGCGTATGGTCTGCCCATGTCGCGTTTGCTGATGATGGTCGAGGACAGTTTCGACCCCAAGGTCCCGTTTGAACGGCAACCCGAATGGAGCGATCCGGAAACAGGCTTCACGCGCCGATCCGTCTCGCCCCCTTCAACCGGATTGAGCGGTGAGGTGCTGGAATGCCACCTGCCGCCGGATACGGTGGTTCGGTACGAAACGCCTCCGAAACCGGGGCAGGAACACCACCTTATCGTTCTGGATGGAAGCCTGACGCTCACCGTGGACGGCGCGGCACACGCGCTCGGTGGTGGAGACTGCCTGCGATACCATCTGTCCGGCCCGACACAATTTGAAACCGGCGCCACCCGAGGCGCGCGCTACATGCTGGTGCTGATATGATCACACGACTGACCGATGCCACCTTCGACGCGGCGCTAAAGGACTTGACCGACATCCTGCATAGTTGCGTGCATGCGGGCGCGAGTATCGGGTTCATCTTGCCGTTCCACCACGCAGACGCCCAGCGCTATTGGGAGACTCGCGTTCGCCCTGAATTGCGTGCAGGGGCGTTGGGCCTGTTTGTTGCAGAAAGCGAAGGGCGTATCCGTGGGACGGTGCAATTGATTCCGGCCTCCATGCCCAATCAACCGCACCGCGCCGATGTCGCCAAGCTTTTGGTCCATCCCGATGCGCGACGCCAGGGTCTGGGGCGCAGCTTGATGAACGCGCTCTTCGCTCGCTCATCTGAGCTGGGTAGAACAATGCTGGTGCTCGATACACGCAGCACCGACCCATCGCGGATTCTCTACCAAGATCTTGGCTTTCAAACAGCAGGAGAGATTCCGAACTACTGCCGCAACCCGTTCGAACCCACACTGGAGGCGACAACCTTCATGTTCAAAGACCTCAACCAAGCGCCAAAGCCATAGACCGGAGACGCACTTTGAGTTGATCTGTCCAGGTCGTCAGGTTTTCGGACGGAAAGCAGGCGACTCTCGCGACGGATCAAACGGGACTATTTGAACAGAGGCCATGGGTGCCTCGTATCAAGAAATGAGCGAACCGTGCTTGTGTGACGCAGTCACCCAGCAGTTCACTTTTCGATCTTGGTGATCTTAGTACCCTGAAGGCCTGCGCCTGCCATAAGCCCTTCTTGCCCAAAGATGATTGGCACGATGTCGCCCTGCAGATCGTTTGTTCCCATCGATGCCGACCAGCCTTCATCACCGCCAACGAGCGTGGGGCCACTGCCGACCTCCCACCCATCGTTGTTCTTCATATAGGCAAGGGCGTCGGAGTTGAGGAAAAACAGCGCGTAGGAGAAATGCTGAATACCAGCCTGAAAACCATAGGACGCACCGGCAATATTGTAGTACCCGGTCGTGACGCCGTTTTCACGCATCGCACCTTCTCCAAACTGACCTCCAACCATCAGGCCGCCTTTGGTGATCCTGGGGAAAACCAAGACAGCGACTGCTTTGTTGGACAGATCTGCCGCCTCAGGGGAAGTCGCGAGAAGTTGCGCCAGTGCTGCATCTACACTGGCGTCGATCTCAGACGCAGTCGCCCCGTCCGTCGCATGCAGTACGGTCTCGCCTGCCGATTCAGCGACATCCCCAACCTTTTTGGCCGCATCAGAAACCCCTTCTGTCACTTTGTCCAAAAAGTTCTGTGCGTTGGCAGTTGAACTGTTTGAAAGGTGGAAAAAACCCACCATCGCGATGCAAGCCAAAGGCATAAAGCGCAGCATTTCTTCCTCCTCTGGGTTTTGTTTTGCAGAACCGTACCTGAGACCCTTTGTGGTGGAAACCCATTGGCTGGCATCTGGTACGAACGCTTGCTTCGCACGGTTTTGGTGTCCGAAACCGCCAGCGTTCGACCGATTGTTTTCACAAGTGAATTTTTGCGGCTGGCTCAGTTCAGATACCGGTTGCGTAGGGTGTCAAAATCCGCGTCCGTCAGCCCGAGGCCCTCACGCAGGTAGTCATCGACCGAGCCATAGCTTGCCTCAACGCTCTTGTAGAACTCATCAAGATAGGCCTCTCGCACCCCCAACGATGGCCAGACTGCTTCCGGCGTCATATTTGTCCCTTCGGCCGCATTGACCTCGGCTGCGATCTGCTGGGCCTTGTTGTCCGCGTCCTTGAGCGTATTGCTCATCATGAAATCCGATTGGATCTCGTCTTTGGAAACACCAAGCGCTGTCAGTACGAGCGCGGTCGCGACACCGGTACGATCCTTGCCGCCCGAACAATGATACAGAACCGCCTTACCCTCGGGCTGGTCCAGCAACACGTCGAACAGATCTCGATACTCTTCGGTGTAGTTAGTTGCGATATAGCCAAAGGCCCCTAAGAACAAACCATCTGTTTCTGCTTCGGTTGCCGTGCCCGCCCTGATGCTGGCACGCATATCATCAATCATCTGGCTTTCATTCTCCATCACTGGGAAGTGATGGCGCGCGGGACCCTCTCCTTCGGGCCATTGCGCGGGATGCGCCGTTGCCTCGGACGTTGTTCGCAAATCAACGATTGCGCTGACACCCATATCGTCCAGGCGCTGCATGCTGGTTGCGCTGATCTGGTCGATCTCACCGGATCTGATGAGCTGCCCTGCGCGTACGGTGCGACCGTCCTGTGTTTCCAGGCCACCCAGGTCGCGTGTATTCAAGACACCCTCTAGCGGGATGGCACGATCCTCGGTCGCGAGAACTGGATGAAAGTTACCGGCGACAAACAGCAGGGTCGCAGCACCGATAGATCTGAATAGTCTCATGTCTCTCTCCATTGCCGTGTCGAGCGGGACTGTGGTCGACGCGCCCCGAAAGGCGCGCCATTGAAGGCTATTCTTGCCAGCTCATGAACACCTCGCGGGCCTCTTGGCTTTCAGGCCGCAGGTTTTCGATGCCGCCATAGGGGATATCTTTGCCGATCTCAGAGTTTGGATACTTGGCGATCATTTTCTGATGGCGCTTGATCATATCCTGGAACGAGGCACCGGCCCAAAGAGAGTATCCAACCAGCGGGTGTTCTTCGCGGGGGTCGCGATAGACGTTATAGGTCGGCGCTGCGGCCCCGGGGGCGCCGGGCGCGGGTAGATGCATCTTGAATTCCTGCTTGACAACCGAACGCAGAACCGGCCCCTCGTACACGTACACGTAGTCGCGGCGGCCATTGCCCTCACCCACAAGAAGCAGGGCGGTCTGGTCGATACCGTCAATCACCCGGTCGCGCGGGATGAAATCCGTTGCACCTGCGATGCGGGCCATCGTCGTGTAGATATCCGAGACGTGAAAGATGTCACCGGCAGCACTGTCAGCTTCAATCACTCCGGGCCAGCGAATGAAGGCATCTGTGCGGACGCCGCCCTCAAGATGCTGGGTCTTGCCGCCGCGATAGATCAACTGGTTCAGGCCCGACGTCCCCTCGTAATGATACATCAACCCGTTATCCGCCATGATCATGACGATGGTGTTGTCGGCCTCGCCGGTCTCATCCAGTTTGGCCAGCACCTCTCCGATCCAGCCGTCGAGCAGTTGCAGCTTGTCGGCATGGAAGCCGCCGTTCCGCGACAGCGCCTGATCCGGGTAGGCGAAGTTCAGCGGGTAAAGCGGCCAGTATTGCAGAAAGAACGGCTCATCCTGCGCGGCGACTTGTTCAAGCTGCTCCAGTGCCTGCGCCTGATAGCGTTCGTTCATCTGTTCGTACTTGGCCTGCGTCCATTCTTCGCCCGCTTCCATATCAACTTCGCGCGCGGTGCCGCCTGCCTGTGCCTCGACACCGGTGACCAGACCGTAGGGCTTGAACCGTTCATCCAGCAGAAACTGGTTGTTCTGCCCCGAGGAGTGATATCCCAGCATGTTGTTGGCCTCCATGGCCTCGCGGGTCATCAGGCTGAGTTGAACCTGCTGGTGCAGCGGAAAAACCGCGTAGTCAAAGCCCTGATTGTGCGGATAGGCTTCTTCGATATCGCCCTGATGCCACTTCCCTACATGCGACGTGTTGTAACCGGCCTGTTTCAGGATCTCCGGCAGGGTAACCTCGCTCGCGGGCAGTCCCTCGCCGACCAAGGCAACCTTAACCTCTTCCACTCCGGCCCGGATCGGGTGCCGACCGGTCAGCATCGCCGTGCGTGTTGGCGTGCAGGAGGGCTCCGTATACATGCGCATCAGCGACATGCCTTCACTGGCGAAGTCGTTGATATTGGGGGTCTCGATGCCCATCACATAGTTCATCTTGCGCTCGCCCATCTGGCCGAAGCTGATGTCGTCAATAAGAATATACAGAAAGTTCGGAGGCTTGCCGTCATTGGCCTCGCGGATCTCGGCCAACCTGGCCTCAATCTCAGCATCCTGCGCGTCCCATTGATCCCCGAACTGGGCCCGCAGGAATTCGAACTCACCATCATGAACGATCGCCTCTTGCTGCGCGCTTGCAGGCATGACGCCCAGCATGGCAAACAAACAAGCTGCGACACTGGTCTTACCTAAGGCTTTAGTCACTCTCGGACCTCCTTTTGACACTCGTAGATTCCAACGCCTGAACGATCAGTTCGTGGCATTTTGCGGAAAGGGATTGATTTGATCGTTTTGCCAGCTCTGAAAGCTGGCAATGTTCCGAAGGCGTCAGGAACGTCACCACACGTTCGGATCGGGCATCCGCCTTCGGTAACCGAGGGCGGCCCATTACCGTATCGCTTGAAGACTCCGGCTTCACTTGACATTCCACCCATCGAATTCGTTACATTACCGGTAAACTGTCAGGATCTGGGGGTGGACCACATCAAGAATTCGCCAAATATGCCAAACGCTGCGCCGTCCGGTTGGGGCGGAGCGTCGCCGGCGATGGCCCTGTCTCTTGATCATCCAAACAGAATCGGAGAGCTCACGCCTTGGGAGATCGACTTTCGGCAGCTCGATCCCGGTCGGTTGTCCACAGCGATAACCGTGCGTTCAGGACAGGCTGTCTCCGCCCTCAACATCGCGATGAACCAGCGCGTCCACCAGCGTGGTGTTTCGCCGGACGGATGGAAGACATTTGGCATCCCCACGCGCGGCTCAATCGAAAAATGGCAGGCCGAAGACGTCACGGACAGCGCCTTTCTGGTCTTCGGTGATCGGGATGGTTTTGATGGCATCACGACCGCAGGATTTTCAGGAAGCGTTGTTTCGTTTGAAACCGAAAAGCTGGAAAAGCTGGCCGAAACCTGCGGGTTTCATCTAGAGCGCAACGAACCGGAAGCCCGTAAATTGGGCACCAAAGCGGGGTCGGCCAGCATGGCGCGACTGCAGGGAGCCGTCGTCCGATTGCTGAACGACGCGACTGCCAACTGGTCTCAGGACACTGAAGAGGCGCTGATGCTTGAGGCCCTCAAGATCCTGACCGATACGGGCGCGCATTTTGACAAAAGCCAAGCCGAAACCAGACGGCGCGCCCTGAGCCGCGCAATTGATCTGATGCTCGCTAATCTGGAGGACCCGATCTCGATTGAGGAAATCTGCCGGGAATGCGCAGCCTCATGGCGCACATTGGACCGCGGCTTCAAGGAACAGTTCGGCCTTGGTCCAAAGGCGTACTATATGCGGCTCCGGCTAAACCGGGTTCGCGAGGACCTGCTGAACAGATCCTTCGATGGCTCAATAGCGGATGCAGCCAACCGCCGCGGGTTTTGGCATATGGGTCAGTTTGCGAAAGACTACCGACTGTTCTTCGGCGAGCTGCCTTCGGACACAAAATAAGGGGTTGGCTGGAGGGTGGCATCAATTGTATTGATCATACCTGTAGTCCCCGTATTCCAGCCAGTTTGCCGAGCCTTCGCTAAAAATCAGAAACTCGGATCTGTCTTCCCCAAGCAGGGCAACGACAAATCCGGCGGGCGGCTCATAGTTTCCGAAGTAACTGTAGGCCGTCATGGCTCTGATCGACTCGCCGTCGACCGTTACTCGCGCGTCCCATTCTCCCTCCGGGTTGTCCAAAATTACGGGTTCGATGACTTGCTCTACCGCTCCGCCACCACAATAGACGATGCCTTCTGGGGGTTCGTAGGAGGCCCCCTGGCTAGCACCTGAATCGCAGACTGAACGAAGGGACTGAATTGCCGCGCTGGAACCTTTCAAGTCAAAGATTCCGTAGCTGACATCTTGATCAATCATAGACAGATTAACGGATGCATTGGCCGCAAGCTGGTCCAGTACGAAACCATAATCCTGCTGGCTATTGAAACTAACCTCGACAGGATAATTGTCGACGATCTGCACAGCAGCGTTTTCTGCGCCAACCTGAAATGCCCCGACTTCGGTGGTGCCGTTCTTCAAAAATCGAATGGAGAGCCCCTGCTTGTCCACAATGTCCTGGCTGTCCTCAAATCCAGCCGGAGCAAAGCGGATACGATTACACTGAAGTTCCAGCGTCATGTTACCGGTCTGAACAAAAGCATTGGGGTTGGGCCCGGAATTGAACGACCACTCCGCTGATGCTGTGGTCGCCATAGCCACCAGTAGCATTCCAATGGAAATCGTTTTGAAACTCATTTTCTCTCTCCATGGTGTTGTGGTTCGTATTGTCATTCAGCCAGAGTTTCCGGCCCGCTACCCAGGCAACAAGGTTAGGAAACAGGTGGGCCGTATTCGTTTGCGCCTTCTTGGGAAGGTCGCGTCAGCCACCAGATCATCAGGATGGACAGAACCAATTGAAGAATTGAGACAACAACAATACCGGTCACACCCAGAACGGCCGCAGGTCCTCGCAATGAATCGGGGTTTTCGGTCCCTTGCTCCAATACCGAAAAGAACGCCACCCCACCCAGCATAACAAAAAGAGTTGTAATGCTGAGCGCCATCGGCAGCAGCAAGTACCAGCCAGGTCGCCCTGTATCATGTAGCCTCCGCCAACCGGCGGCCAGCATAGGTATGAGAACCGCCAGTTGGAAAACAGAGGACAGAACCCGTGATCCCTGCCCTGTTTCGGGGTTGGTCCCGAAAAAGATGGTGTCCAGCACAGCTAAAGCCGCACTCACGAGAACCACAAACAAGAAGAACCACCAGTATTCTGAGCGTATAGCCCGACCGGAGAACTGGAAGTATTTCGAGAAACACGTTTTAACGGCTTCACTAAATCCCATTTTCAATCCTTTCTTAGTTTCTGTACGGCCTCAGAACGCCTCGCGGACCCAAAAGCACGCCTTCGCCCTTCTGGGTTTTCCCGCCTTCCTTTTTTGTTTGAACGCCAAAAACCTATCTTTCAAAAAGGTAGCGAAATTTACGCGCGGAAAAAATGTTGATTTATGAAAAATAGGATTCAAACATGCGAATTCGACTAAGCTTTATTTGACTCCCGTTGTTGTCGGCCCCGGCAATCAACTCAATATCGATCTCCCGACCAATCCGTTGGCGACTAATCTTCGGGAAAGGTGGGCACCGGATCGAGCTGTGCTCAATTGGCTGAATAGAAGCGGGCGCTTCAAAAAGGAGCGTCCAGTTTCATCAATTTCGAAGGACCCAGATGGAGAAGAAAATGACCAAAAAGACAGCGATGATTGCAGGCACAACTTTGTTCGCATTGCTTGCGGCATGTGACGAAACGAGTACGTCGAACACGTCCGCCGAACCCACACCCGCTCAGCAGGCATGTTTGCGAGATGTGGCCAAAACAACGAACAATTCGCAAGTCGTTGTACTCTCATCCGCGTTTAGCGAAGCTGGAACACAAGTCACCGTCGGCGTTGGTGAGGATCGTGCTCCTTGGAATTGTATTGCTTACACGGATGGTGCGACAGCTGGTATCGAGTTCCTGGGCGACGAAGGCGCATTGTAATCTGTTCGCTGTGTATCTCGAAAGCACCAGTCTCGATCAAATTTGAACACCGGTAAGCTCAGACATTCAAACCTCGTAATAGGATTGGGTTTTATCATGCTCAATCATGCTAAGGTTGTGGAAAATGCCCGTATCAAACTCGGTTGTATTTGCGATCATCTGCACTTTTGTGGCTATTGTATCGGTCCCAAAATACAGTATGGCCCAAACTTGGGACATCGCATCACAGCACTCTGTCAGTGGAGTAACGGTGTATGATACGGATGAGCTGTTAACGTTTGCAGGTCAGTTGGCCTTTGATCGGTCGGGGCGCATCACAGCAGCGGATGTCGCATCAACGATCACGCAGATCTACCGAGAAGACGGTTACTTCTTGGCTGAGGCCTGGCCCGGTCCCGATGGGCAGAGCATAATTGTTGATGAAGGGCGTATTCAAACCATCGAAATTGAGGGTGTAGATACACGCACGTTCCAAACCTTGGAAAAGATTTTTCGCCCCCTCACCACCGCATATCCAATAACTCTCAAACGATTTGAGCGGGCGGTTATGCTGGCCGAGGACATACCCGACTTGGACGTGTCGACCGAACTTGATTACCCGGATCAAGCTGGTGCTCGGCTGAGGGTATTGGGAGAGCCCCTGCGCAAACAAGCCGGCAGTGCGACACTCGACAACCCTCCGCGTGAGCTTGGAGAAGCGCTCAGCTTCTATATCGTACAAGAATTTTATTCGACGCTGACCGTCGGGGATTTGCTTCGATTTGAGGGGTCAGGCAACTACAATTGGGACAAAGACGACGAACACTCTTTGTGGGGCGCTGTTACCTATCGCACGCCTCTGAACAGCAATGGTCTGTACGGTGAGATTTTCTACGGAAGCATAAACGCAAAACGTGACCTCTCGGGTGATTTTGCAAGAACAGATGTTGATGGCGAGAACTTCACCGTCGCGTTGGGATATCCCGTGATCCGCGATGTGGCCCGCTATGGGTACCTTCTGCTGGATTATCGCATTTCCGAAGCGGACTCAGTCAGTGGTGGCGTTCCACTATCCAGTGACGCAAGTGTCGTTGGCCTGACATATCTCTACGGCCAAAACTATCCAAAAGGACAAGCTCTGGAAGCGGGGATAACCTTATCTTTTGGTGACAATGACAACGACACGACAGACGCGAATTTTGACGACGGAGACTCTTCGTTCTGGCATCTGCGGGGCGGCATTGGATACGAAAGCCCGCTAACGAGCTTGTCCCCCAATACTGCTTGGCGCACTGAGATTTGGGGGCAGTACACAACCGATCGGCTGCCCTCGGTCGAGGAGTACTTCCTTGGTGATCGCTATGCTTTGCGTGGATATCGGTTTGACGAAGTGGATGGTGATTCCGGGATTTCCGCGATTTTCGAAGTGTCTCACTCCTATTTTCCAAGTTCTCAAAGCATTCATCGCTTGACGCCCTTTGTCTTTTTTGACGTGGGCTACATCTCGAACAATGACCCTGCGAGTTTTGAAGTTGATAATGCTACACTGGCCTCGACAGGTCTGGGTTTGGACATTGAGTTTAAGCAAAACCTATTCCTGTCCGGATATGTCGGTGTCCCTTTGAGAGACGGTCCGTTGACTGACTCTGGCGATCCTGGCGCGTATCTTGCTCTGACAACAAGTTGGTGAGGATGTTATGAAACGGAACCACATTGTTTTACTTACCGCAGCTTGTTTGGTCGCAGAACTGGCCGCGACGCAGGTCGTCGCACAGGGACATCATTACGGGTGGTGCCGTGGCGTGGGGAATCCGCACCGGTCGAGCCAAGGATGTGGGCAGGCCGGTGGGCAAGGGGTAGGCAATCAAATTACCGGCCCAACGCAACCGGTGGCAAATCAATTGCCGCCTCAGGGAACACAGCAAACACCCACGTCCGTTGCTGTGCCGGTCCTTGCGCCGGGCGCGGTCCCGAACGCAATTCCCGGTCGGGTTCCGATCGCAACGCCAATAGCAGTTCCGGGTCAAGTTCCAACGCCGATCGTAGCACCAACCCTAGCTCCGCCCTTAGTGCCAAATCCGACACCAAACCGGGTTCCGACAGCCGTTCCCAATCAGGTTCCGCCATTGGCTACTGTACCGCCGCAAGTTCCGACTGCGACTCCTAATCAAGTTCCGATAGCTGTCCCTGGTCAGGTTCCACCTCAACCCAATGTGCCGCCCCTTGTGCCAACAGCGACACCCAACCAAATACCGGTCGCCGTTCCCGGTCAGATCCCGCCTCAGCCTACCGGTCAAACTGCTGTGCCACCGCTTGTCCCAACCGCGACTCCTAATCAGGTTCCCATTGCGGTTCCTGGCCAGGTTCCACAGTTGACGCCAAGACCCACGGCAACTCATGTAGCCGTCCCAGGACATCAGAATCCACAAGGCGTCGTGACAATCATGCGCCCAAGGCCGAGGCCAACAACCGGTACTGCTCAGCAACCTGGCGCAACACAAGTGACCCACCACTTAACCCACCAGAGCAATTCAAAGAAACACGATCACGTCGCAGCAACACCCGGACGGCATGACCCGCACGATCTACCGAGATTCCGCAACGCGGCAGCCAAGGAAAACTGGGAATGCGTTGCCAGCGGATTTGGACAGCGCCAGTATGATGCTGGTCGAGGCGTATTGCTGAACAACGGGGCGTTGCGGCATCTCGGAAACGTGGACGCCATGGCACGAGATGTACCAGCACGGCACCCAAAACACTCGGGCTGTATTATATCGGTCAAACGAAAGCAGCGGTGACGCGGTTTGGTGGGTTTTAGTGCGCGTGTAGCACTTGGTACACCTTTAAGGTCATGTAGGTGCGCGCACAACGCTGCGCCCCTGAGACTGATTGGATTCTGAAAACAAAGGAGTCCGCGCTTTTGCCCGGAGATACGGAAACTGAGATTCCAGGGAATTCGTTTCCGGCCATCGCCTTGGCGCATCCGTTCTCAGCGTCACTATCAACGGGCACATTTGGATGATCTGCGGCGACCATCACATTGGTCACGCCACGACAGCCACGCTGACGGATCACGCGATCAAACTGCCCATGCACAGCAAAGTCATCCGCGACGACACGCTGAACCGTTCCTGTAGTGCTTGGGTACCGGAACGCATTGTATGCATCACACTGTCCAGATCCCTCGGGAATTGCCGCGACCGGGCTTTTGCGCTGTTGTGAAAAAGCGGGCAAGCGACCGGGACTGAATGAACAGGCCCGTGACCGCAATCGTCCTCTCTGGCGTGCGTCGTGCACCAGATCATGGCCCATCGGTTGTGCAGGCGGTCTTTCAGGAGAATACCCTCAAAACGCTCTGGCTCAAAGAGCTTGGTCAGATGCGCGAGCGGGTCGCCCCGGTACGCCAATGGATTGCGGTTACCAAATGCTCCGAATTTGGCGCTGACCAGCTTCCCTTATTTGCAAAGCAATTCGGCATGTTCTCCCTCTCCCGCTAACCGAAGCGCAAGAAACCGCTCTGACACGTGATCACGGCATCCATGTTGTTAAAGACGGTCGCGTGAAAGTTGCTCTGATTGGGAGCGGATGACATCACGAATCTGATCGGAGCGGTTTTTGAACCAGCGCTCCGCTGCGCTGCAGATTTCCAAAGCGGTCCTTCGGCAAACGCCGCCCTATGCCCCTTCCTCATATCGCTTACGTTCTGCATCCGTTGCATCACGCCACTCCGCGCGGAGTAGGTCCATTCGCCGGGGAATACTGTCTTCGAGGACCTCCGCCTCGATGATCCGCTCTGTCCGAAAGTAACGAAAACCTTCTCGCATCTCGCACCATGCGGCGATGATGCGGCTGGTGTCTCGGTAACCCAACAGTATGGGCCATATCACACGACGGGTCTTTTGGCCTGAGTGGTCTGAATATTTCAAAGCTATTTTTTTAGAACACCGAATGGCCAGACGAATGGCCGCCGCGCCGAGCACTTCATCCGGCTGAGCGACGGGCGCGACGCTGACGGCTGGCTGAAGAAACGACGTCCGGTACTTGTCAGGAGCGACAGCTTCTAGCTTAGTGATCAACTTCTCAGCCGCCAGCGCAAGCTCGGGTTCGCCTCGGGTTTGGACCCACAGCACACCAAGCGTAACGGCCTCGATCTCATCCGGGGTCAGCATTAGCGGTGGCATATGAAAGCCGGGCTCCAACACATAGCCGACACCGGCCTCGCCATTTATTGGCACGCCCTGCCCCATCAGCGCAGCAATATCGCGATACACCGTGCGCTTGGTCACGCCCAGTTCTTCACCAATAGACTGGGCTGAGATCGGGCCTTTGGCCCGCCTCAGAATCTCGATGACTTCAAATAGCCTGTCGCCGCGCCTCATGTGATCTCCTTTCTATGAGACAGATCATACTGACACCATGCTGACAACACGCTGTCAGCATAGGCGCGGTACAAGCAGGAAAGGCTTCAACCAAGGAGATCAGAATATGAGACGTTTCATTGCCTTAACCCTCGCCGCTGTTCTGCCAACAACACTCGCAGCGGAGTCTTCCGAGCGGCGGGGAACTGCGACGATCATGGCCATGGGCGCCTATGTGCCGACCGACAACATGGAGGAATCGGCAGCCTTCTACCGCGCCCTGTTCGACAGTGAACCGACAATCGGGCTACCTGAATTCGTAGCGTTCGACGTGGCTGGTGGCTGGTTCGCGATCGTGTCACGGGATAAGTACGCACCGGGTGCCGAGGCAGGTTCGGGCGCGGTTCCCTACCTGCAATCCGCCGATCTGGAAGTCTTACACGCCCGTGCCATTGCCGCCGGCGTGACCGCGCCAAAGATCATCGAAGAGCCGGGCATTCACCTGCTCAAGATCACCGATCCGAACGGTCAACTGATCGAGTTCTTCAGACTGACCCATCAGTGACGCCCTTAACACTCCGCACTATCTCAACGGACATCGCATGATGCAAATGAACTACTTCGTCGTCGGCACCAACGACATGGCAGCCGCAGCGCACTTTTATGACCACCTTTTTTGTCAAACGGGTATGGAGCGTGTCTCGCCCACTGACAGAATGACATACTGGCTCGGACCTGACTTTGCCTTTGCAGTCGCCATCCCGTTCGACGAAAACCCTGCCACCAATGGAAACGGAACCATGGTCGGCTTCAGTGTCGGGTCGACTGAAGAGGTCGAAAGGCTGTACGCATTGGCCATCGAGCTTGGCGGCACCAGCGAAGGCGAACCGAACCAACGTGGGCCGCGTTTCTCGGCCTACGTCAGGGATCTGGACAGCAACAAGATTTGCCTCTCCGCCTGAGCGCAGGTCGCAAGCGCAGTTTCCGATCGAAAGGAGAAGGTTTTTAAGCCCGTTCTTTTGGGCGCGAATGAGCGGACCGGTAAGCTTGTCCTCGATGCTGCGCTCGCAAAGGATTTAGTCGTCACAGCGAACAATCGTTCTTCAGACAAGGCACCCGATCTCAAAAAAGCTGCACGTGGATGTCGGAGAACCCTTTGACCCTGTGTTCCTCGCAACAGTGTTTCGCGACCATGACGCCGTTACTTCGACCTTGGACGCTCGGCTGCCTTCGCAAGGCGCGATGTCGGTGTACCACCGATCTGCAGCTATGATCGTCAAAGCTGCGTCTCGGGTTAGCCGTTTGACCCGTAAGGCCAGACTAGGTTTAGAATTAAGATTGCCACAAATAGGGTGACAAGCTTATGCACTGTTGCTTTTCGTTTCGGCATGTTCGCAAAAAGTGGCGTCTGTTCGAGGCCCCAGAGGACAGCAAAGCAGATTGCTACGGTGACAATCATATGTGGTATATCAAGGCTCACAGCGTTCCTTTCAAATAACTGAAATGATGTCTATTGGCGTCGTTTTGTGCGACGGCAAAGCAACGTTAGGATTACAAGATTGAGCGCCGGAGCCAGACTCGCAAGCCACGGGCGCCAAGTCTCCGGAAAACCATCTGTCAAAAGAACCCATGGCAATCCTATGGGCAGCAGGAAGATACCGGACAAAGGGTCTCGCTGCTGACCAAAAAGCCCGAAGGTGCCGACCAGAAGCAGCGCAAGTGCAATGAGGTACAAGACCCCAACGGTTCGAACAACCCAACGACAGGCATTTGCCGATCCTGACACTGCTTAATCTCTTCGGTATGTGTAAGTGAGATTCACCGCGTGCCGCTGTCAGATTAGTTGCACGCCGGATAGTTCGCGCGATCCGCTTCCGACACGTCCACGGGGCATTCGGTGTTCCGGTTTGCTTCGGAAATATCCGCTTCCGTGGTGAAGGATTTCTCTTCTACACATCCTGCCAAAACGACGAGCAGTGTTGCGGCTGCAAGCATGTATTTCATGGAACTCCCTTTCAATCAGACAAAGTGTCCAGCCACGACCCAAAGCGTTAGCAATCTGCGGCGGGCAGCATAGTGACATCCGAATAACGGCCATCGGCAGTCGTGATGCGTGCGCAGGCACCCGTGCTGCGGTTAAACCAGAAGGCAGTTAGACCGTCTGTCCGGATCAACTCATAGCCGAGGTTTTGTATGCCCATCTCGGCCTGACCGGCCCGCGCACCTTCAAATGCGGAAAGGTCGGCGGAGCTTCCTACGGACGGTTGGTCAGTTGAAGGTGCCGTGGGGCTTGAAGTCTCCACGCAACCCGCCACTGCGCAGAGTGTCGCAAATGCACAAACCAGCATAAACGATTTCTTATTGGATTCTCCAATTTGATGCGGAAACTCTTCCGTATTCATGTCATTCGATGCCAAAGATCACGTTGTAGGACTGTGCACCGTTCGAAGTGTTGTAGACTTCGATCACGTGATCTCCCGACTGCCAGAGCTGCCCACGATACTCTTGCGCCGCGCCCGTTTCATCGAGCAGCACAGACCCGTCCGGATTATAGATCACATAGGTCATTCCGGGTCCGTTCGCGGCGAGACGGAAATAAAGGAACTGACCGTCGCGCGCACCCAGGATATACCGCCGGCTCTCTTGTGGCAGGAGAGAGCCGGTCAGCTCCGCACCGGAAGTGCCACTTGCGAACTGGACGCGCTCCGTGCTTGGCGCGCCTGTGCCAGAAGAGCCCGCCATCGCACCACCGCCGTCATCTGCGGCTTGTGCAACGCTCAATTCGGCAACCTGACCATCGTTTGAGACAAGGCATCGCCAGATTGTTTCGCCTCTATCTTGCAACATGACAAGCGAGTTTGCTTCGGAAAACTCGGTGGAGAGCACCGTGCCACCTTGTCCATCTGGCCCACCGACTTCGCGCAATTGGTCGATACAGCCGTCAATTGCTTCCTGCCCAACATCCGCGGCGGCCGCGAGCGTTGGCAAAGCAAAAATACATACAGTCAAAAACGTCAATCGCATTATACTAAGACTCCCAATGGAACCACGGAGAACTCTTAAATGCTAAAGCAATGCAAACTGTCGCACGCAATAAAAATGTAAACACCGCTCCGGGCTCAAAGCAGCCGACCAAGTCAAAAGTCACTCAGCAAATTTTGCGATTGTTCGTTGGTGTTGTGGGCGTCAAAAACGATCGTTTTTGGCACGCTTGACGAGAGTAGACGTTCTTGCGCAGTGCAGCACCCGGCAAAGTGGGCTCGCAACGGACTTCAGAGGCAGCGCAGCATCTGTAGTGGTGTGCCGGGTTGGTTCATCTTGGGCGGCGCAAAGCTGCCCTAAGTAGCTGAGTCTGTATGCCGCGTCGCGGCCCATCAAAGGAGACGCTCACTACGCTAATGTAGCCTAGCGCTGCGCGCAATCACACATCGCGGACAAAGCTCTCTTCAGAGACAAATCATCAAATACGTGCAGCAAATTAGCAAGTTGCGCAATTCTGGCATGCTTGGGCACGAACCGACTTAGTCGGTTGATCTGAAGGTAAAGGTAAACTGTAGCTTTTCATTGGAGGTCATCCGAATTTTAGTACGTATTCTTGATTAGTGATGCGTATCCCAGCATGATCCAAAGATGTCGGTCGAAATTGGAAAGTGGTTGAAAGATCTCGAACTGAGTCAGTACGCAGATGTTTTTGCGGCAAATGATATCGATGCGCGTGTTTTGCCACTTCTGTCAGACGACGACTTAAAAGAGCTCGGGGTGAGCCTTGGCCACCGCAAGATAATCCTCGCCGCAGTGCAAGAGCTAAGCGGCCAGCAACGTGCGACCTCGTCCCCACAAGCATATCGTGAACACCCGCCGGAAAACGCAAATGCGGCCATCTCAAACCATTCACAAAGTGACGATCCGCTCAAAACCAAGCATAGTGAGCCAGCCACTGCTGAGAAGCGCCACGTAACCGTTTTGTTCGCCGATCTGGTCGGCTCAACGGAACTCACCAATCGTTTCGACCCCGAAGATATGCGGGAGTTGCTACAGAACTACCAAGACGCCGTTGCGGGCGCCGTAAGTCGATATGGTGGCTATGTTGCAAAATACTTGGGCGACGGTCTTCTCGTGTTTTTTGGCTGGCCGAGGGCCTACGAAGATCACGCAATTCGGGCGATCAAAGCCGGTCTTGAGGCCGTTCATCGCGTCAGCGAACTCAAAACCCCGGACGGAGAGCGCTTGTCAGTAAGGCTGGGCATTGCGAGTGGTGATGTCGTTGTCGGCGATAATATCGGTGAAAACACATATGAAGAAGGCGCCATGACGGGCCCAGTTGTCAATCTTGCGGCGCGAATTCAAGAATTTGCGGAACCAAACTCGGTCGTGTTGTCGGCAGAGGAAACTGAGACCGCTTTGCATCGGATTTTTGAATACAAATCTCTTGGTAAGAAAGAGTTAAAGGGTTTTGCTGAGCCTCGGAATCTGCTGAAAGTGGTGTCGGAACGCAGTGCGGAAAGCCGGTTCCGAGCCGCACATCGCGATGAAGTCGACAGTGTTATGATCGGCCGGGACTACGAAAAGGGTATTCTGCTGCAATCATGGCGACGTGCCCAGAATGGTCATGGAGAGGTTGTGTTGCTGTCCGGTGAAGCCGGGATTGGGAAATCGCGACTTACAGAGGAATTTCTCGCAGATATCACCGCGAACGACCAGGCAGATATCATAAGGCTGAATTGCTCTCCTTATCTCAGCAGTAGCCCCTTTCATCCCGTTGCCCAACGGATATCCCAGGACGCGGGTGTCGAACCGGACTTCGACGACAATCTGATCCTTGAACATGTCAGGAAGATGCTGGAAAGACGGCCGGGACTGGACTGGGAACAAGTTCTACCTGTCTTCGCAGCTTTGGTTGCACCTCGTAGTGCGCAGGCCCAAAAGGTGCTCGAGATGTCGCCGCAGGAGCAGCGCGACATCACAATCCAAACTTTGATTCACACAGTGCAGGTGCGATCAGACGTGTGCCCCGTTGTTCTGTGTGTAGAAGATGCGCATTGGATCGATCCTTCCACACAAGCTTTGTTGGAGCGTTTTAAGTCGATATCCAGCGACCTTCCTCTGATGATCTTGATTACCCACAGGCCTGGGTGGGAATTGGCGCGCGACGACGGGGACACACACGTTCAGTCTCTTGTACTGCGCCGGTTCGATTCTGCGCATGTTTCACACCTTGTCGAAAACATCACAGGAAGAAAACCGGACGATGCACTGATTGCTAAAATCATTGAAAAGACCGACGGTGTACCTTTGTTCGTGGAGGAATTGACGCGAACGATTGTGGAGGCGGGTGAGCAAGGGCAAATCAATATACCCTCGTCTTTGAAAGGCGCGTTGATGGCGCGTCTTGATGCGGTTTCGCCTAAGGCAAAACAGGTCGCGCTTACAGGCTCTGTTATTGGCAGAGAGTTTGAGCCGAGCATTTTGAATGCGGCGATGCGTGTTGCAGATTCTGATATCAACACTTGTCTCGAAGAACTTTCGCGAACAGGCATAATCTTCGAAAGCGGTCACAATCGCGGGCATTTTGTATTCCGTCATGCCCTTATTCGCGATACTGCCTATCAGTCCATGCTGAGCTCAACTCGAAAACAACAGCATGCGGATGTGGCGCGTGCGTTGATACAGACAAGGTCCGCCGAGATCGAGCGTCGTCCCGAACTGGTCGCCCGCCACCTTTCAGAAGCCGAGGATTGGAGGGCTGCGTTCGAAAAATGGCAAATTGCGACAGAAATGGCGTTGGCGCGTTCTGCCAGCCAGGAGGCGATGACGAACGCCAGAGAAACGCTGCAAGCTGCTGAAAAACTTAGCTCAGACTCCAAAACAGAATTAATCAAAGGCAAGATCCTTGTTGGCCGCAGCCACGACAGCCTGGGTCAATTGCCTGAAGGGATTGCAGTTCTGAAAGACGCCTCCAACGCGGCGCGGGCGGTGCACGATGTGGAGTTGGCCGCCGACGCGGCCAACCATTTCGCCGACTCATGCATGATGTCCAGCGAAAGGCATAATGAAGCAATCGATCTCTGCGAAAATGCACTTAAAGATTTGCCCGATGATGAGGAAGTCCGTCGGTGCAGATTGATGAGCCAACTTGCGCGCGCCCACATGTTCGTCGGTCAGTTTCCCGAGGGTGCGCGTTTCGGCCAGCAGTCCATGGAGCTGGCCGCAAAACTCGGAGACTATAAATCCCAGTTCTCGGTAATGATGATGCATTTTGGGGCCCCATTCGTTGCGCGTAAGGGAAGAGAAGCCCGCCATTGGCGTGAAAATCTAGAGGCGATGCACGGTGTGGCCGAGCATCTTGGAAGTATCGACCAAGGGCGGGACCGTACTCTGAGCTTGTTTGTAGGCGCCGAGATGGCCGACCGTGAGTTAATGGAACATTCTTTGGGTTTGCTGACCGAGATTTCGGAAAAGGACAATCATCTGCAACTCTATTGGGTTCAGAAACACGCACGCGCCATGGTTGCAATTATGGACGGCGATTTTGAGCAAGCCGAGGAACACGCCACCGAGGCGGTTAAAATTGGCCGAAAGACCCATGGCGAACATGTTGAGGGCGTCTTTGGTGTTCAGATGTTCACCATCCGCCGCGAGCAAAACCGACTGCACGAAGTTGCGCCTGTGATTAAGAAACTGATGACAGACAGCCCCGAAGACATTTCATGGAAGCCCGGTTTTGGTCTTATCGCTGCAGAACTTGGATACAAAGAACCCGCCGAACGAATACTGAATGAAATGGCTGCCAATGGCTTCGATCTTCCACCCGACGCCATGTATTCAACGACATTGTCCTATCTGGCTGACATATGTGTCGCTATTGAGCATCAGGAACACGCCAAGACACTCTATGAAATGCTTGCTCCTTATGAAGACCTAACGATCACCGCTGGGGCCACTACAGTATGCACTGGCGCAGCTGCGCGACGCCTCGGAAGTCTGAGTACGGTTCTGAAGGACTGGGAGACCGCTGAGAAGAGGTTTGAGAAGGCCATAGAAATTGACACGCGCATGAAATGCCCACCTTGGGTCGCGCACAGCAAGGCGGCATATGCAACTGCACTAAGGCGACGCGGGCGCCCGAATGATGTGGAACAGGCGTTTCAACTGGAAGGGGAAGCGTTGGCAATTTCACAGAAATTGAGTATGGTTTCCCTTAGGTCAAAGCTCGAAGGAGTAGCGAGTTAAGGTAATTAATCTGTTTTGGGGGACTTTATGCCAAGGTACATAATTGAAAGAAATTTTGCCGAGCAACTCAACGTCACAGACGATGACAAAATTCACATCAAAGAGATCAATGACGAAGTCGGCGTCGAGTGGATTTTTTCGTTTCTTAGTGCAGACAAACGCAAAACGTATTGCTTGTACGAAGCCCCGGATGAGGAAAGCCTGAGAAAGGCGGCCGAACGCCTGAACATTCCCGCCGATGTCATAACGCCTGTGGATCGGATTGATCCGGCAATTTTCGCCTGATCAGCATCGTATTTTCCTAGTTCAATGAAATGTCATCGCGAGACAACGCGACGGAAATATCAATTACTTGAGGCAACCCTGCAAGAAGCCCGACCTGACAATAGGGAGGCCAATGCATGTTTGACCTAAAAACACTTGATGGTAGTACGGCAACTGTAAACCAAGGCGCTTTAGACGCTCTTGATTTATCGCTTCGCGGCGGAGTCTACCACAAGGGCACTGCGGAATACGAAGATGCTAGGACCACGTGGAATAGCATGTTCGAACGTTACCCCGGTTTCGTGATCCGCGCCTTGGGTGCAAGCGATGTGCAGAAGGCCGTGAACTTCGTACGCGACAATGGCCTCATAATGTCCATTCGGTCAGGTGGGCACCAGATAGCAGGACATGCAGTCGCAGATAAAACGGTCATGCTCGATCTGTCCCAGATGCGTTCGGTTCACGTCGACCCTTCAAGCAAGACTGCTCGGGTTGCGCCGGGAGCACTGCTAGGAGATGTGGATCGCGAAACTCAGGCACATGCACTTGCCGTTCCCGTTGGCATCAATTCGACTACGGGCATCGCAGGTCTCACGCTTGGCGGCGGCTTTGGATGGACTACTCGAAAATTCGGTATGACGATCGACAATTTGCTCTCAGCGGAAGTCGTGACCGCAGACGGAGCCATTGTTACCGCTTCTCCCACAAGTCACCCGGAACTTTTCTGGGCCATTCGAGGAGGGGGTGGAAACTTTGGTGTGGTGACTTCTTTCGAGTTTCAACTGCATGAGCTAGGACCCGACGTCCTTTCCGGCCTCATTGTTCATCCGATAGAAAAGGCGCCAGAGCTATTGGCCGAATTCGCCACCATTGCAGACAATTCCCCGGAGGAACTGACCGTCTGGAGCGTGATGCGGAAAGCGCCTCCTCTACCCTTTCTGCCAGCTGAGTGGCATGGACGAGAGGTGTTGATCTTTGCTGCCTGCTATAGCGGGTCCATGGACGAAGGTGAACAAGCTATGGCGGCACTACGCGCGCTTGGCGAACCAATTGCCGACGTGATCTCTCCGCACAAGTTTGTAGACTGGCAGGCCGCTTTTGACCCGCTTTTGACGCCAGGTGCTAGGAACTATTGGAAGAGCCATGATTTAGATGAAATTTCTTCGGACGCGATCTCAAGTTTACTGAAAGCGATTGCAAATCTTCCTGACCCGGCGTGCGAAGTTTTTATTGCCCATGTGGGCGGAGCTATGGCGCGCGTCGAGCCCGGTTCAACGGCCTATCCCCAGAGATCTGCTCACTTCATCATGAATGTTCACACGCGTTGGGAGGATCCCGGCAAGGATGCCGAGTGTATTGATTGGGCGCGAGAGCTTTACGACCAGATGCAACCGCACGCGAGCGGAAGTGCGTATGTCAACTTCATGCCAGAAGACGAAGCAGACCACATGGCCGGGGCATACGGCGACAACGGTGACAAGCTGTCTAGGATCAAGGGTACATATGACCCGGCCAATTTGTTCAGGCTAAACCACAATATCTTGCCCGCGTGATGGAATTCAAAACTGCGTAAACTGGTCTAGATTGATGTTGAGCGCCTTGCTTTAACCTCACGTGGCTTTTCTCGTCGACGAATTGTCAGGTCAAGTGAAACCTCCAGACGACCATAGCATTAGCGACCCTACGCCTACCTGATTGTGGATTCCGTCAATACAGTCACAAAATTAATGGTATGTTAGCGTTACTTCCCAACTAGATTTGCAGTTTGACTACCGAAATTCAGCCCCTAGAGAAGGATGCAAGGCGACTAGAGACTACGTCAGATTGGTTCACCAATCATCTTGCCGAGCATCAAGACCACTATTGAGTATAGTCTTGCTACAAGCTCAGAAACCTCGATCATCATTGGTACCGAGATGGTCAGGCCCGCCCTTTCTCCAAATTCCCATAATCCGACGACGACATTCCAGACCATTTTCGGAAGGCCCTAGAAAAAGCGGTGGAGTCTGCGTAACCAATAGCCGCGTGCTTTTTGGCTTTGCCGGTTCATTCACGGGTCACACGTGTAGAGTGGTCAGACCTGATCGATGAATCCGCTCAAGACTACGAAGATCCTTTCGTTAAATTGACTGACAAACAGCTTAACGCGCTTCGTAAATTGGTCCGGTTGCGCGCACGGCAAGAAAAAGGCGGAGCCACACCAGAACAGCTGGACCAGATTCAAGTGGATATCGAGGCGATCGAAGCAACCCTTGCTGAGGAAGGCATTGATGCGAACTGGCTGATTTCCCAACGCTGGGTTGTAATGGAAAGACGTGAGAAGGCGGGCACGGCCGCCAATGTCGACATCGATGGCGTGACCGTTTCATTGGGCGGATTTGTGATCCCGGCACCCCGCGACGAAGATGGCTCCCAAATGGCGTATATCGTGCCGGAACGTGGAATGTGCAGCCACGTACCGCCTCCGCCTCCGAACCAGATGGTGCGTTTGCGCCTTAGTGATTCCTGGAGGCCCTCGACGGTTTACGAGCCCATCGTTGTAACCGGTCAAATCAGGATCGACCCGACGCAGAAAGAAATGCTGGTTGTTGATGGTCCCGTCCTCATGAAGGCTGCGTTTACTTTAGAGGTCGATGACGTTCAGATTTTTGGACCAACCAAGACTTCCGAAGAGGCTACGACCAATAGGGCAAGTGTACTGATGGGAAGAAAAAAAGCGACTGGCGGGGCTATCAAAGACGAATAGTGACACGGCCCAACTGACCCGAATAAGGTTCAGAAAGGGCATTCAGTTTAGTGGGCCGAATATCTGCTTGTGAGAGACTGAACGGCGAAGGCGGCGATAGGGGAGCGCATGAGGGTTTGGCTTTTTAGGATAATTGGGCTTGTCGCACTTCTCGCTTTCGCAGCAGTCGCGTTTGTTTGGTTGTTGTTTGCTGCTCCGATGTTCTCGGACATGCGGCGCGACCTTGTGGAAAGAGTTCTTTCGGAACAAATTGGTCGGCCACTTCTTGTCAATGATGATGTAAGCGTCGCGCTTGGCCGCACGAGTTACATTTACGTCGGTGGTGTGGTCATCCCGAGCCTGACAATGCCGGAGGCAGCTCTTGTTGAATTGAACCTACTGCAACTGGAGCTGGATATTGCCGCTTTGGCCAACAGGCGCCTGCACTTTGACAATCTCGTCGTGGAAGGCCTCCAAGCAAATCTTCTGACCGCCGAAGACGGCACAACAAGCTGGCGAACAGACAGGCCAACACGCAGGCCAACTTCAGAGGAAACTGTATCAGCGGATGATCAAAAAGACGTCGCGAGCGCTGATGGTACCGATAAGACCGACTCGGAAAGCAGTGGAATCCTGAACTTCCTGAGCGACAAGAACGTCAGTTTCAAGTCAATCGGGTTAAACATTGACGACAAGGTCTCGGGCTTTTCATTTGTATTTGACCTTCAGTCACTCGCGCTCGAACAAGTAGACAATGGACAAAGAACAAAGGTCTCTGGTTCCGGCTCCGTCAACGGTCAGGTTTTCGAAATCGAAGGCGACTACCCACACGCCGCACCGTTTACGACACGCGCCAGTTTTGGCGAAATGACCGTAAGCTACGATGGCGAGCCCTTCTCGGCAGACGAAGGGGGCGGTTATCGGGCAGTCTTGGAAATGGACACAGGTGAGTTCGGTGATTTTCTGGACGTCATCGGGCTGGAACGCGTTCTGGAAGGCAATGGTCAGCTGCAAGCAGAACTCGTGTCTCAGGACGCTCTGAAGATCGAGGCGTTTACAACAACTGTAAGCTTGGAGGATGGGCAAAAACTCGAAGCTGAGGGTTCAATAGATGACCTCTACACCGCTCAGGGCGTTGATCTGATCTTCAACGCGCGGCTTCATCCCGAAGGACAGCCTCCGCCAGCAGCAAAAAGTATCCAGGAACTTAAATTCACCGGCTTTGAAATGCATATGGTCGGATCCCTGGCTTCCTTCGAATTTGAGAAGTTGCTGTTCCAAACCAATGCATTTGACCAAGGGCTGGACGTAATCGGCCCAGCCTCAATCGAAAGTATTCGCCGCATGCCAGACGGACGGCTTGCCATGCTGGGCATTGCGCTACAAGCTGGTCCAATTGAACAGCCTGTCCTGAAAGCCGAAGGTGAAATCCTCGATCTGCTTCAGCTTCAGGACGTGACTTTCGATGGGGAGCTAAACGGGCCCGCCAAGTTGATTTTGCCCAACCTCGATGAAGACTACGTTGACCAGTTCGGCGGCATCAAAGCCGATTTCAACATATCCAACGCGGGTGGGCCGGTTTCACTCAACAGGTTTAACGCGACCACTTACGGCACCGATCTCTGGGCGCTCGATCTCGCACTATCTGTCAACGAGCTAAAAGGGCTTTCCGGTCTCGATTTCGACGTGGAACTGGACATCGACGACAGCGCCAAGTTTCTGACCGCAGTGAATCTGCAGCCTGTCGAGATCGGATCGCTAGCTATCGATGCGGAAACCTCCAAACAGGGCGAGGACTTTGATGCCGCAATCCAGTTCGAAGCAGGGTCCTCGCATCTTCTTGCGGCTTTGGACACAAAATTTCCCGAGGGTGCTACTGTTGTTCGGGGCGACATCACGAGCGAAAGGCTCGATCTCAACGACCTGAAGAACCTGACTGCCGTGCTGGACCAACTGAAAAGCTTGGTAGGCGAGACCGCAAAGGAACCTGAAGCCGAAGTTCAACCTTTGGTTTTACCGAAGGAGACAGACGTCCAGCCCTTGGTGTTGCCAAAGGAAAAAGGGAAACCTGCCGATCTTCTGGATGTACAACGCGTGCTTCGAGAAGCGGACGTCGAGGTACAGATCGAATTCAAAGAGATTTCAGGCCAGCAAGGAGTAACGTCTGTTTCAAGCCAATTGTCTGCCAAAGACGGAACCGTGGATTTCGGGCCTCTTCAGATGGCTTATGGTGGCGGAAACTTCAGCCTGCGGGCAGTCATGGATCTGATTGACTCTCCTGATTGGCTTTCATTGTCGGGATCGACCTCGGGATGGGAATTCGGCGAAATCTTAGATGAGTTGGGCATTGGTATTGAGGCCTATGGGCGTTTGAGCGGTGAGTTCAACGTTTCTGGCAGTACCGCCTCGGGCAAGGCCTTCGTCAATTCGATGCGTGGCAATGCGTCGTTGTCGATGTCGCAAGGTTACATTAGTACCAGCCTACTAGAGTTGGCCGGGCTAGGTATTTTCCCCTGGCTCTTTTCAGAAGAGTTCCGACAAGGCTATACCGACATCACTTGCGTAGTCGCCCCGGTTGATATCCAGGCCGGGCGTGTCAGTTCAAACTCCATCGTCATCGAAACAGGATCGGTTCAATTGGTGGCCAGGGGGCAAGTGGACTGGCTGAACGATAGCATCGCATTAAGAGCGGAGCCTCGTCGCGTCGGCAAACCCCTATCCCGGAGCGCTTGGCCATTTGATGTAACGGGTCAGCTTTCGTCGCCAAAGTTCAAGCTGGATGTGGGTGGGTCTAGAAGCAAGGCTCCAGAGGGCGCTGATGCTATGCCTGCCGACAGGCAACCGTGCGTGCCGGACATCAATCAATTGCAGTAGTTGGACGCGACCTAGTTCTTCAGTGGTTCCGGCTGTTCGGCCTGACACGCCAGAACGGCCTCAATGGCTTTTGCGGACCCGCTGAGGTCGAGTTCAACCTCGGCACCACGTTCACCAATAATCGTAACGCTTTGACGTTTTCCAAACTCGGTCACAAACGCCGGGTTGTCGAAAAAGGCGTAGCCACCGGGAACTCCATTCTTGTAGACACCAACCGCTTCGCCTTCGAATTTTGCATCACCAAAGTCGAACTTTACGATGCCGGTCGCGCCGTCCTCGATCTGCACCCAGGCCGGGTTGTAGGCGGCAAAAAAACCGCCAGCCTGATTGGGCGCCGCGCCAATTTCAACGGTCATTTCGTCTTCAAAGGGCTTCCAAGCAAGACAGCCATTGCCCTTTTCGGGATCAATCAGGATTGTCCAGTCACCGGATTCACCCCACCGTTCCATACCAGCGGCCAACACCGCGCCAGTGGAGATCAATGCCATTGCTGTCAGCGCCAACCTTTTCATTTAATACTCCACAAATGTTCCGCTAATCCTTCGATGCAATCAGATTATCGCGCGGGGTCAATCAAATACAACCATTCGATTTCTGGAATGTTGAACCATCTCTAATGCGCCTTTGCCCTGTAAAAGAATTCATCTTCAACCGCCGCCATGGAAAAAATGACGCTCAACTCCCCTAGAATTTGCCAGAGTTATTCAAGGCCTCTTTCGGGCCGATCTGTTCCTGAAAATCCCAATGTTCGACGATCTTTCCACTCTTGATCCGGGACAAGTAAAAAACGGCCCAGTCGCGCTCGTCTCGCTCTACATGGCTAAAAGCGACCACGAAATTTCCTTGACCGAGTGGTCGGTGAACTTTGACGTATTGCACGGATTTTCTGCCACTTGTCACTTCTCCAAGATGCTTGGAAAAAGCTTCCAATCCATCGGCTACGCCCGTTGAGTGTAGCGTTTAGCGATCCGTAGGATTGCCGCCGCGCGTTCAGTGCTGCCGTTCTCTGAAAAGTACGTAAAGGCCGCTAGCAGCCCAAGGCAGACCTTGAAAACACGAAAATCCATTGGATTCCCATAAAGATAGAGCATCATTATGCTTGGTGGGAGAGGCTGACGACACGAAAAATCTGCACAGGATTACCGATGCCTTTCAGTTCCCGTTCTCCCATTTCTTCAGTCTCCACACGTTCTTCTATGTCTAATAGAGCCCGTTGGTTCAAAAGGATCTGCCCGTCGGTGGCAAAGTCGCAAAGCCTGGATGCGGTGTTCACGACCCCACCTATTGCCGTGTAGTCGGCGCGACCATGAAACCCGATAAGCCCAAGCGTCGCGTAACCACTACTGATCCCAATACCCAAACCCATCGCGTGTCCGAGTTTCTGCCAGGGTGCTCGGATTCCTTCGAAAGCTTCACTTATTGCCTTAGCCAGCCGCACGGCTTGCAGAACGGGCTGATCGCAGGGAACCGGGTCATTGAAGAAGACCATCAATCCGTCTCCGGCTCGGTATCCAATTGTTCCCTTGTGTTTGGCAACTAAATGACCAACCTCATCGTGGAAATGCTGCAGAAGGGTAATGACATCTTCCGGCTCAATCGCCTCGGAAATCGCTGTGAAATTCCGGATGTCGCAAAAAAGGCAAGCAATGTATTGACGATGAGTATTCAAAAGCTCGTCAGCGTTTTCTTCGACGACAAGCTCCGCAACTTGAGGCGCAAGGAATTGTTTGAGGCGCCCCAGCCTGTCAATCTCGCCTTCCTGGCGCTTTACCTTCTCAGTCAGTCTTTCGTTCAACGCTTCTATTTCATGTGTCTGGTTGCGAACCGTGTGGTTCAAAGCATCGAGTATAAAGTTCTGGTTTAGCAAAGCCGCGATCACCAAAAGCACATAGGCAAGCGCTTCTACGCGTTCATCATAGCCGAAGTACAGAGTGACAATCAGGATGATAGCAGCAATCCCACCGAGGACGAGTGGGAGCTCCTTGGCATGTCGTTTCCGGTCTCTCCATAAGAAACTAACCGCCAACAATGCAAACACCCACATGAGCACCGCTTGCGCATGTGGATTTATAGAAAGCGCTTCATAGCCAACCAAATAGGTCAGCAAAATCCCGGAATAGCACGTGGCCAAGGAAGCCAGAGCAGCCAAGACAGCTCCGATCCCGATTGGCATCGAAATTTTGAACTCCTCTGTTGCCACGCCGATACCATCGGACACAGCATGCCGCGAAGGCTCCGCAGCGGAGTTATTTCTGTGTTCGGGATCAGGCATGGTCCTCGTTCGCACTTGGTCGCTGGTAGAGTACGTTTGATTTGAGATTGCGTCAAAATCACATGCCAGCATGCGAAAGCTAAGGGTTTCACCAAAACAACAACGCCCGGCGAAACAGTCTCATGCTTCACAGAACAGACTTGCAATCACCCGTCTCGGCGTAGTCACCTAATTTTAGGGGATGGAGGAAACTGATGACACAATGGAAGTTGGTGGTCTGTATCTTGTGCACGCTGACCCTTGTTGCTTGCGCCCCCAAAACTCGCACATATGAAAAGACGGTATCGGCTTCGCTGCCGGCAGACTCGCGCACAGCTCTCAGTCGGGCGGCCAATCGGCTTGGCGATCCCAAAGACGGTCGGTCGGGCGTCAAGCTGATCAGTGACGGCGAAGAAGCTCTTGTCTCAAGGCTATTGCTCGCTGCGGCGGCCGAGAGAACGATAGACGCGCAATACTACCTTCTACACGACGACCCAACGGGCCACCTATTCGCCGCCAGTCTTTTGCAGGCAGCCGATCGGGGTGTTCGTGTCCGATTGTTGCTGGATGACATGGATACGTCCAGCTATGACGCGATGACCGCCGCGTTGGACAATCACGAAAACATTGAGATCCGGCTGTTCAATCCATTCTGGCGGGAACAAAGCCTTCTGATCGCAGGTTTGACTGATTTCAAACGCATCAATCGCAGAATGCACAACAAATCCATGACCGCAGACAATGTGTTCACGATTGTGGGTGGGAGGAACATCGGCGCCGAGTACTTTCTCGCGCGAGAAGAAATGAACTACGCTGATCTGGATGTGCTGGCCGCAGGCCCCGTTGTACGCCAAGTGTCGCAAAGCTTTGACTCATACTGGAACAGCGAATTCGCCGTTCCAGCTCGGGTAGTCGTTGGAGAACCCCAGGAATTTGACCTTGTTGATGCGCGAGTCAGGTTGAACGAACTGGTCGAGGAAGCGAAGCAGACTCAGTATGGCGCGGCCCTCAGAAAGTCAGCGCAAGAGAACTTCGCAGATGGAGCCCTATCACTGGATTGGCTGCCTGCAAAGCTTTACGCTGATCCGCCATCAAAAGCCGCCGGTCTCGAGAACTCAGGTCCCGTTCTGGCATCTCAGTTGCTTCCATACTTTGAGAATGCCAGCAGTGAGGTGAACATCGTCTCCGCCTATTTCGTGCCGCGTAACAACGGTGTGAAATGGCTGACCGAATTGGAAAGCCGCGGCGTCGACGTAAAGGTTGTAACCAATTCACTTGCCTCTAACGACGTCGCACCCGTCTACGCGCACTATGCCAAGAAACGCCGTGCACTTCTACGCGGTGGAGTAGAGCTCTATGAGCTGCGACCGGACGCCTATCAGGTCCAACGCCGCGGTATTAACTGGGCTCAATCTAGGTCAGGCCTACATTCCAAGGCATTTGCAGTCGATGACCGATACTTGTTCGTAGGATCGTTCAACTGGGATCCGCGATCTGTCAACATCAACACCGAGATGGGAATTCTGATTGACTCACCAGTATTGGCGACACAGACCATGGGTGCCTTGGACGACGCGCTACCCGCATACACATATAACGTGACGCTCGAGAAAGCTGGTCAGCTTAAATGGACGACAAGAGGCGATGATGGCAACGTTCTTGAGTACCAATCCGAGCCGACAGGATCGGCCTGGGATCACATAGTTGCCGGATTTTTAAGTATTTTACCAATTGGGTCTCAGCTGTAGGTTTTTGGCAAATACCCGACGCTACCAGAGAACTCCGGCCTGCAAAAACGGCTGGATTGGGTTCAAAACGTCCGTTTCTCTTTTCCAGCCGGTCGTTTGGTTCATCCGCCCACCAGAATTTGCATAGTCAGCTTGCCGCGCACCGCAGACCTTCGCGAGAATCCGAGCAAAAAGGCCGCATGGCACCTAAGGTTCCTTAGAGAGGCCCTTTGCGAGATTAAGTGCAGCAAAGGCCATAACCGCTACGACTACGCCAAAAACCAATTGAATTCATCGCTAAGGCAGACAATCGGGCAGCGCAGAACTATGTGCAAACTACCCAAACTTATGGGGTGCGCGTAGTGTTATGCGCAAACCTAAGCATCATGTAAGCGCGCTCATAACGGTGCGTTCCTGCAATTGATTGCATTCATTAAACTCAAGCTTGCTTGCGAATAACTTTTCACGATTTTCCCAATTGTTTGCACACTCCTCCTATCGGCGTCCGATTACATCCTTCCGAAAGTCTCTTTGAGTTCTGTGACTTGTTCAGCATCCAATAGGCGGGTTGGCAGGCCTCGCAAAGCCACGAGCAGCTTGGCCGTTTCTTCCAGCTCTTCTGCTGCACAGACAGCAGAGAAGAGGTCCTTTCCCGACACGACCGGGCCATGATTAGCCAGCAGAACAGCACTACATTCGCCGCCCAGTTCGCGGATCAAATCACCGGTTTTCGGGTCACCCGGCTTAACGTATGGAACCAGTTTGACCGTGCCAACGCGCATCACCACGTATGGTGTTAGCGGTGGAATACAGTCGTGTGGATCGGTGTCTTCCAAACACGACAGTGCAGTGGCCCAAGTTGAATGCAGATGCACCACGGCGCCCGCTTCTGGCCGCGTCTCGTAGAAGGCTTGGTGCAGAAAGACTTCCTTTGTCGGCTTATCGCCCGAGACGTGGCTGCCATCCAAACTAATCTTGGCGATGCGCTCGGGGTCGATATCGCCCAAGGTGGAGTTGGTTGGTGTCATGAGAATCCCGTCATGTAAACGCGCGGAGACATTGCCCGCAGTGCCAACGGAAAAGCCACGCACAAACAGCGAGGCGCACAGCTCTGACATCTGCTGTCGCAGTGCCTGTTCTTCAGAACTCATTTGCCTGCCTCCATCATTTTCAGCGCTTTCGAGAAGAAATCTGGAGCGCCAAAGTTTCCAGACTTCAAAGCCAGTGCAATGGGTTCAGAATTTCCAACGCTCAAGACTGGCACGCCGGGATCAATCTCTGGCCCAATTGACATGGCCGGTGACCCCAGTGCCTGTGATACAGCCTTGGCGACAGCTCCAGACGTCTCTCCTCCTGCCACCACAAGGCGCTTGTACCCCGTTTCGGCAAGTTGTCGTGCTGTATCTGCAAAGAGATTGTCCAGCTTTTCCGCCACAGCTTCCTGACCGAATTTGTTTTGGATCGCGAGTACATCATTCGGGCTTCCCGATGAATACGCGAGCGGCGCCTGCCTAGGATGTGTTTCAAAGAATTCCAGAAGCGTTTGCGTGGTCACATCGCCGGACATGACACCTGGCACATCAATGGCGAACGTAGGATTGGATTCCGCATGAACATCGATCTGCGCGCGTGTCGCACCTGAGCAAGACCCTGCAAGGATTGCTGCCGGCCCAGCGATACCAGTGAAAACACTGCCAGCACTTTTGGATGAAGTCCATCTCAAGAAGTTTTTGGGTAACCCCAGTGCAATCCCCGATCCCCCAGTAATGAGCTTGGCATCCTTTAGAGCCTCGCCCCAAGCCAACAAATCTTCGTCCGAAATCGCATCACCGATCACAAATCGTCCGTCGGCGTTCTGCAAAGCAGCAGCAATCGCCTCCGACCCTTGCTTAACGGTGTCAATTGACACCAACCCGACCAGTTCTTTGGTTTGATGCTGCAACCATCGCCTGATGTTGGCATCCGTCATCGGAGTAAGTGGGTGGTTTTCCATCCCGGACTCGTTCAACGGCTTGCCGAACACAAAAAGATGTCCGTGATAAACTGTGCGACCCGTGGTCGGAAAGGCCGGGCAGAAAATCACTTTTTGCGCGCCCAGTTCGTTGGCCAGCGCTTCCGCAACGGGACCGATATTTCCCTCCGTCGCGGAATCAAAGGTCGAGCAATATTTGAAGATGAACTGCTGGCATCCTTGTTCTCTAAGCCACCGCAGGGCCCGCAGACTGTCCGCAACAGCTTCTTCGACAGGTGCGGTGCGGCTTTTGAGCGAGACGACACCCGCTTCGATCTCCTCGTCGGCTGGGGTATTCGGGATACCCGGGAACTGAGCCGTTCGTAATCCACCTTCCGGCTCAACACCCTTTGCCAAGGTGTTCGCAATATCACTCGCACCTGTAAAATCGTCCGCTATGACGCCGATCTTCATAACTTGATGTCCCTGGTTGGCCCAGGATCCAGCCTATGAATATGCGGTGCTGCTCCGACTGGAAAGATCTCACGCACAAGTGGATCATGGCCGGGCACGATAAGTCGAGGATGCGAGGCCAATCTCTCTAGCGTCTCAAAACCAACCATCATGTCTTGCAGGTCGACGACGATGGGAAAGGCTTTGCGTGCCATGAAATTCTCGTAGTAATGCGAGGCATCAGAGGCGAGTACCATCCACCCGGCTCCCGTTCTTACGCGAACGCATTGCAATCCGCGCGAGTGTCCACCGATGCAGTGCACCGTGACCCCATCTGCAATCTCGGCTTCCCCATCGTAGAACACGACTTTGCCGGAATAGAGACGCTTTACCACCTCGCAGACATGGCCAGCCGTGAAAGGCGCACGCAGGTGGTCATGGCACATGCAGGGACCTGTGGCGAAGGCCATTTCCGCCGACTGCATGTGCAACTTTGCGTTAGGAAACATGTGCAGCCCGCCCGCGTGGTCATAGTGAAGATGGGTCACGATGACCTCGGTCACCGCTTCCGGCGAAATGCCTAGGGGCCGCAAGGCCTCGCGAGGGTCCATCGCGATGGGACGACCACGCGCGGCAGCCTCATCGGAGTCGTAGCCAGTATCGACCAGAATGACTTTGTTGCCGCGTTTGAGCACCCAAACAAAATAATCCATCGCATGAGGCGCGTCGTGATTATCATCAATGATGAAACTATCAGCGCGCGTCCGGGCATTTCGATCCGCGTATTTCACGGCGTGGATTTCCCAACCGTTCATCGGATGACCTCGGGATACTGGTGAACTACTTTGGTGGCGACCATATTAGCCACTGCCGTATCGAAGGACTGAAAATGCGCGCTTTCTAGGTGGTCAGAGAACGCCACGCTGTCATCATAAACCTCATAGAGAAAAACTGTCTCGGGATCGTCGCCGAGGCAAACATCAAACTGCTGGCATCCGGGTTCTTCACGCAAAGACGTTGAAGCGTTTTCTACCATCAGCGCCAAAAAGGTGTCTCTTGAACCGGGCTTGAGAGTGAAGGTGACAGTGACCACAAACATCAGACAGAAAGTCCTTTCAGACGTGAGAAAGCGCGCTTTGCGACGGGCAGTTGGCTGAGGATCAGACCAGTGTTGAGCACCAGCAGAATGGCCGCACCGGGCCGTGAAAAGAAGACCGAAAGATCCCCATCCGACAGGAACAATGACCGGCGGAAGGTTTCATCAAACAGGCCGCCTAGGATAACCCCGATAACCAACGGCGCGATTGGGTACTTCATGAGGCTCATGAAGTAGGCAACGGCACCGACACCGAGCATCAGGTAAAGATCATTGATGCCTCCACCAACGCTGAATGACCCAATTGTTGTTAGAACCATCACGACGGGCAAGAAGATGGTCTGCGGGATGGCGAGTATCTTGATAAAGACCCGAGCCGTGAAAAGCCCCATCAGGAACATGGTCAGGGATGCCAGCACCAGGATCGCAACCACGCGCAGAATGATCTCGGGATCAATCGTCGGGCCTGGGATCACGTTGTTGATCTTGAAGGCCCCCATCAAAGCGGCGGCGGGTGGTGAACCGGGAATGCCCAACACCAAAAGCGGTATCAGCGCGCCGCCAATACAAGCGTTGTTTGCAGTCTCAGAGCACAACAGACCTTCCAAGGAACCTTTGCCGTACTTGTCGCCTTCGGCGGACACGGTCTTGCCCACACCGTAGCTGACCCAACCAGCTACGTCTTCGCCTACTCCGGGAAGTGCCCCTACCCCTGTCCCGATCACGCCTGACCGGCCAATGGTGGGCAGGTAGCGTCGAATAGACCGAATGTTCGGCAGGATACGACCTTTCAGGGCCAGAACCTTCCCGACCTCAACGTGTCTCAAACCTTCGATGATTTGGGGAATAGCAAATGCCCCCATCAAAACTGGCACAACCTGAAATCCGCTCATCAGGTAAGACCAGCCGAAGGTATAGCGCGGCTCAGACAACAGGGGGTCGAGGCCCACCATGGACATCGCAAGCCCGATCAGACCGGCGATCCATCCCTTAATCACCAGGTCTTCGCTCATCAAAGTGCCAGAAAGCAGAATGCCGAAAAGGGCCAATAGTGCTTTCTCCGGGCTTGCGATGTTCTTTGAAACCAAAAGCAGCGCCCAGACAAAAATCAAAAGCGTGATGGTCCCGATAACTGTGCCAATGAAACTAGCTGTCGTGGTCAGCCCGAGTGCTTCGCCCCCTCGACCTGCTCTGGCTAGAGGGTAGCCATCCATGGCCGTGGCCGCGCTGGCTGCCGTGCCCGGTATATTCAATAGAATTGAGGGGTAAGAGCCGCCGTAAATCGCGCCAACATAGGCGCCGAGCAACGCGATGAGCGAATAGTCCAGCGGGATTTTGTTGCCGAAGAAACCTGTCAGGATCGTCACCGCCAGGGTTGCCGTAAGGCCGGGCAATGCACCGAACGTGATGCCCAGGAATACGGATGCGATCAAATACAGATAGGTCAGCGGGTCCACTGCCAGGCCCACGAAGGCGGTCCCAAACCCAGCCAGTTGCGAAAGGATAAAGTCCATCCGGTCAGTCTTTCCAAAGCGGACGAAGCGTCACGTAGTAGTGGTATTCGATTTGCTTGAAGATCAGCCCGCCGCGCGCGGGCACGTTCTGCCGGAAAACAAAGGCCATCGCGCAAACAAGGATGAGCGGGGCGAGTATTGCCACCAAGGGAACGTACCGCAAAACGGGCTCAGAGGCCGCTTTGGTCAACACTACAAATGTGAGCGAGACCCATAGGGCCAGCGTAAACCAATCATCACCGTGTGCGTTCCAGTCCGCCTGCGCGGGAAAAACAGCAAACGCAAATAATCCTGCAGAGACAACCGCGATACAGGCAACCAAAGCACGCCTAGCATGGCCGCCATAGTAGCCGTAAGTCAAAGCTGTAATCAGCAACCCAGAACACAGAATGAAGTCCACTCTGGGAACGAGCCCGACGACATATGCAAGAAGGATCAAGCCTATTGTTGAAGCTCGATAGGCTTCCGACTTGTCCCACCCGATCCCCACCGCACTGAGCGCGTTTTCTGCCCCACCAGAGCGGATCGAAATAGCCAGCAAAACGAAGGACAACGCAAGCAACCCTCCGAAGATGAACAGCGGTACAATTGCAGCCGAGTTGTACCAATCCGAACCACTTACACCTGCGCGGTTTTCACCCCAAAGGGGGATGTCCAACGTCTTCCAAAGAAAGAAGACGGACGCCGTTATAAGAACAATTGCGGCCCAAAAGTCACGAGTCCGCATGACCAGTGTTTCGTCAGGTTTGTCCATTGCCTGCCTCCTTAGGGAAAGGGCGCGATCCAGCGCGCCCTTTCAAAAGTGATCGGATTAGGGCTTCTCAATACCCAGCGAGGCCGGATCGACGGTCGCGGCGCCTAGATCTTGCAAGGTGTAGGCAAAGGTAGCTTCGAGGTTCGCAAACAGTTCTTGAGCCTCTTCGCCGTGCTGACCACCGACGTCGTAGTTGTTTGCCGCAGCCCATTCGGCGACGGTGTCGGAAGCAATAGCTTGCTCGAACGCATCGCCTAAGGCAGCCTTAACGTCATCCCCGGCCGAGCTGTGAACCGCAAACCCGATCGCCTGTTTGAGCGGCAAATACTGGTCGAGACCGTCATAGATGCCAAAGGCAGACGGCACGGTTGCCCCTGCGATCTGCGCGTCCTCGGGCGTCAACATAGCAAGCGGTTTAAGCTGACCGCCTTCGATCAACGGTGCCTGTTCAGCCAGTGAAGTCACAACCAACGCAACTTCACCCGCTATCGCTGCCTCCTGCCCGGGCGCGGAGCCTTTGTATGGCACAAACTTGAATTCTGCACCGGACCCTTTTTCGATCGCCAGAAGGTTCAAGTGGTGGATCGAACCTGCGCCGGAAGCCGCGGCGGGAATAGTGCCCGGAGCAGCTTTCGCGGCGTCGACCAGTTCTTCCAGAGTATTGTAAGGGCTGTCCGCCGGAACCGAGATCAGATCAGGTGATCCGCCAACAATGAATGGATACCAAAAGTCAAATTTCTTATCCCAACCACCCTGCACAGCAGCGGTGACATTCGATTCAGACAGACCAACCAGTGTGTAGCCATCGTCTGGTTGGTTCATGACGTAGACCATACCGTTGGAGCCTGCGACCCCACCTGTTTGATTGATCACATTGATCGAGACCGGAAGGTGTTTTTCCATCTCGGCCATGATCATACGGTTGATCGTGTCCGTACCGCCACCGGCCCCCCAGACCACAGCTGTGGTGATATCACGATAGGGGTAATCCTGCGCAGCAGCTGCGCCTGCAATACTGGTCGCCATCACAGCTGCGGCCGCCAACCGCCCTAGCATTAGTTTCATTTCCAAGTCCTCCCAAACAACTTCGCGTTTATTATTGCATTTATTTGCGTATACATTAAAGAATGCGTTGTCAACGGACTGTAGTGAAAGCTGCGATCGCGCTATGAATGCGAAACAGGAAGGAAGCGGGGCAAAATGAAAAAGACTTACGATATTGCAGTGTTCCACGGGGACGGGATTGGCCCAGAAATTATGGGCCCCACGCTTGAAATCCTGCGCCAGCTCTCGCTCAGCAATCCTGCCTACGACCTGGCGTTTACAGACGCGCCGGCAGGCGCAGGCCACTACGCCAAAACTGGAGAATCGTTTCCGGCTGGATCACTCGAGACTGCGCGCAATGCTGACGCGATTCTGCTGTCGGCAATGGGTTTGCCCGATGTTCGATACCCGGACGGAACCGAGATTTCACCGCAGATCGATCTGCGAAAGCAACTGGGACTTTTCGCTGGTGTACGACCGGTAAAGGTAAGCAGCGGACAAATGAGCCCATTGGCTCTGCCGCCCGGCAAAGAGATCGACTTTGTCTTGATACGCGAAAGCACAGAAGGGCTGTTCTTCACCCAAGGCGCTGGCGAAGTCACCGAACATGAAGCACGTGAGACCTTGCTGATCACGCGAGAAGTGTCCGAAAAGCTATTCCGGTTTGCGTTTGACATAGCCAAAAACCGGAAAATATCTGGGCGCGGGCCAGGACGGGTTACATGTGTCGACAAGGCCAATGTATTCCGCGCCTTTGCGTTTTTCAGATCAATGTTTGATGCGGAAGCCGCCCACCATCCCGAATTGCAGGCAGACCATGCCTATGTTGATGCTACCGCTCTGTGGATGGTTCAAAAACCTTGGGAATTTGATGTTTTGGTCACTGAGAACATGTTCGGAGACATCCTCTCTGACCTTGGTGCCGGGCTAATGGGTGGTCTTGGGCTGGCTCCCTCAGCGGATATCGGATTGAACCACGCTGTTTTTCAACCCTGCCATGGCTCCGCTCCGGACATTGCAGGACAGGGTGTTGCCAACCCTTTTGCGATGATCCTGTCCGCAGCAATGATGCTTGAATGGTTGGGGCTGACCCATGACAACCCAGCCCTATCCAAAGACGGCGAACGATTGCGTGAAGCTGTGGAAAAGGCGACTGCGAATGGACAGAACCTGACGCGTGACCTCGGTGGAACGGCCGGAACTCAAGATGCAGCCGCATCGGTATTGGAAGCATTGCGGGCATGAATACTCGACAAACCATCAGGGTCGCTTGTGTGGGCGCGGGATATTTCAGCAGGTTCCACTACGAAAGCTGGTCCCGAATGCCCGGAGCGGTTCCGATTGCATCCTGCAACCGTGATATCAACAAGGCGAAAGAAACAGGACTGGCCGCTTACGATGATCTGTCAAAAATGCTGGAGGCGGAAAAACCAGATCTTGTGGACATCATCCTTCCACCAGTGGCGCAGGCCGATGCCATCCGAACGGCACTGCGCACTGGCATCAAGTGGCTGATCTGCCAAAAACCTTTCTGCATGTCTTTGGATGAAGCGGAGAAGATCGTCATCGAGGCTGAAGCGGTAGGCGCAACTATTGTCGTGCATGAGAATTTTCGCTTTCAGCCCTGGTATCGTGCGATCAAGGTGGCAATGACCGAGGGTCGAATTGGCACACCTCTTCAAGCGACTTTCAGGCTTCGGCCAGGCGACGGACAGGGACCACGAGCCTACCTTGACCGGCAGCCGTACTTTCAGGAAATGCCGCGTTTCCTGGTGCATGAAACAGCGGTTCACTGGGTAGACACATTCCGATTTTTGTTCGATGCGCCCAGCGCAGTTTATGCGGACTTGCGCCAAGTTAACCCAGTTATCGCAGGCGAGGATGCAGGTTTCATCCTGTTTGATCACCCCAACGGTTTGAAAGCCCTGTTCGATGGCAACAGGTGCCTTGACCACAGTGCAGAAAACCTGCGTCAAACCATGGGTGAGGCTCTCATCGAAGGAACCGAAGGATCACTGGTTCTTTACGGCGACGGTTCAGTTGAACTCCGCGCTTTTGGAAAACAGGAGCGACAGCAGATTTTACCTCCGAGCGATCATGATGGGTTTGGAGGAGACTGCGTACACGCCTTGCAAAGTCACGTCGTTTCAGGCCTTGTAGAGGGCACGCCGCTGGAAAACACGGCCCGAGACTATTTGGACGTGATCCGCATCGAAGAGAACATCTATCTCTCGGCTGCGGAGGGACGAAAGATCAACCTGGAGACGCCGTGAAGGGTCAGGACGCAAAAACTCTTTCCAATACCCAACGCGCTGTTAGGGATTTGCGACAGATGATCCTGTCTGGCGAACTAGCAGCCGGAACTGACCATCTGGAATCGGAACTCGCCGAGACCCTTGGCATGTCCCGCACCCCGATTCGGGAAGCTGCGCTGATGTTGGAGAGTAAGGGCTTGCTTGAAATGCGGCCCCGTAGGGGCGTGCGGATACTGCCTGTTTCATCAGATGATATGCGTGAAATCTACGACATCCTGACGGAACTCGAGAGTCTCGCAGCACAGCGCGCTGCCGAAGCGGGTTATTCAGAAGATGAACTGGCGGTCCTTGCTGGATCAATTGCCAAGATGGACCAAGCCATCGAAGCTGAAGACCTTGAAGCCTGGGCCGAGGCTGACGAGTTGTTTCATCAGGAGCTCGTTCGGTTGGGCGGCAACAAACGGGTCGAAGCGATTGTCGCCATGATGAGCGACCAGGTGCGCCGCGCACGCGCAACGACGTTGTTCATCAGGCCCCTGCCCGTCAAATCCAACGAAGATCACCGGGTTGTTTTTCAAGCGATTAGTGAAGGTCGACCGGATGTTGCCCGTGAACGTCATCGAGAACACAGGCTGCAAGCACAGGCTATGCTTTGCGGGATACTCGAAAAGCATCGACTCAACAGCCTCTGATCTTCTCGTATCCGGTCGTTAATCAACTAAAACAACTGCTTTTTTGGCGACATAAAAGGCGCTCCGAGTACTTGTCGATAGCGGCAGTCCGCGGTTGCGTCCGACTGTTCTGCTTTCCTTTTTTCAAATCACTTAACCAATCACTGCATCGATTGGGGTTGAATTAGTACGATTTCGTATTATTTGGTTCGATATCGTACTATTGGAGACTCAAGATGCCAAATCGAAGACGTTTTCTTAAGATTCTAGGCGGAGGCACAATTCTGGCGGCAATGGGCGCGGTTGGGTTCCTCGCTACACGCACGCCGCATGACGCGCTGGCTCCGTGGACGCCAAAACCGTATGACGACCCACGCAAAGCCGCCTTGTCCTACGCAATTCTCGCCCCCAATCCACACAACTTGCAACCTTGGCTGGTCGAGTTGGTTGGGCAAGACACGGTACGTATCCACCGTGATCCTGATCGCGAACTTCCGGAAACCGATCCTTACCACCGCCAGCTCTATATTGGCCTCGGCGCATTTGTTGAGACACTGATCCTGGCGGCAGGTGCACATGGATTTGATGCCGAGGTCGAACTACTGCCAAATGGAGATGACGGACCTATCGCAGAAGCAGTGTTTGTTCATGGCGGAGCGCCCGATCCACTCTCAGATCAAATCCTCAACCGACATTCCAACAAGGAACCGTACACTGAACAGCGCCTCTCAGCCGATCAAGTGTTTGCGCTTAGCGACTATGCAACTTTGATTACTGATGAGGATCTGGTGGTCCGAGTTCGAAACCTCACGAAACGCGCTTTCGAAATCGAAATGCGAACACCCCAGACCCTAAAAGAATCCGTCGACCTCATGCGGATCGGGAAAGCAGAAATCAACGCCAATCCGGACGGGATTGAATTGCGCGATCCCATGCTGGAAACGCTGCGACTTACCGGCCTTTTAGACAATGAGACCCTTATGAATGTTGACCACCCAGGCACTCAGTCTCACATGCGAGGCTACTTCGCTATGCTAGACGCGACGCCGCAATACGCAGTCCTCACGACAGCTACAAATACGCGAAGCGATCAACTCGAAGCCGGACGTCAATTGATGCGTTTCTACCTGAAAACAACTGAAATGGGCTTAGGCGTTCATCCAATCAGTCAAGCCCTTCAGGAATATCCTGAGATGGCTGATGAATACGCTCTTGCGCATGAGCTTCTTGCGTCACCGGGCCACACGGTGCAAATGTTGCTGCGTTTGGGGTATGGACCCGAGCCAATTGCCACACCCCGCTGGCCTCTGGAGACACGAATTCTGAATGAAGCCTGAAGATGAGACCAACGAAGTCTACCGGTTCTTCACCGAGGTCGGGATCATCAACCAGCTGATCTCGACCAAGCTTGAAGCGTTCTTACCTGGCAGAATGACCGCTACCCAATTTGGCATATTGGGCCACCTGGTCCGGCGCCCCGAAGGGGAAACGCCACTACAGCTATCGAACGCGTTTCAAGTACCCAAGACGTCGATGACACACATGCTCTCCAGTCTTGAAAATCACACTCTGATTACCCTTGAAACCAACCCCAATGACAAGCGTTCGAAAATAGCCCGGTCCACGCCGCAAGGTGCGGAGTTTCTGAAAGCTTGTACGAAGCGGATGTCGGAATCCCTGGCTCCAGTTTTGTCCGAACTCGGGTCAGGTCCGTTTCAAAATTCGCTGCCGAATCTAACGCTCATACGCGAAGCTTTGGACAGCGAACGGGACTAGGCAAAAACCGGTTTTAGCCAGAATACAAAGCCAAATTCTCAGAACATCATACAGTCTCCGCCCGGGGGAAGCGGCGGTGATCCTTCAAGCAAGGTGGGCGTGTAATCAAATGTCACAATCGTCGCGCCGCCGTCGAATGCTACAAACAGTTGGTTAGATCCCGGCCTAATGGCGATGCCTTCCGGGTCAGTTCCGAATTCCAAAAGGCTTTGCTGGGCGAGCAATTGGCCATCTGCCGTGAACTCATACAGGCTGTTTGACCCTTCCCAGTCATCAACAATCAACATGTGACCGGTGCGTGGATCAATCGCGATGCCCTGCGCCTCGCTTAAGGGGGGAGAGAGCTTCATTGTATCCAACCTCGCCGCCAACGCACCCTCTGAAGTGAACCAGGACAACCTTTCCGGGTCATCTTCTACGGTCACGATCTGCCCCTTGGCGTTGATCGCGATCCCCTCGGTGTCTGCGAATCCGCCTTCCAGAGTGAAAGGCGCTCCGAGTGGCTCTCCATCTTTGGTGACACGTTGAAGACTGCCGAGACCATCGCCCAACAACAAGTGATCCCCTTCGATAGCAATTGCTTTGATACGGAAGAGATCGCTGGATATGCGGCGCAACTCATCGCCTTGCAATGTAACGAGAATGGCCTCGGGCCCCTCGTTCGCAATCCACAACCCACAAAACGTCGGATCGTAGTCAAGACTTGCGGGTTGATTGAGCTCATACCGCCCTGTTTCGCGAAGCTGCAATGCCGTGGCCGGGGTCGACACAGCAAAAAACAACAAGGCGGTGGTCCTCACAAACACTCAGGATGCTCCTAACTGAGTTAGAAAGGTGGGGCGGTGTCGTGACGGGTCAATACAAAGAACGATTGGTCTCCTTCCAACAGTGTCCACCACATTGCCTGGTCAAAAAGATGCAGAACACCAAGAATCGGCGCAAGGTTGCGTGAGTTTGAAATATCCATCGACGCAAACCAAGTCGAAGAACTGGAGTAGTTTCTTGCATCGCAGCGGGAGCGGAGGTCCCCTACCACGCAATAACTATAGACGAGTCTGTCGCGTCACCACTCTCGGTGCCAAGTGCTACTTGGCTTTGGTGCTACCAATTTCAGAATTCGATCTGATTTAACCAAATTCACAGACAATTTGGTGTCGAACCCCGAAACGCTTAAGCTTCGGCGATCAATGTGCCCCAACTGGAAAAGCCACCGTCTGTCTCGCAGATGATCGTCTCCATCCCGGTTACCGCATCGTTCCCAAAATAGCAGTCCGCAAACGCACCGGTGCCAACAAATGATAGGGTCAGGGCAACAAGGCCCAAAGCTGCAATCCTCTTCATGATACTCACTCCTTTAGATGAGCTTCATTTGGGAGTTGTCTTTTGCTGAATGTATTTTGCTTTGATTAAGTTTTTTTAACTGAAGACTGTCTGTGGAGTCGTCTCTTCGGAACGCAGCACGCTCTGAATGTTCGCTCAGAAAAGACAGGTTCAGCATCTAAAATGAAGAAACAGCGCATCCGCGTTCAGGCATCGGCACAACTCGATCTCAACCGGTGTCAAGTAGGCCTATCTGAATATCACAGCCCTTTCTTAAGAGGCCTTCAGTAGAAACCAATCTCACTGACATCTACGCGGGCCTCGTGATCGCGCCCGAAGGCTACAACTCCAATTGAAGTGATTTTATCAGCAACGGGAATAGCGCGTAATATGGTGCCAGAAGCCTTGAAACCTGACAGAGGCAAATAGACTTCGGCCCAGTCTTTAGAAGTTGCGAACGCGGCCTGATAGTATTGCCACGGAAGCACCGTGCCGCGTGTTCTGAGGTGAACGAAATATTGCTCACCGTTCCCCCGTACCAATAATCTGACGCCTGATACACCCTCATCTGGCCGATCAGACAACTTGCGCCGGAACTGGATGAAGCCGCCGTTGTTTTCCGTACTGACCGTTCCGGTCAGCCGCGCGAATGCAACATCACCTTCCGAACGAAACTGCACTTGTCCTGAGGAAACTCCTCCCATGACGGTGTCGGCAACGTAGTCCCAACGCGTCTCCGGAGACTTGGAAAAGTCTTCAGTCAGTTTTTCATCAGCCTGAGCCATTGTGCATCCAATGATAACAAGACCTGAAACAAGCCCAATGAAGTTGGCACGCATATCGATCCTTCTCAATTCAGTGCCGCAATGGAGAGGTTCAGCGCCGTGGCAAATGCGACCCACGCGAAATACGGCAGGAAGGCCAGTGCCGAAACCCGATCTGAATTCCAGACCCGAGCGATGAACATGACGATGACAGCCAACAACGCGACAATGACCGCAAGGGCAAACCACGGCAGTTGCAGGACGAAAAAGGTTGGGGACCACAAAAAGTTCAGACCCATCTGCGCCCACCACAGCTTCATGGCCGTCGAGCTTCGGTCTGTCTCGAACTGACGCCAACCCGCCATGGCGATCAAGACATAAAGCGCCGTCCAAACCGGTCCAAAAATCCAATTTGGTGGGTTGAAAGCCGGTTTAGAAAGCTGAGCATACCATTCGCCAGGTGCAGTCAGTGTCCCGATAAGGATGCCGCCTCCCACCATGAGCACAAGGAATGCTATGCGGATCAACCAGTTCGACATTGTGGGAGAGCTTTCAGCAGTCCTTGGTCGCCACGTTCACAAGTGCTTCGGAAGAGAAGGTCGCAGTACTGGTCTCATCCGCATCGGTAAATGACACCGTGGCGCCTTCGATCTCCGACCCCGCTACGGTGATTTCGCGTTGCCCGATTGTGTCATCTACATCAATGGTAAAGGCCAGTTTGTCCCCGGCTGCGAGGGAGGCGATCTCAAGTTCAATTGTATCTTGCCCATCCACGACCGCTGGGATTTGCCGCAGAGCGTCCGCACCCTCAACGAATTCGATAGGTTGGAAGACCTCTACACCCGCGCCTTTGTCGGTAACGTCGAAAATCAGGCGTCCCGCAGATTTCGACAAGTCGATTTTGAGGGTCGAGGCTTCTACTTCGCAAGCTCCGACATTTGTCAAAACAAAACGGTCCTTGGGTGCGCCTTCTATAAAGCGAATTTGTACACCAGCTTGAAGCGAAGTAGCTGAAAATAACCCAAGGGCCGCCGTAAGAATACTCTTCGAGAACATATTTATCTCCTAACTAAACGGTTCTTGATAGATACGCCTCGGCGGGTTTCCTGGATCAGACTTATACCCTTTGACTATCGTGGTTTAGCTGACAAGGGCTTTCGAAGTTCCATGCTCCGCAGTCAGAACAGCGAAGTCAAAACATGCCACTGTCATTCTCGCTGTTTGCTGGAACTTCCTGAAGAACGTCCCAGTGTTCGACAACCTTGCCATCTGCATCCAGGCGAAAAATATCGATCCCGGCGTACTCGAGACCATCGGGCCAGATTTGATGGCAATGCAGAACAACGTGATCGTTTTCAGCAAAGGCTCGTTTGATATCCACACGCTTTCCCGGGTATTCGGCGGCCATGCGCTCAAAATAGTCAACAAAGGCTTGCTTACCGTCACCAACATGTGGGTTGTGCTGCGTATAGGTTTCCCCAACAAAGGTTGCGATAGCCTCGGCAGGTCGACACGTGTTGAACATCATTTCGTAAAAAGCGATGACGTTTTTCTTGTTTGTTTCGAGGTCCGGCATGCTGATCTCCAAATCGACGTTTGTACCGCCCAAAATGTTGGTCCACGTAGTTCTTGGAAGCAACCCAATAAGGATCTCAATCATTAATCGGCAAGAGGTTACGCGCTTGATTTTGCGTTCCAACTATTTCGAGGGCTAGCCACTTACTCGTTTTCTTTGAAGTCTATATGAATATGATTTCCATCAGGATCGGCCACATGGATTTGGACCATTCGGGCGCCCGGGACGTCAGTTTTGCGGTACTTGATCTGACTCGAGTTCAGTTTTTCTTCGAACGCGCTCAACCCCGTGGCTGAGAGCGCAAAATGCTCGAGCTTGAGCTTCACTTCGGAACCGACATTTGGCGTTCCTTCGTGCCCCACAAGGTGAACCACGGCGTCATCACCCGCATACAACCAAGCTCCGGGAAACGGAAAATCAGGGCGGGCCCCAGGTTTCAAACCCAGGACCTCTTCATACCAAGTAACCATCTCAGGCAACCTGTTCGTCACGATATTCACATGATCCAGCCGCTCAATTCTCATCTAAAAACCCTCAAGCACAAGCTTCCCTTTGGCCTTGCCGCTTTCGAGGATAGCATGGGCTTTCATTAAGTTTGTAGCATTGATCCTACCGAGCGTATCAGTCGCTGTGGATCTGATCTTTCCATCATCTATCAACCCGGCGACCTGATTCAGGATTTCGCTTTGACGACTCATATCTCCAGTCCCAAAAAGCGACCGAGTGTACATGAACTCCCAATGCAATGAGATCGATTTGTGTTTGAGCGGCGCGATGTCGAAGGTCTCAGGATCATCGATCAACCCAAAGCGACCTTGGGGTGTCATCACTTGTCCAGCTTGGGACGCATAGAGCTGGGAATGGTTTGTCGAATAGATGAAATCCACGCTGTCGATACCAAGAGCCTCGAGTTGTGAGCCAAAAGGTTCTGAGTGGTTGATGACATGGTGCGCGCCTAGCTCTCGAACCCAGTCTTGTGTCTCGGGTCGGGACGCAGTGGCAATCACCGTCAAGTCAGTGAGAGCCCGTGCCAATTGAATGGTGATTGACCCGACACCGCCTGCGCCACCAATCACCAGCAACGTATTGGTCCCTCCGGAAACGGCATCTTGGACGCGCATGCGGTCGAACAGCATCTCAAAGGCAGTAATCGTCGTGAGCGGCATCGCCGCAGCCGCTTTCGCCGGTATGGACTTTGGCGCGGCTCCGACAATACGTTCATCCACCAGATGAAACTCGGCATTGGTTCCCGGTCGGTTGATCGCCCCGGCATACCAAATTGTATCGCCCGGACTGAAAGTCTCCACCGTTTCACCAACGGCTTCGACGATCCCTACTGCGTCCCACCCCAGAATAACAGGTGCTGGACCAACAGGAGCACGGTTTTGCCGAATTTTCGTATCGACCGGGTTCACTGACACGGCCTGCACCTTCACTAACAAGTCGCGCCCTTTGGGCGTCGGTTTGTCGGCCTCGAAGTCGATTAAGGCGTCCGCCCGATCAATCGACCCTGTCTCACGGTATCCCACGGCTTTCATAACGTGCTCCTATGTCCGGTTCTGTATCAACCGATGACTGTCATTTCATTCAACGTGAATTCTGCAACGGCGCCCTCTGTTGCTTCCAGATAAGCCGCAAGGTGCTGAGCACCCATGTGGGTTTGCCAAAGCTCTCGGCTTTCCCAATTTTCGTAGAACACGAAATGAGCCGGGTTGTCGTTGTCCTGGTGCAGGTCGTAGTTAATACAACCCTCTTCGGCACGGGTTATGTCGACGAGCTTGATCAGCTCACCCTTTACGAGGTCGATCTTGTCGGGGTTGGCTTTGATGTTGGCGAGGATTGTCAGCTTGGCCATTGGATTAGGTCCCTTGTTTTCCTGAGCGATGCGCCAGATTTACGCCGCAGTACTTTCGGGATAAACAGGTCAGGATCGAACATATAATCCGGAATTTCCGTTTAATGCTTTTAGATAATCTTCGTTTGTTTCTGACCATAGCTGAGAAAGGCAGTCTTGTGGCCGCGGCGCGCGAGACAGGGATGTCGAGCACGACAGTGTCCGAGCGGCTCGCGGCTCTGGAGGCACATTACGGTGTGGTTTTGTTCAACCGCACCACCCGTTCTATTAGCCTGACCGAAGAAGGACGAGTACTAGCCGATGGAGCAAGAAGCGTCCTCAGTGAGGTTGCGGAGCTGGATACACTTGTTCGGCACGGTGCTGAAACTCTGTCTGGTCCAATTCGCATAAGCGCGCCGATTGACTTGGGACGGAGCATTGTTTCCGAGGTTATCGCCGAATTCACCGAAGAGAACCCTGCTGTCTCAATCGAACTGTCCCTCTCAGACGGCTATGTCGATCTTGTCGGCCAGGGTTTCGACCTCGCCGTTCGCTTCGGCAACATCACAGACAGCTCGCTCAGGTTGCGAAATCTAGGAAGCTACCAACGTTTCGTATGTGCATCCCCAAGTTACCTGGCCTCATTCGGAACGCCTGAAAAACCAGAAGATCTACTAAACCACAACTGCTTGGTTATGAGGTTTGGCGACATGATAGACAACGTTTGGGCGTTTGGGTCAGGACCAAATGCCCAGCGAGTATCGGTAAAGGGAAATCGAATAGTCAATGATGGTTCACTGATCCGCGATTGGGCGATCGCAGGCCATGGGGTCGTCTTGAAGTCAGAGCTGGATGTCGGCGACGATGTTCGATCTGGCAGACTTGTTTCTGTCTTGCGCGACTTCCTCCCACCGCCGAAACCTTTGCAAATGATGTTTCCGCCGAGCCGAGCCCAACCACGTCGCATAACGGCCTTGGCCGAGCATTTGCGTCGCAAATTTGGTGTGAGTTGAGGCCATAGGGGAAGACACTAAACTGATAGCCGCTATGTTTGCTCAATGAATTTCAAAATCGCCTGTGCCAGCTCTGTACCAGCATCTTCTTGAATGAAATGCCCCGCTCTAGACAAAACAGTATGATTTTGACCAACTGCGCCGGGGATCGACTTTTGGAACAGTTTGTCTACACCTGCCATGACCCTGTCATCTTCTCCAAAAACAGTCAGAAACGGAGTGTTCAGGGTCTTGAGGGTTTCCCATGCGGCTCGGTTGGCTTCAGAAGCTGGATTATCAGGCGAGTCGGGCACCAACACGGGAAACTCGCGAGCGCCTGCCAGATAGCGCGCATCCGGGAACGGTGCGTTATAGGCTGCAACCTCTTCATCTGAAATCTTGGATGTCGTGCCACCGAATACGATGCGTCCCGAATTAAATTCAGGCACGGATTGCGAGTATTCCCGCCATGAAAGAAATGCATCGCCCAATGGGACGTCACCGGTGGGCAGAGCCGTGTTCGCCACAACCACACGAGAAAAACGCTCGGGCATACTCGCAACCAGCCGCAAGCCAATAAGTCCGCCCCAGTCCTGACACACCAATGTGATGCCCGTCAGGTCAACTTTCCGCAACCACTCGGACATCCAGTCTACATGACGTTGGTAAGTGTAATCGGATCGCTCAGTGGGCTTGTCCGACCGGCCAAACCCAATCAAATCAGGAGCCAGAACTCGATGGCCCGCATCTTTGAATAACGGAATCATGTGCCGATACAGGAAGCACCAGGTTGGCTCTCCGTGCATCAACAACACTGGCGGTGCCTGCGCCGGTCCCTCGTCCAAATAGTGCAGACGGAGAAGACCGCCCTCGGTATCATCCACATCAAGATAGTTCGGGCCAAAGTCGAAATCTGGCAATCCGTCAAACTGGTGGTCCGGTGTACGAAGGAACTTCATCGTGAACTCTCCAAAATTGCCGACGGTCTTGGTCCGACAACAGTGATGGATAAAACTAAAACGGTCCAGTTCCAGCGTATACCGACTTCAGGTTTGGTTGACTTCGACGCATTGCTTCGGTCCCTCGCGGCGGAGGTTCTTTTTTGCAGACGTCTTGAATCTAACGTTCCGACAAAAAAAATTTGGTCTCAAAAACCCTATATTGTGAGTTCATCTGTACGGATCGCCGAGAGGCGGCTCAGAAGAAAATCGCAAGTCCAGTAATTGAGACAACCAAGAAAAGCAGAGTCATGATACCGCCCGAGCGAACAAAGTCGACCACCCGGTAGCCTGCTGGGCCCATGATCAACGCGTTCACCTGGTGTGTTGGGATCAAAAATGAGTTGGACGTTGAAATTGCCACGGTGAGAGCAAATACAGCCGGGTTTCCACCCGCCGATACAGCAATAGAAACTGCTAGCGGCACCAGCAGAACAGTTGCACCTACGTTCGACATGACCAGCGTGAACGCCGTCGCCAAAACGGCTATTCCTGCTTGCAAAGACCAGATCGGCCACCCCTTCAAAAGGGCCAACACATGCGCTGCAATCCAATCCGCAGTGCCGGTGTTCTGAACCGCCTGCCCCAACGGGATCAGTGAAGCGAGTAGAAAAACTGTGCTCCAACTTATCGACTCGTAAGCCTCATCAATCGACAGCACCCGGCTCAAAACCATGCCAACAGCGCCAACTAACAGGCACAATGATAAACGAAGGTCAGAAAACAGAATTAAGCTCAACGCTATTAGGAAGAAGGCGAGCGCCCATCCGACCTTGTGTGGCCGCAACTCTTCCTGGGGAAAGTCCGAGGTGACAACGACGAAATCCCTGTCTGACTTCACTCGTGTCAGACGGTCCCACTGTACATGCACCACACACGTATCACCGGCCTGCAAAGGAACTTGCCCGATATGCGTGGCTGAATGATCCTCGGTCTCAACGTGGCTGAGTGTTTCTTCGCCACGCTGAATGGCCAACAAAGACAAACCATGCGTTTGGCGGAGACGTAAATCAATCGGAGTCTGGCCGATCACTGAAGAACCGGGAGGAATAACAACCTCGGCCACCCCCGATTGGGTCGCGGCGAAATCATCTGCAAAGACATCTAGTTGGGGTAGGATCTCTAATCCGTAAGGCTCAGCAAACTGGTGCTCAACCACCCGACGCAGGCCAAGCACGGCAAGCCGCGCCGGGGCTTCGATCTTGGTATCAGCCATCGGCGCGATGACCTTGTGGCCGCGATACGATGTGCCGAGAATGTACATATTATGGGCGACCATCAGATCCGCAAGTGTTTGCCCGATGATGATCGAGCCTTCAGGGACACGTATCTCAAACATATCGGCCCTAAGCCCGTATGTGTTTTCGACGTAAGCCTGCATGGACCGCGCCGAGCTTGCATCTTCTCCACGCTCCCGCTGCGCTGGGAGGACCCAGCGACCAAAGAGCACAAAGTAAAGCACCCCTGTCAGCACCAGCATCACACCGATAGGCGTGACTGAAAACAACCCAAATGTCTCCATTTGTTGGTCAGCTGGAAGGGATGAGTTTGCCGAAACAATCAGGTCATTCAGCAGGATAAGGGGCGACGACCCAACCAATGTGATCGTACCACCCAGAATCGCGCAAAACCCCATGGGCATTAGCAACCTACTCATCGGGATTTCCGTACGTGCCGAGATGCGGCTCACAACAGGCAGAAAAAGCGCAGCAGCTCCGACGTTCTGCATGAAGGAGCTGATGACACCAACCGTTGTTGATATAATTGGGATGATCCGGGCTTCTGTCGTGCCACCGTTCTTAAGGATCAAGGCCGCAACCTTTGACATAAGTCCGGTCTTATCAAGCCCAGCCCCTATTATCATAACTGCGATGATTGACATCACAGCGTTCGAGGAAAAGCCTTCAAATAGCCTGGAGACATCGGCAAGATTACCTAGCCCCGGTAGATAGCTCAGCGCGCCAAGCAGCACCATCACAAGAATTGCTGCGACGTCGATCCGTATAATCTCGGTAACAAAAAGTAAGACAGTAAAAGCCAGTAGACTCAGTACGGCTATCATTTCGTACGTCAGTGCTGGTAATTCCATATCGTACTCCCAACCTAACGTTACCTGATTAGCAGCAAATGCGAAGGACCAACTCTGCGCCGGAAGTAAGGCCAAAATCCATCAGGCCGGTTCAAGAAGCTCGTTTTTTTGGACATGGTATCTGCTGAAACATGGAATTCGCCAACTCAAAGAGACCCTGATGATAAACTCAAAAGCGTCTCTTAGTCACCGCAATCGGAGGGAAGCAGTCCATTCGCAGACTTGTGATGAATCCACGCGTCCATAATAGATATTGCCTTACTCGAGAAATGAGCGCGTCCAAACCGGCGCGCTCATTCTATTTGCTATTGCCTGTCACCAAGGATTTAAGAGTGAGGCCTCACTCTGCGGCAACCGCTTCCTCTCCCAGTTTCGGGTAGTCGGTGTATCCTTTTTCATTCCCGCCGTAGAGGGTGGATTCATCCAACTCATTCAGCGCGGCGTCTTTCTCCAGCCGACTGACAAGATCCGGGTTGGAAATGAACGGTCGGCCAAAGGCCACCAGGTCGACGGCTCCGATCTCAACCGCTTCAATCGCCATTTCGCGGTCATAAGCGTTGTTGCCCATTTTCGCACCGTCGAACAAATCATAGAGCGCCTTTAGATCGCCACCTTCAGGAATATCGCGCGGGCCGCCGGTCTGTCCTTCTACGAGATGGAGATAGGCCAACCCATAACTATTCAACAATTTGATCGCATACGAGAACGTCGCCTGTGGGTCACTGTCGGAAATGTTGTTGGCGTTCGAGAAGGGGCTGAGGCGGACACCGACATGGTTGGCGCCCCATACATCGACAACAGCGTCCATGACCTCTTTCAGGAACCGTGCTCTGTTCTCGACAGGACCACCATATTCGTCTTCACGCTTGTTGGAATCGTCCCGCAGAAACTGATCAATAAGATATCCGTTGGCTGCATGGACTTCGACACCGTCAAAACCAGCCTCCTTGGCGTTTTCCGCAGCTCTCCGATAGTCGTCAACAATGCCAGCAATTTCTCCGATGGCCAGAGCACGCGGCTCAGATGTTTCAACAAATTGCTCACCATCAAAGGTCTTGGCCTTAGCGCCAATCGCGGATGGCGCAACAGGGGCACCGCCATCCTGCTGCAAGCTGTTGTGCGAAATTCGGCCCACATGCCAAAGCTGGATCACAATCTTTCCACCCTCAGCATGGACGGCTTCAGTCACTTTTTTCCAGCCGTCGATCTGTGCTTCGGAATAAATGCCGGGCGTCCATGCGTAGCCTTTGCCTTGGGGCGAAATTTGCGAAGCTTCCGTGATGATCAGACCAGCACCCGCCCGTTGCGCGTAGTACTTGGCCTGCAATTCATGGACGCTGTCATCCTCGGCTCTTGCCCGGTTGCGGGTCAATGGCGCCATGACAACGCGGTTATTCAGTTCAATTGCGCCAGCTTTGATGCCGGAGAACAGTTTTTCGTCAGCCATTGCTGCTTCCTTCTTTGGTTTACTTCTATCAGACAGTTTTGGACTACTTGGTCCAAAACTAGGGCTGCGGTTACTTCATGTTTTTTGATTTCAAAACATGAAGTTAGGTGGAGCTAAGGTGATATCACCAACCGAGCTTGATTCAGAGTTTGCGATATCTGCTCCGCAGGAACACCCGCCTTGCGCAAAGCTAAAGTACCGATTGCAAGGGAGGCAAAGGCGCGCGCCTTGTCGAGCGCCTGTCCCGGATCCGAAGGCTCAAGCGCTTTCGCAATAATCTCGTCTATACTCTCCAAATGGTGCCGCCCAAGAGCCGCGACTTCCTCATCATGAGGAGCAAGCTCCGTAAGGCAGTTGATCAGCATGCAGCCATCACGACCGTCTTTCGGGTTCGCCAAAGCTTCCATTATTGCACCAACTGGGTCATCTCCGCCCGCGTCAGCGACCTCACGCAGAGTTTTCAAACCACGCCTGGAATAGTGGCTGAGGGCTTTGTGAAACAAAGCTCGCTTGCTGCCGAACGTTCCATAGAAGCTGGACCGGCTCAAACCCATGGCCTTGGTAAGATCATCCACAGATGCGGTCTCATATCCCTTGTGCCAAAAAACGCACAGGGCTTTTTCCAAAGCCTCGGCTTCATCAAAGCCACGAGGCCGACCCGGGCCTACAGGCGAATTGTTGTCGCAAACTATAAGAGTATCTTCGCTCATGCGCTAGATTTGGAATGGACGGTCCAGAAATTCAAGGGACCTGTCGAGGATTCTGGATTAATCAGTCCGAATTGTAGCCAACAACAGGATTTTTAGGTTTGTAGCAATACCGGACCCGCCCGTCGCGCTCGCTATATGGCTGATGTACGCCAAAACTGCCGACGGAGACCTATGCGTTCCGGAATTGATTGGCCACGAAATTGGACAAACCCAATCAAACATGACCGTAGTAGTCGCGAGAAACGACTGCTGAGTAGGCATGGTACAGCAAGGTCCCCCAATCGAAAATCGGCAGGCCAACCTCGCGCTGTGCTGCACGAGAAAACGGTTGCATCCCTGTGCATTCATAAACGATGGCGCCGACGTTTGGATAGCGTGCTACGAGTGCTTTGGTTGCCTCCACCATCTGGCGTTCTGCGGTCTCAAAGTTGCGAGAGGAGCGTCTGGACGTTTTTCCGGATCCCAGAGTTTGTCGAACTCGGTCACTCCCAGCTCGTCCTTGGCACCGCCAATGATAGGGTTGAAATTTGGATAAATTCCTACGGCCTCGAGGTGGCGATCTGTCGGGAAGCGGCGTTGAGCGCACAGGATTGCCACCTTCTTGGTGCTGCCTATAAGGGTCTGGGCAAATGGCACCTGTAGCAGGCTGGACGTGAACACCGGCACGCTAACGGCGTTGGCGACCTTCTGCTGGAAATAGGCAAAGGACCCACATTCCGCGACAATGGCGCGGCACCCGTACCTTTCCAACCACTTTGCGGATGCAATGATCGGCGCGCGAACTGGTGTCTTGTCCTGGTCCCAAACCAAGGTCTTGTTGCTGACGTCCGTGGCGATGTCATACTGGATCGGAAAGGGAAACGCGCTGGGGTTACGCACGTCACTGGGATATCCCGGATAGGCATCGTCCAGTAGCATGACGCCCAGACCTATTCCATAGCCCACATGGTTCTGGCGCACGTGGATATCTTTGATGCCGGGGTCACGGGGGGCAAAAAACATCTTGTTGGACCTTTTCCTGACAAGACGTTTAGGCGGGCCAACATACAGTCGACCCGCCCCAGTCTGATCAGCTGTTGCGTTTGAGGAAGTCGACCAGCAGGGCCGAGATCTTCTCAGGCTGGTCTTCCATCGAAAAGTGGCCGCAGTCCTCGAGCACATGCAGTTCCGAGCCGGGGATGGCGTCGTTCAGCTTGTGGGCCCACGCAACCACCTGCCAGGCGTCATCCGCGCCCCAGATTAATTGGACCGGACGCTCACCGAGCTCGGCATAGCGCGGTGCGACCTTATCGGTGTGCTTGGCGTCGTAGTGCATGACCTGATGCTGAAAGAAACTGCCCTGGCCTACGGGACCACAGATGAAATCGAGGTAGGTTTCCATCGAGGTTTCGGCGAGACGTTTCTTGTTCTGTACTGTCGAATAGAGCCATTCCCGGAAATGCTCACGGTGTTCTGCATCCGGCGCCTTGATCAGCTTTTCAAGACCCGCTTGCATCTGTTCAAGAGTGCGCTTCGAGGGCCAGCTGTCATAGCTCACCACGTCGATCATGGTCAGCGTGCGGACACGTTCAGGGGATTGGATGCAGAACCGCTGGGCGACACCACCGCCGATGTCATGGGCGATGACATGCAGATCATCCAGCCCCCAGACATCGAGCAGCCCTTCAAGGATCGGAACCTGCCCGGTGACCGAGGTGTCGATGTTAGGGTCGCGCGGACGTTCCGACAGACCATACCCGAGCAAGTCGAACACATGCACCTTGTGTCCGGCCTCGACAAGCGAAGGCAGAATGTTGCGCCAGATCCAGGACGAGGACGGAGTGCCATGGATGAGGACCACAGGTTCGCCTTCACCATGAACGCCGTGGGCGATGCGGTTTCCGTTTATCACACAGTGTTGGTCCACAAGTTGGATCATGATTTTTCTCCTGCTTTGGTGGGCTGGTCGGGCAGCTATTCGGGATGATTTCAAGGAAAGGGAGCGCAGGACCGGTCAGACGCTCCAGGCAAAGATGCCGTAGGCGCCGGCGGCGATGTAGAAGCCCTGCATCGTTGTCCAGCCCCACATCCGCTTGCGCACCGCAAGGGTGAAAAGAAGGAGCGCCGACAACAGGAAAAACACGAAGGAAAGTACCTCGTATCCAGTGTTGGAGGCGATGAGCAGGGAATAGGCGATGGACAAAAAGGCTCCACCCCACTCAAGAGATTTGTTTGCATCGGTTGTCATGTTTCAATCCGTTTTATGACTTTCCCCGATTGTAGTTTCAGGGTAATCAATCTACCAAATGAATGATTGTCATGAATCAATAAAATATTCGAATGAGGACATGCCATGGCTGAACGGCTGGAAATAGATGGCCTACGGGCGCTTCTGGCAATCTCGTCTCATGGGGGCGTCACCCGCGCGGCAGAACATCTTGCGCTGTCGCAACCGGCTGTCAGCCACAAGATCAGGCGGCTGGAAAAGGCGCTGGATTGCGATCTTCTGGCGCGCCGTGCAGGCGGGCCGCTGTTCACTGAAGCGGGTGAGCGGTTGCTGGGATATGCACAGCGCATGATGGATCTGCATGACGAAGCGCTGGCGGCGTTGGGCAAGAAACCACTCAAGGGCACGATCCAACTGGGCATGACCGAAGACACAACGGGTGGCGACGTGGCTCGTATTTTAGGTCGCTTCACCCGACTGCACCCGGAAACCCAAGTGCGCACACGGATCAGCCAGAGCCTGACCCTCGCAGGCTGGTTGGAGGCCGGTGAAATCGACGTGGCAGTCATGCAGGTCTTCAGCCGCGATGTGCTCCCTGACGATCTGGTTCTCTTTGAAGACCAGTTGCATTGGATCAAATCGCATGACCTTCCATTGGACCTGTCGGTCCCGGTGCCGTTTCTCGCCTTTGACAGCAACTGTTTCTACAAACACTATGCCAGTGCCGAAGGGGCGCGGGGCGGGCAGCGGTTTGAAACGGTCTTCGAATGCCCTAGTGCGGCGGGTATCCTATCGTCCGTGCGCTCGGGGTTGGGGGTTGCGCTGATGAACGGGCTGCACCTATCGCCTGACCTCGAAGTCGTCGAAGACGTGTTCCCCGAGCCACCTTCCATCGCTTATGTCGCGCGAACTCGCCCCAAGAACCGGAATGATGCAGTCAAGGCTCTCATCCAGGAAATCTCCAGACAGGTCAGAAATGCAATTCCCCTACGCGTTGCTTGATGAACCAGCCTTGGCATCTATCGAAGCACATGCAGCCTAAATTCTCGATGAAATCGGGATGGAGTTGCAGGGCGATCCCGGCAGCCTTGACGCCATGGCGTCGGTCGGTGCGCGGATTGACGGGGAGCGCGTGCGTATCGACGCAGACCGTCTACGCGATCTGATTGCAAACGCGCCGGCATCCTTCATCTGGCAAGGTAAAACCGAAGCGGCTTCGGTCACGGTCGGAGGCGACCGCCCGGTAGTCGTCCCCTTCTATGGCCCGCCGAATGTCCGGCACGCGGACGACACCATCCGCCAGGGCACGCTCGAGGACTACCGCGAACTCGTGCGCCTGTGCGATGCTTCACCGGCAATCGACAGCACCGGCTTTCAGCTTTGCATCGCCCACGACGCGGACGCGCTTGTGCCCTACAAGGATCTCGCCCGCGCCCATCTGGAGCTTTCGGACAAGCCGATGATGGGCACCGTCCTGTCCGAAGACGCCCTGTGCGAGGTGGCCAGCGCGGCTGGGATCAAGGATACGGACGAAGACTGTCGGTTGCTTCATCTGATCAATCTAACGCCCCCTTTGGTCTTTCAGGCCAATCCTTTGAGCTGCCTGCGTGCATCGGCTGAATTGGGTCAGGCCAGCCTTGTTGCCTCTTACATAATGATGGGCGCCACGGCGCCGGTGACCGTTTCCGGGGCGCTGGCTCAGGGGCTTGCGGAAATCATGGTTGGGCTGGTTTTGACGCAAGTCTATCGCCCCGTGGCTCCGGTGGTCGGCGGGATCTTCGCAACCCCGTTTTCGATGCAGATCATGGGTCCGATCTTTGGAACACCAGAATCTCACTTGGCCCAATTGGCCAGTTGCCAGTTGGTGCGCCGACTTGGGGTCCCCTGCCGTGGCGACGTTTTGGTCACGTCGTCCAAGATCAATGACGCTCAGGCCGGATATGAAGGCGACAGCGCCTTCGGAGCATCTTTGAGCGGACGAGCCGACCTGATCCTGCACGCAGCGGGTTGGCTGGATTTTGGGCGAACCGTCGGTGTTGAGAAGTTCGCTTCTGATGAGGCGATCCTGAAGGCGCAGCTCTCAAATCTCCAAAGCTGCCATTCATCAGGATGTTTCCAAACCATGGCTGTAGGCCATTAGTTAAACTTTGCAAAACCTGGTGTCCGCGCGTCACAGACCTTCGCGAGAATCCAAGCAAAAGGCCTCATGGAACCCAAAGTTCATCAGGGAGACCCTTTGCGGGATTGAGCAACACAAAGGGCCACAACCGCAACGACTTCGCCAAAAACTGATTGAATTCATCGCAATGGCAGACAACCGCGCAGCGCAAAGGCTATGGGCAAACTACGCAGACATATGGGTGCGCATAACTTTGCACGATTTGCCCAACGCGTTGCATGAATGGTCATAGCGCATGGATGTCGAACGGATCGGAGAAACCTTTGATCCTAGTGCCGACAAATGTCTCCAGTACATTAACCGTTTCCAACAGATCACAGGTTTCTTGATCAACCAGAATTCGACTTCCAGTTTTCTGCGTTTCTGCTTCCAGGCGAGCAGCAAGGTTTACCGTCGATCCAATACAAGTATACGTCGCCCTGTTGTCTGTGCCGGCATAACCAGCGACGACTTCTCCAGTCGCTATTCCGATACCGATTTTTAGGTCACTTTTCCCTTCTGAGCGCCGTTCGAGATTTAATATCTCAATCATGTTATGCATTTCATGCCCGGCCGCCACTGCGCTTTGCGCGGAGTTGGACAGCGACTGCGGAACTCCGAACAGAGCCATCAAACCGTCTCCCAACATCAGGCTGACAATCCCGCCATTGCTGGTAACAGCCTCGAACATCAGCGTGTAGAAAGTGTTGAGCAGGTCGATTGTTTCCTCGGGAGCGAGATCTTCCGATAGGGTAGTGAAGCCGCGAATGTCACAGAAAAGGACCGAAGCGTTGGCACGTTTGCCTCCTATCGCAAAACCGGATTCTTGCAGGTCTTGTGCAACCTCCGTTGTTGCAAAGCGCTCTAGCAGTCTTTTTTGTTCGTCCCTGAGCCTTTTCTTTTCAAGGCCGCTGGAGACGCGTGCACTGAGGAGTGTCTTATTGACTGGTTTTGGCAGGTAGTCTTCAGCGCCCAATTCAATGCACCGCACGACATTGTCCAGACCCTCAACAGATGACGTCACAATTACCGGCAGATCGCGCAGGTCGGTGTCGGATTTGACGGCCTCCAGAACCTGAAAGCCATCCATTTCCGGCATTTCGATATCCAGTAGAAGCAAGTCAAACGGCTGGTTAGACAGCATCTCCATAGCAACCCGGCCGTTTTCCGCGACCGATGCTTGGTGACCCAATAGCTCTACGCTGCGCGACAAAAGCAAGCGGTTCACCTTGTTGTCGTCGACGATGAGCAAATGTCCGGGAGCTTCAGTCATCAATCAGGCTCCGTAACGCGGCGGCGGCAGTGGTGAGGGCTGTCTCAAGCGCCGTCGCATCTTTTAGGTCTCCAGCCTCGGGCAATTCTCCGAGTTCGACTTTCCTGGCCAGTTCGACAAGAGCCGTCGCACCAAATGTGTTGGCGTTTGACTTGATAGAATGCGCAGCACGCCGGTAACGGTCGGCATCAGCCGCAGCCGCAGCCGCTTTCAATTCGACTATCATACTGGGCGCTTCATCGAGAAAGGTGTTCACAAGCTCAGCAGCAAAGTCTTCGCCTGTGGCGTCTTTTAGCTCCATGAAGATTTCATGGTCTATTGGGCTGTCTGTCATGGATCACCTTCTTATTCTTGGGGAATTTAACAGGGCTTCAATTAGGACAGGTACGCGGATTGGTTTGGTGATATAGTCGTCCATCCCTGCTTCCAGGCACATCTCACGGTCCCCCTGCATTGCGTTCGCGGTCATCGCGATAATGCGAGGACGACTTCCATCCGAATGCGCTTTGTTGATACGGCGAGACGCTTCAAGACCATCCATCTCGGGCATTTGCACATCCATGAAAACGACATCGTATGTTTGCCGGTTGACGCTTTCGACCGCCTCAGCACCGTTGCTGGCCAAATCCGCGCGATAGCCCATCTGCTCGAGCAGTCGGAGTGCAAGTTTCTGGTTCACCAAATTATCCTCAGCCAGCAAAATGCGCAGCGGATGTCGCGTCGCCATATCCGGATCTGTTTGAGGTTTGTCCTGTGTTTTGGACGGCTTTACGCGCACCTTTTCAGTCGCGAACAGTGTGACTAGGGTGTCGAACAAATGGGATTGGCGCAAAGGTTTGGCGAGGTTGGCGGCGAAGAGCCCATCTTCCAGGTCTATATCTCGCGGACCAAGTGAACTGAAAAGGATGAGTGGCAAACCCGGCTTCTTGGCGCGAACCTTTTTCGCAAGCTCTTCTCCATCCATTTCGGGCATATGCATGTCGAGAATGGCCAAATCGAACTCGACGCTTTCTTCTAGTATGCTCAGCGCCTCTGGCGGAGATTCACAGGTCGTGGTCTGCGTGCCCCATTTCTCGGTTTGAAGAGACAGGATTTTACGATTGGTGGCATTGTCGTCCACCATCAAAATTCGCTTCCCTTCGAGTTCAGGCTGAACGCCGACGAGATTGCGTGAAGACGGCTTTACTGGTTTCGCAGGTTTTGCCTGGATCTTGAAAACAAAGGTGGAACCGCTCCCCTCGCCATCGCTTTCAGCCCACATGGTCCCGCCCATGAGTTCCGCAAGACGTTTCGAGATTGCAAGACCCAAACCAGTGCCGCCATATTTCCTAGTCGTTGAACTATCTGCCTGACTGAAAGACTGAAACAATCGACTCATGCCTTTCTTGGACAGGCCAATTCCGGTGTCTCGGACTTTGAACGTCAGTTCGAGCATTCCCTGTACCTTGGCAGATTGTTCAACAGACAGAACCACTTCGCCGCTTTCGGTAAACTTCACTGCGTTGGAAAGAAGGTTTAGTAGAATCTGCCGCAATCTCGTTAGATCGGCGCTAATCGCCAGCGGTAGCGAGTCGTCGAACTCATAGGCCAGATCGAGTTGTTTCTCGGCAGCCTTGCCGCTGATTAAATCGAGCGCGCTTTCTACGCATTCGCGCAGGTCAAACGGATGGTTTTCGATGTCCATTTGTCCGGCCTCAATTTTCGAGAAATCGAGGATCTCGTTGATGATACCTAAAAGCGCATCGCCGCTATCGCGGATCGTATTGGCGTAGTCGCTTTGTTCTGCATCCAACTCCGTGTCCATCAACAGCCCGCTCATCCCGATAACGGCATTCATTGGCGTTCGAATTTCGTGGGACATCGTCGCCAGGAAGGCGCTTTTTGCTTCGTTTGCTTCTTCAGCAACTTTTCGCGCCTCTTCGGCCTCGCGGAATAGACGAACATTCTCGATGGCAATTACCGCCTGGTCTGCAAACGAGTAGGCGAGGTCGATCTCATCTTTGGTAAAGGCGCCAGCTGTTTTCCGAGCGAACACCAACACACCCAGACACGCCTTGCCTTTTATTAGTGGCAGCAACAGGGCCGCGCGAACACCATGACGATCATACGTAATCTGCTCGAACGGCGAGAGTTCGAGCGTATCCCAATCCGGAAGGTGGAGCATCTTCTTCTCATGAAGAACCTGAGCGGGAAAACTGGACATCGGATCCGGGTCGATAGGGAAACTCTGGTTTCCTTCAAGGGTGGCAACACCGTCTGCACTCACCCGCGCGAGCACCTCGAACGTGTTACCTTGAGCGGTCATGACCGCAACCATATCTGAGGAAACCAACCGCACACCGGCTTCTGCGATTGCCTCGAAGACTGGCTTGATGTCGTCAGGAGATTGGCTGATCACCCGCAGAATGTCCGCACTCGCAGTCTGACGTGCCAGGGAAGATTGCGTTTCATTAAACAGGCGAACGTTTTCCAGCGCGATGATGGCCTGATCGGCGAAGGACTCGGCAATGGCGACCTCATCTTCGCTGAAAACTTTGGCAGTTTTTCGGATGAATACCAAGGCACCGAAACATTCTGTCCCGCGCATCAGAGGCACCGTCAGCGAAGACTTGAACCCTTTCCTGCGTATGATCTCCTGATCGCGTGGGGGTAGCTCATCGTATCGCCATTCGGGCAAATGCAAGGTCTTGCCGTTCTTGATTGCCTTGGACGGCAAATTGTCTTCGGGATCAATTGGCAGGCGCTCGGTCCATGTGATTTCTTCGACGCCATCGGGTGTCGCGGCGGCGATTTGCCAAAGTTCAGTCTTGTTCGCCTGAATGGCAATCGACAGGTCGCAATCAATGAGGGTTGTCGCTAGTCCGACAATCTTTTCAAAAACCGGCTTGGTATCTGTTGGGGATTCAGAGATTACTCTTAAGACGTCCGCGCTTGCGGTTTGGCGCGCGAGTGCGGTCTGCGTTTCGTTGAAGAGTTGCGAGTTCTGAATTGCGATTATTGCCTGAGACGCGAAGGTCTCCATTTGCTTGATTTGTTTTTCGTCAAAAGCGGCCGCTGTTCGGCTCCCCATGCTGATAACACCAATTGTGTCACCATCACGGATCAGTGGCACGGAAAGAACAGATCGATAGCCTTCGAGATTGGACTTGAGCAGCGGATCATAATTGGTGTCAGCTTGCGTATCTTCAACATAGTCAGCCCTTCCATGCAAAAGCGCACGTGCTGTGGCTGATGTTTCCCCGGGTTCAAACGGATGCACCTTTAGAAAATCCGCGAATTTGGCCGATACATTGTGTCCGGCAAAATAATGGTACTTTCCATCTTCGGGTGTCTTAAGCGCCACGAAGGCATCCTGTAGGCGGCAAATGCGGGACGAAACGGCCAGCAATGCTTCCAGTACAGGCTCTAGCGCGTCAGGAGACCGGGAAATAACTTCGAGCACTTCGTTTGTGGCTTTTTGATACTCTAACGATTCCTCAACTTCCGCCGTTCGGGCTGTCACCTCGTCGAATAGATGCGCATTTCCAAGTGCAATGACCGCTTGCGAGGCGAATGTTTCAACCAAGGCTATCTGCTTGTCTGAGAACGCCCCAATTTTCGAATGAGCAAGTGAAATCACGCCGAGGGTAACCCCATCCTTTACGAGCGGAACCCCCAAAGATGAACGAAATCCGGCACCCAGTGCTTCTTCTTTCCAAGCATAATCCGGGTCGTGCTCAAAATCTTCAATGTACACCGTTTTGCCTGTTAGCGCGACGCGTCCCGTGGTTGTGCCCTTGTCTGGAACGAACACCTGACGGTTTATGATGTCGTTGTGAGCTGCGGCGGAATTATGGGTCGCAGCAACGTCATAAATTCCGGTTTCTTCGTTTAGAAGTGCGACGTAAGACGCTTCGGGTTTGCAGATGCGAACCGCCACTTGCAAAATAGCTTTGAGAACTGGATCAAGTTCATTTGGCGAGCGTGAGATCACTCCCAGTACTTCTGACGTCGCCGTTTGATAGTCGAGCGCTTCTTCAACTTCCGCGGTGCGTGCCTGCACTTCTTTGAACAACCGGGTGTTGTTTATGGCTATCACAGCCTGGGATGCGAATGTCTCTAACAGGTTGACCTGTTCTTCACTAAACGCCCCGGGCTTCCGGTGGGCCATGACAATAACTCCAACTGTCACGCCGTCACTGACTAAAGGGACGCCGAGGGTGGTGAGGTAATCACCGATCTCCGCCGCCACCTTCCATGTGTAAGTTGGATCCTTACTCGTATCTTTTATGTAAACAGTCTTGCCGTGAAGAGCCGTGCGGCCGATGCACGAGCCTTCCTCTGGAGCAATGGGGTTGTCTGACAAATAGTTAAGAAACGCATCGCTCACGTTGTGGGACATGGCCACACGGTACAACCCATCGTCAGCATCCCGCATTGCGAAGAATGCATACTCTGGGTCGCAGATACGTGAGGAAACTTCCAGGATTGCATCCAGCACACGTGGAAGATCGTTGGGCGAGCGAGAGATGACATCTAAAACCTCTGACGTGGCAGTCTGGTATTCTAGTGACTGCACGACTTCGGCAGTGCGTTCCTCCACTTCCCGGAACAGGTTGGCATTCGTAATGGCGATAGTGGCTTGGTCGGCAAAGGTTTCTAATAACTGAATCTGTTTGGTGGAAAATCCCGAAACCTCGATTGATCCGACCGAAATCACACCTACGACCTCGCCATTCTTAACCAATGGGACCCCGAGCACGGACCGATATTCCCCGACGCCGCTGTCTTTTATCCAAGTATAAGAGGTCTCGGTTTCAATATCTTCGATATAGACAGTGCGTTTCGACAGAATGGCTCGCCCGCTTACACCGCTTTCATCAGGCGAAATAGGATGCGCTCTGACATAATCGGCAAAGGTCGTGTCCTGCGTGAGTATCGCATGAACATGAAAAAGCTGATCGTCGGGGTTCAGCATCGCAACATAGGCATCCTGCAATTCGCAGATGCGAGAAGCTTCTTTGAGGATAGCGTCGAGAACAGGGGCCAACTCATTTGGTGACGCCGAAATCACCCGCAGCACTTCAGATGTAGAGGTCTGGTATTCCAACGCCTGCGTCACTTCCGCCGTGCGATCCTGGACTTCGCGGAACTGGCGGACGTTCTCCATTGCGATCACGGCTTGAGCCGCGAAGGTTTGAACCAGTGCCACGTCGTCGTCTGAGAAAGGTGCAACTTCACGGCGGTATAGGACAATTACACCGAGACCCACGCCATCCTTCATCAACGGAACTGCCAGAACCGAGCGGGCTCCTTCAATCTCAACCATCTGAACCCGTTTCGGGTCACGATCCCGGAAGTACAGGGGATCGTCCGCGATATCGTCCTGGCGAATGACCTCGCCATCGATCATTGGTTTGATCGCAATTAATTCCGTGCGTGTCAGCGGCTCGACAAAGTTTTTGAGCGCTTCGTCAAAGTCGGTTCTTGCGCCGATATTGGCCGGGATCGTTGCGAGCCCGCGTTCATTATCAGCGACACATAAAAACGCGAGCGGGGCTTTGCACAAACGGCTGGAGTTTTCGAGAATGCTTTGGAACACAGGTCTTTCGTCGTCGCGGCTACGGCTGATGACCTCGAGGATTTCTCGCGATGCTTTTTCACGCTCCAGTCGTTCCTGAACCTCTCGAAACTGGCGCGTGTTTTCTATCGCTATGACTGCGTGTTTGGCGAACTCTTCGATGAATTGCACGTCGGGATCAGAAAACGGGCGCACTTCGCGCCGGCTAACCGCAATAGCACCTATCGCCTGTTCCCCCTGCATCAGGGGCACAACGACCCGTGACCTGATGCCTTCGACCTCGACCATTGTAACAGCAGTAGGATCACCCGAGCGGTAGAACTCTGTGTCGGCGATGTCCTCGACGCGTACAACCTTGCAATTTCGTATCGCAGCCGCCGCCGTGACCGACCCATCAAGAGGCCACTCTTCCCCCAATTCGACGTCGGTCCTATCATGCCCCCATGCACCGGCCAATTGAATGTGGGTTCCCGCAGCGTTGACCAAAACCAGCGCCGCCTGATCTGCGTCACAGATTTCAGTGGCCTGCTGAAGCACGGCTTCAAAGACTCGTGCGTCATTGTCCCGGCTTTTGCTGATAACACTTAGAACCTCCTGCGTCGCCGCTTGGCGTTCTAGCTGAGTGTGCAGCTCTTTCATTTGACGTGTGTTATCGAGGGCAATGACGGCTTGCGCGGCAAAGCTCTCGACCAAAGAAATCTCGTCATCGGAAAAGGGTCGCACTTCGCGCCGGTAGATCCCGATGACACCTACGGGGTCACCATTTGCTGACATCAAAGGAACCGTTAGAAACGAACGAACACCTTCCTCATCAACCAGTTGCCGGCGCCAGGGATCCCCGTTGATGTAGTGTTCTGTCTCGCGCAAATCGACGTTGTGAATGACGCGCGCTTCCCGCACGGACTCGGCAATTTGTAAATTTGAGTCCAGAGACCAGCGATCCACGCCGACCTTATATGTCGCCAATTGATCACCAAAATGGGCGGCGTATTCCAAATGCGTTCCTGCCTCATTTAGCAGGCTCAACGTGGCTACATCTGTTTCGCAAAGCCGGGCCGTGTTTTCCAAGATCGTCTTAAATACCGGCGCTTCATCATCCCGAGACCGACTGATCGTCTCCAGAACATCACGCGTGGCACCTTCACGCGCCAGACGCACCTGCAACTCACTAAACTGGCGAACATTTTCAATTGCGATGACCGCTTGCGCGGCGAAAGTTTCAACCAGCTGGACCTGATCGTCGGAATAAGGTCGCACCTCATCCCGTGCCAACATCAGGCATCCGATTGCACTGCCACCCACTTTCAATGGAACAAAGAGATTGCTCCGGCACCCATGCGTGTCGACAATGAGCTTAAAGCGCTCATCGCCCGATTTGTGATAATCGGTGTCGCCCATATCGACAACACGTTTTGTCTTACCGCTGAGAATAGTGTCAGTCACAATGGAGTTGCCTGGCTCCATCGTGTATTTGCCATCGCGCCAGAGCTGCTGAATATCCGGGTGTAAATTGACACTTGCAACCAGTTGCTGACGAGCATCCCCTTCTTGCCCGAGCACCAGACCGGCAAAGAAGGCATCACAGAGATCTTTTGCCAGCGTTACAATCAGGTCGCATACTGGCTGGATGTCGTCCTTGGTCTCAGAGATCGCTTGCATAACCCGCGCGGTGGCTTCGAACCGAGCCTGCTGATCATCCGCGCTGAGCCCAGAGCTTTGCGAAGATGACGACGCTGAGTCAGCAGTCTTTGTTGATGCCTTCTTTCCACCCACCTGCGTTCGTGCCCCCACGCAAACTAATGAAACACACAAGACCGGAGTTTAGAGGGCATACAATAGAAGTCACAGAGTTTCTTTCTGGATCGTATCCGCGACTAAGCAGCCTCTTCTGACTGGTGCATTTTTCTATCCAGTTAAGATAGCTACGATAAAGTGAGCGAAAGATACCAATAGATGGAATAATTTAGTACCCGAGGGGCAGCCGCGGTCCTTTGATTCAAGGCCATTTGCGTTGCCTACTATTTTGGTCGCATCGGAATCGGGTGCGGCTACAGCAAACCTCCTCTGTTATTGAATATCAATTTTTGCAGGCCTTAAGATTCGGGTATCGGCGTTGGTTTATCGACGCCTGAGGGCTCTATTTAGGATCTCCAAAAAGGTAGGAAGGCTTAGGTATGAAGCGGGTCGCCTCGGTATTGGTTGCATTTTTGTTGGCGGGATGCGTTTCAACCGCGCCTCCGCCATCGGCACCCATCCCAAATCCCGGTCTCACAAGTGCCCAGGTCAATTCACAACAGGCACAAGCTAGATTTCAGCAGGTTGCTTCTCGAATTGAGCCCGTTGCTGAAAACGAGTGTCGCCGCCAAACTCGGGGCGTGAATTGCGATTTTTTGATCCGAATTGATCCAAACAAAAATGCGCCCTCAAACGCGTATCAGAGTTTAAGCAAGTCAGGACGCCCTGTCATAACAATGACCCAAGCACTGACGCGAGATGTGAACAATGCCGATGAGCTTGCATTTGTTATGGCGCATGAAGCCGCTCACCACATTCAAGGGCATTTGGCCCAACAGGCCCAAAATGCAGCGGCTGGTGCGGTACTTTTGGCAGGTCTGGCAACAATTGCGGGGACTGGGCCGAATGACATTGCTGCAGCACAAGATCTCGGAGCCTTTGTGGGCAGTCGCAGCTATTCAAAAAACTTTGAATTGGAAGCTGATCGACTAGGCACGGTAATAGCCTACAAAGCTGGCTATGATCCACTCAACGGTGCGCTTTACTTTGCGCGCGTTCCTGATCCCGGTGATCGTTTTCTGGGGACACATCCTCCTAACGCACAAAGATACTATGCGGTGCAGGATACAATGGCTCAGATCAGTCGCTAAACATTTTGAGTTCCGGTCTTCACGGGGCCGCAAAGCCTGATCGCGGCTAAAGAGAGCTTCGAACCCGAGTTAATTCGACGTTCTCTAGGTCGCCCCGCTGACACTCGCTTTGATGCGGCGATGGCCGTGATGCGATCGCGTACAAATGCTGCGCCAGCAATATAAAATCGTGCATTAAAGCGGCTTTTTGCACAAACCGGTCACTCTTGGAACGTCGGGATTTCCCCGCCGAACCCAATTCACTTGGGTTACTGAATAGGCAAATGTCCCCTTTCTTCGTTAGAGCGTCGCATCTTGACTGATCAAGTTGCAGGTATTTATTTAAGTATTTATACGATGTATAATTTAAGGAGAAAAAGAGAACGCCATGCCAAGCGGACACATCATGATGGCCATGAGCCTCGACGGTTTCGTTGCAAGAAAAGACCATTCGCTCGATTGGCTGAATAAACAGCCCGCTGATAACGAAGATCACGGGTTCATCGAGTTTATGAACAGCGTAGATGCTCTTGTTATGGGGACCGGATCACTGCGAACCGTCCTTGGATTTGGTCAATGGCCATATGAGAAACCCGTCGTGGTACTCAGCCGCTCCATGACGAAACAGGACGTACCTGAAAATCTACACGACAAAATTGAGTTCTCCACTGCCAGCCCCGAAGAGATATGGGGAATCTTTCGCGAGCGCGGTTACAACCGCGTATATGTCGATGGCGGTGCGATCATTCGGTCGTTCCTTAAGGCCGGATTTGTACAAGACATGAAGATTACTTTGGTTCCTATTCTACTAGGTGATGGCATTCGCATTTTCGGTGCAACGGATGGCGATATTGATCTTGAACTGATCTCTGCCACACACTTTCCATCGGGTATGGTCGATCTGGTTTACGAAGTGAAAAGCATATGACCAAAGCACCAACTGTCGGGCGACCAAAAAAGTCCAAGGAACGTCTGTCGAAACAGCTTATCCTGCAGACAGCCCTGCCAATTGTTCAAAAGCAGGGAGCCGATGCGCTTTCGTTTCGGTTGCTTGCGGATAAGCTAAAGGTTACGCCGATGGCGGTAACTTACCATTCTGGCAGCAAGCGAAAGCTGCTGGCTGACCTGGTTGAACTGGCCTTTGTAAACACGCTTCAGGCCACTGTTGAAGAAGGAGCCAGCGCAAAAGCGCGTAGCATACTGAGTGCCTACTATCTTCGAGCTTTGCCGAATGCCAACCTACTGCGTGCAGTTCTGGAAGACGTCACGCTCATCAGCAAAGATCTCTTGGACGTCACAGATAAGCTGCGGGCATGCACGCGGGAAATTGACGATGGTGACGAAAACGATGTGCTTTTGCATCTTCTTATCGACTACACACATGGTTTTGTCCTCTCTGCGTCAAGCGGCAAAAACAACCCGTTAACAATCGATGACTTTTTTCGAGGTATTGATTGGGTACTGGCGCGCGCGATCGGCGGTGCGCACGGCCGTTCAAAATGAGGCATTCAATTCTTTGTGATTTTGACCGGTCTCGCTTGAACGCCTACGTTCGCCAAACGTTTGAGGCAGAGCGCCTCGCACAAAGGAGATTTGTGAAAGAGACCCGGGTCTAACACCTGTTCTTGGCGATCCAAATTCAGGAACACCAACATTGACGAGCACAGTCACGCGCGATGCTGAGTGTCCTTTCTGTTTTGCTTTCGTACAATCGAGACTTCCCAATGAATGTCTCAATGCACGAGCAACGTATTTTGCACGAATTCGCCCTTGTCGGGTCCATCCATTCCAAGCCCTTAGAAAACGGAAAAATGGAAGCCGTCATTGTCGACAAGGTTGTACACGCCGTTAGCGACAGTCGTAAAGTCGAAGCCACGCTGCGCCATCTTAGGTGAAACCGCGAGAATGCCGGCGTCGTTGTAGAACCGGCGGGCGATGTCGACGGCGGAAAGCTGCCGCGCGAGTTCGTGGCTGTCAGACGGGTTCCTGCACAAGCGGTCAGCGGGACGTCTATACAGACGCTGCCGAGGTGCTGACCGGTTTTGAGAGCCCAGTTTCAGTCGCTTTGCGGGCACCCGACAAAGGTGCTCAGATGACAGAACCGAGCCAAAAGCGACCCATCCGACATCCGATCTCAAAAGGAGGCTGAAACAAGACTATTTCTGATAATCTTGCAGCCTAAGGTTTCTGATCAACGGCCAGTTCAAGGCAACGAAATGAGGGCCATCATCTAAAAATCTCAGCTATTCGCGCTAGAGAGAAGTACCAGAGCCACTTGCCAAGTCACGACCAAGGCGAGCAAATAAACTATCATTTCAGAAAGCGGCTGGACAACGCTCAGTCCTGTAGGGAGCCTACAATGAAAAAGGGTATGCATCATCAAGATCCTTCATCAGGTTTCTTGGGACTCACGTTCTGGTATCAGTTGGTCGTCCTTGTGTTCTTGACCATAGCGTCGCTAGTCCTCGCCTCCTCTGTGCTGGTTCCCCTGTCTTTTGCCGCTCTCCTGTTCGTTCTTCTCACCGCGACTGCGGATCGCATTGGCAGATTCAATATATTTGGCGGCACCGTCCCGAAGTGGCTTGCCCATTTAGCCGCAATTTCAATCGTGTTGATAGGACTCTCGCTTGTGTTGTCGATACTATCCAGTCAAGCCGGCGAGGTTTCGGAAGCGTTTCCGCGCTATGAGGAACGGTTTTCTAGCATAGTCGCAAAGCTGGTATCACTGGTTGGGCAAGACAACTATGCAGCCGCGATCAAAGCCTTGGAGCAGATCAACCTGGCTGGACTCGCGACAGGAGTGATCGGCTCTGCAGGGGCATTCCTAAGCGCTTTTTTCCCGGTGCTGCTCTACGTGCCATTCATGTTGGTCGAACGTGTTCCAATGCGCGCCAAAATCAAGCTCGCAATCAAAGACAGGGAAGCCGCTGAAAAAGTTCGCCGCGTTCTTGAGAGCACGTCGGACAGCATTCAAAGATATGTTGGCATCAAAACGTTGGTGAGTGCACTAACTGGCTTGGGCAGTTATGCAGTGATGGCATCCGTCGGCCTGGACTTCTCTGAAACCTGGGCGGTTCTTGCGTTTTTGTTGAACTTTATCCCGACAGTCGGTTCCATCGTGGGCGTCGCGCTTCCTTCAATTGTCGCACTGGTACAGTTTGAAGAAGTCGTGCCATTTCTTGTGGTTCTAATTGGTTGTGGCGCTGTTCAATTCTCTGTCGGCAATATCCTGGAGCCAATGCTACTTGGGAAAAGCCTGAATTTGTCGCCATTCATGGTCATTTTGGCGCTCACGTTTTGGACTGCGATCTGGGGCATTGCCGGAGCGTTGATGAGCGTCCCGATCACCGTTTGCATCATGATTGTGCTTTCGAATATCCCATCTACGCAGCCAATCGCGATACTGATGTCCGGTGATGGGAAGATAAACAACACTGACGCAGTGAACAGCTAAGCGCGAGAGACGCTCGCCAAACTGGATGGCGGCTTTTTACCTGACTCTACCGTCGAATGTATGAGACAGCCCCGCACATAGTTCGAAACACCGTGCGAAGTTTGAGTTCAAAGAGAAACCCGAGCTACTTAACGCTTGGGAAAACGAAGTTCAGCGCATTTGGTTTAATTGAAACCTCAAAGCGTTGATCGATCATCGGCTCTCCGTCCAAATTCATATGAAACGGCTGGGACGTTTCCAAAACCATAGACCTCAGACGAGAGCGCTGCACAACACCATCTTTGGGATCAGAGATATCCGGCAGCCTGCCAAAGGGCAGATTTTCTGGCATTAAACGTTCTGCGGAAAGCACGCTTAAATCGAGCAACCCGTCGGACACTTCCGCTTCAGGCGCCACGTCAAAACCGCCACCTGCATAGCGGCTGTTCGCAATCGCGATAGCGGAAATGGAAACGTCGTACGGGTCTTCATCATCAATTGAGATTTTTGCGGGAACGGATTTTGCATCAGATAAACGAGCAAGCCCAAACAGCGTGTACGCGAGTCCCCCCAGTCTTTTCTTCATTTCCTTGGGAGTTGTTGCGGTGATCATCGCTCCAAAACCGCCGCTTGCAACATTCACAAACGGACTGCCGTTTATGTATCCGACATCGATAGGTCGCGCGTCTCCTGATGCAGCAACTCGAACAGATGTTGCCAAGTCCAAACCCTTATCACCATACGACCTTGCGAAATCATTTGCTGTCCCCAAGGGAACAAGACCTAGCGAGACAGGCGACTTTGTTTTCAACTTCAAAACAGCACTCGCGACCGAGTTCAAAGTGCCGTCACCACCGCCCGCGATCACCCTGGTTACCCCATCGCCTACGGCTTCTCGAAGGGTCTTCCTCAAGTCTTTTCCTGACCAAGGAATACACACCCTAATGCCAAGCTCTCTTTCCAATGGGCGGACAGCAGAACGCAGATCGGGTCTTGCTGCGGACTTCCTATTGAGAATTAGCAGGGTACGTTTGGCCATGGTTCCAGCATAAAGCTCTCGCATGTTGGAGCAACTTCTTTAAAATTCTAAAAGCAGAGGCACTCAGGCAATTGAAACCTTATTTGTGCTGGCCAACCCCTAAGTGACGATAGTCAGCTTTCTCCGCATCTCGGAGTATATGAAGCTTAATAGTGAAGATCCTCTTCGGGCAGTGAATAGCTATCCGAAGATCTTCCCTGATACTACGAGCATGCCGCTAACGCGTTCACATCGCCTCTCAAAATCATTGAGAAATTTTGCGTGTAGCAGCCCAAAGAAATTCGCGCCGATTGCCCGAAACAATTCGCGATTCAATCTCGCTCGTGAACTCCCAAGGGAGAAAACAGAGTCATTTTGCGAGATTCACAAACGAACCCATTTCCCTAGTTTTCCATCCGAACAGCCTGAACATAGAAAGATGATTTTGCGCATTTTCTCGAGGCTTCGGGGATCCCAAATGCCTATACAGTGCCGTCATCCCTAGCATCTGAACTCTCGAGCCCAAAAGCTACGCACCCTCAGTTTCCGTGCGCGCATGTAACACCAAACAGTGCCCTGCTCAGAAGGAACACGCGTTTCAAGCGAGGCATGGGAGAATGGATATGTTTGGGAGAACTACTGGAAGCGGCGCTTGAGGCGCATTTGAAGCTTGAGAAGAGGGTGCCGCCAGAGCAGCCGACGACGCAACCTCTGTTCGAGTCCCGGCTTTTTCTCAAAGAACTCCTTCATCATCTCATCAGCTGTCTCGACAACAGAGTAGTATGGATTCACTGATGCAGGAAACGCCTGAGGTCGCGAACCTTGAATCGACGTCTTTGGGTTGCAACCAACAGCGTTGCTACAAGGCCCTGCCGTTTAGGGATAGCTTGGCGAAACTCCATCCTTCTCCATCTTTCTTCATTTACAAATTAAAACATTCATTTTATTGATTGTGTATGGGCGGAAATTCATTTTCTCGACGTACTTTCTTACACAACGCCGCATGTATCGCGGCACTTGGTGTTCAGTCCAAAATCGCTTGGGCAGAGCTACAACTCGGTTCTTCGGCTCGGATTGCAACTATGTCAGACGGGTACCTGTCATTGCCTTCGGAAATGGTCTTCGGCGCCATGCCGAAGGAAGAACTCAGGCAGCTTCTGGACAGCTACAAAGTGGACGCGACCAAGTACGAGCCAGAGTGCAATGTCGCACTTTATCGAGATGGTCAAAACACGGTGCTGTTCGATGTGGGAGCCGGGCCCGATTTCATGTCAACATCTGGCAAGCTTCTGGAATCTCTTGAAACTATCAACCTGTCGCCCGAAGACATATCGCACGTGATCTTCACCCATGCGCACCCGGATCACATCTGGGGCGTTTTGGATGATTTCGATGACCTTCTTTTCCCCAACGCCACGCATCACTTTGGCCGCGATGAGTGGGATTATTGGTGGAACCCCTCAACGGTGGATACCATTGGAGAAGATCGCGCTGCGTTCGCTGTAGGCGCGAAGCGGCGTATGGCGGCAATTGAGGATCAGGTCGCGTTTTTTGACGACGGACAAGAGATTCTTCCCGGTGTTGCAGCACGCGCAACCTTTGGACACACGCCCGGCCACATGGCGTTTGAAATTCGCAGCGGTGGTGAATCCGTGATGGTTGTCGGCGACGCGTTGGGAAATCCACACGTAGCTTTTGAACGCCCCGACTGGCACAGCGGCACGGATCAGGATCCACAGGCGGCCGCAGCAGCTCGGAACTCACTGCTGGATCAGATTTCCCACGAGCAAATGAAAATGATTGGGTTCCACCTGCCAAATGGTGGGATCGGCCGGGTCGAGAAGACTGGCTCTGCTTATAAGTTCATTGGAGAACCATGATGATGCGATCGCTGGCGATTGTCTTGACCCTGGCCACACCAGCTTGGGCAAGTGAGGATATTGCAGACCAATATCCGAAAAGTGTGCTGTATTCCAAACCGGTCGAGTACATCCCCGGCGTCTATTCCGCCATAGGCGCAACCGCACCGCCGACCTACGAAAACTCTGGTCACAACAACAACCTCAGCTTCATAGTTACCGGGGAGGGCGTGGTCGTCATAAACGGCGGCGCGGCTTACGTGCTTGCCGAAGCGCTTCACCAGGAAATTCAGGCGATCACGGATCAGCCGGTTAAGCTTGTCTTCAACGAGAATGGTCAGGGGCATGCGATGCTTGGCAACGCCTACTGGTCAGACCTCGGCGTTCCAATCATCGCCCATTCGGATGCTGCGGCTGAATTCGAGGAATACGGCCCTCAGATACTTGAAGGGATGCAACGGTACAATCAGGACAAGGCAGAAAGAACCTTCCTGGCTGGCCCAACCGAGACATTCGAGGATGAATACATGGTTGAAATGGGTGATTTCAGGATTGAGGCCAAATATCTCGGGCCGGCCCATAGTCCCGGCGATATCTCGATTTGGCTGCCGAACCAAAGCCTTGTCATCGCGGGTGACATGGCGTTTCACGAGCGCATGCTGCCGATCTTTCAAGAGACCTACACGGCGGATTGGCTTGAGACTTGGGACAACGAGTTCGAAGCTTTGGGAGCCACATATGTCATCCCCGGCCACGGTCATCCGACAAACATGGATCAGGTGCGCCGCTATACACGCGACTACCTGATCTATCTGCGCGGCAAGATCCAAGAGCATATGGATGCTGGCGGCGATCTGGCTGAGGCTTACTATGTCGATCAGTCACCATATGCCCATTTGGACACGTTTGAGGAACTGGCGACAAAAAATGCCGGGCGCGTATTTGAGCAGATGGAATTCGAATGACTCAGGACGTTTGAGGAACTGGCGTTCGCCTCAATAACCTATGCGTGCCGATCGCTCCAACCCACATGAAGAAAACGGCAAGCCATGCCGTCAATGACAGGGCGGACCCTCCGGAAAGCCCTGCTCCCACGGCGCAACCTCCGGCCAGCATCGCTCCAAACCCCATGAGGACAGCTCCAGCAAGGTAGCGCTCCATCGGAGTATCAGGGCCAAAACGTTCGATCTTCCACTCCCCTGCAGTTAAGGCCGCGCCTGCGGCACCAATTGCTACGCCTGGAACGAGGCCGATACCGAAGGACAATACGACGTTTTGCTTCGCGACCAACGCCATCAGTGTATCCGTGGCCGGTCCGGTAAATGTTATGGACGACACGGGCACGACGTCAAAAGATGCTTGCGCGATCGCAAAGGTCATCATCCAGCCAAGCGCCACAGCCACGCCAACGCCTGCGGCTGTTATGATTCTGACAGGCACGACTCTCCGGTGGAATGCGAATGCAATTGCCGACACCAATCCCAACGCTGCAACGGCTGTATAAGCCACTGGCGAATAACCAAGTATTTCCGAAAGATCTCTCGAGGCGCCTCCTGAGACAGTCCAGATCCCGGAAAGCAATTCGCGGGCGGGACTAAGAACGCCCGTGTAAGCAGCCTGAGCCACCAAGGTTAAAACCAATCCTGTAATCAGCGCGCGCAGATTACCGCAGGAGGCCAATACCAATAGGCGAGATGCACACCCACGCGCAAGAACCATGCCAACGCCGAACATCGCCCCGCCAATTATTGCGCCGCTAAGGCTGCCCGTCGACGCGATCGCGCGTGTCTCAGAAAGGTTTAACCACTCAAACGCGACAAACGCCTGTACTAAGGTGAGCGCAGCGGTGAAGGCGATCAGCCAAACCGCCAGGCGGGGACCAAGCTCGCCTTCGGCGACTTCGATGGTCGACGCTCGCAAACAAAAGTGAGACTTCTGAGCTGTCACGCCGAACAAGATACCGACAATCGCACCGGCAAATGCCAAAGCGCCAGGGTCTCCCAACAAATCGATGAGCCTTTCCATCAAAAGAAACTCTCACTTCGTTGCTTGCGCGTCCATGTCCTCGGTCAAGTTGTCATTGTCACTGCGCAGCCATTGGCCTGCGCGCCAATTGGCATTGAGTCCACAACTCACCCAAGGCAGATACCAGTCGATCCACGTCTTCCGTGGAATGCACTGGCGAAGGTGTAATCCGTAGACGTTCCGTTCCCTTGGGGACGGTTGGATAGTTGATCGGCTGGATGTAAATTCCATATTCACGCATCAGTACGTCAGAGATGAAGCGACACTTGACCGGATCGCCGACCATCACAGGAATAATGTGACTTGGGTTCTGTGTATGCGGAATGCCCAAATCGTCCAGCCTGTCTCGCACCTCGCGCACGCGCTGCTGGTGTAGATGTCGTTCCGAATTGCTTTGCTTCAGGTGCCGAACCGAAGCGGCAGCTCCTGCGGCCACGGCGGGAGGCAACGCAGTGGTGAAGATAAACCCACTGGCAAACGACCGGACAAAATCGACAAGCTCTTTCGACGCCGCGATGTATCCACCAACTACGCCGAACGCTTTGCCCAATGTCCCCTCGATGACGGTTATCCTATCCATCAGGCCTTCGCGTTCAGCTATGCCGCCTCCGCGCGGGCCATAAAGCCCTACGGCGTGAACCTCATCCAAATAGGTCATCGCGCCGTAGCGATCGGCCAGATCACAGATCTCGGCAATTGGTGCAATATCGCCATCCATGGAATAGACGCTCTCAAACGCAATGAGCTTCGGTGCGTTGGCAGGCAGTTCAGCAAGGTGCCTTTCAAGGTCCGCCACGTCGTTGTGTTTCCAGATACGCTTCTGACACCGACTGTGGCGAATGCCCTCGATCATCGAGGCATGGTTCAACTCATCAGACAAGACTGTGATGCCAGGTATGCGAGACGCCAAGGTTCCCAAGGCAGCCCAGTTCGAGACGTACCCGGAGGTAAACAGGAGCGCAGCGTCCTTGCCGTGCAAGTCAGCAAGTTCTCGTTCCAGCAAAACATGCTGGTGGGTGGTTCCAGAGATATTCCGCGTTCCTCCCGCCCCGGCACCAACCTCATCGATCACCTTGTGCATTGCTGCAATAACACCGGGGTGCTGACCCATCCCTAGATAATCATTTGAGCACCACACAGTGACTTTCTCGGGACCATTTTCCGCGTAGCTACGCGCTGTTGGGAACGCGCCACGCTGCCTTTCGAGATCCGGAAAGACCCGGTAGTTCCCTTCCTCCTGAAGCTGGTCGAGTTGATTTCGAAAAAACTGCTGATAGTTCATTTCAGTTCCCAACGGCTTCTTCGACGATTCCTGACAACAGAGACTGGACCTTTTGCATTGGCCCGTCAGGGTAGCTTCGGTACCCAACCATCACGCCACTGTCGTCTTCAGCCACAAATATCCCGTAAGGGCAAAAGCCAATATTCATTGGGTCGGCTTCCATGACCTCACGCGAAATTTTTGCCGAGCAGAAAATGAAGATATCTGCGGCCGCAAATATCTGCTTGTCGCTGCCAACATCTGCGCCTGTTCGATTCAGCATTTCCCCAACATGGCTCACATAGTCGATGACCAGCCCCTGTCCCACAATCGCGGACTCGACGGCGAACGTTGCATCATCAAAACTGCCGTCGAAGGGGATAGTGATGATCTCTTCTGCAAGCCCTTGGCTCGCCAGAACAGTGGAAAACGCGGCTGCGGCGATAAAGTGTTTCATGGTTTTAGTCCTCCTCCTGAACCGCATTTTCTCAGATTGATCATCAGGGTCTTTGACACCGGTCAAAGCCCCCGAATGCCTCAACCGAACATGTCCGAAGTGATACCGGCGTACCAACCAAGAGACTCTTCGTAAGTCGCTTTCCTCAGGTCGGCATCTTCACCGGTCTGGCTGATAAAGCCGTCGACTTTCGCGATCTTTTCAGGCGTCGCCTCATAGGTCGCACCCACCTTCACGCCATCATCGGTATCGATCAGCGACCAGCATGTATTCGAGAACTTGGCCGGGAATACTTTAGACCCGGTCAACGCACCTCTTACTGCGTTCGCACATACTTTCGCCTGGCTGTTTGCCGAAAAACCGGATTTCGGCATGTCACCCTGCTGGCTGGCATCACCAAGAACATAGATATCCGGATCGGCTTTGGAGGACATGTCCGCAGCGTTTACTGGTGCCCAGTTGCCATCGGTCACTCCCGCCATTTCCGCAATGCGACCGGCTTTCATCGCCGGTATCACATTGCAAACATCGACCTTTGTCTCTTCGCCGTCGATGGTCACCGTCATTGCTTCCGGATTCACGGATACATTTCCGCCGCCGAAGTCTTCGCCGATCCAGTCAACCATTCCTTCATAGTTGTTTCCCCAGCCTTCTTGGAACAATGCCATTTTCGAGAATTTCGGCTTCGGATCAGCTACAATGATCTTTGCTGTTGGGTTGTTTGCCTTCAGCACGTGCGCCACCATCGAAACCCTTTCATACGGCCCGGGCGGGCAACGGTACGGGTTGGGAGGAGCGACCATCGCGAAGGTACCACCTTCGGGCATCGCCATGATCTGCGCTTTCAAAAGCTCAGTCTGAGAACCAGCCTTGTACGCATGTGGCATCTTGTTTTGGGCCGAGAGGTCCCAGCCTTCGACCGCGCCATCAACAAAGTCGATACCGGGGCTGAGGATCAGCTTGTCATAAGGAACTGACCCGCCACCTGCCAAGGACACCGTCTTTGCGTCGCGGTCGACCCCAGTGGCCCAATCATGCACGACGTTGATACCGTAGTTCGCGGCAAGCGTGCCGTAGCTGTGGGCGATGTCCGAAAGCTCCTGAAAACCTCCCAGATAGAGGTTTGAAAAGAAACAGGTGTAGTAGGTCCGAGACGGCTCTATCAGCGTCACGTCAATCTCACCTTTGCTGTCCTTTGCGATGTAACGCGCGGCGGTCGCACCGCCCGCACCACCGCCAACAACCACCACGCGGGGCTTGCCTTGAGCCAGCACCATCGGAGCAGATAGTCCGGCGGCCACTACCCCGGCGGCTCCAAGAAATACTCGTCTATTGAGTGTCATCGCGTTTCCTCCCCTTAGGCACTTTCATTCTGGATTATTGAAGTAGGCGGCCAATGCTGCGATCTCGTCATTGCTCAGCCGTCCGGCAATCATTTGCATGACCGGATGTGGCCGCTGTTTGTCCTTGTAAGCGTGCATGGCGACCACGAAGTCTTCGTCAGGCCAATACACAATCGAAGGAATGCCCTCATCGCCCCCTTCGATCTGGTGACACGTTGTGCATTCGCTGCTGAGATATGCGCCGTACTCAGGATCTCCTTGTATCGCCAGGATCGCGGGATCGATCGAATGATCCGTGCCTTTCGCGGTTGGGTCCGCTTCCGGGATGTCCTGAGGATTGTCAGAAAACGCCCGCAAATAGGCGATCACGTTGGCGCGGTCTTCCGGGTTTTTCAAACCGGGAAAACTCATCCGCGTGCCTGACGCAAATGCGCGTGGGTTTTCGATGTAGGCGGACAGAGTATCAGCGTGCCATTCCAGACCCGAGTTGCCCGCACGCTCTAGGCTCTTTGAGTAATTGAAACCATCCAGACCTGCGGCTTTCCGACCAAAAACACCGTTCAGATGCGGCCCGATTTTGTTTTCGGCTCCTTCGCCCACCTGATGGCAGCCTTTGCATTTGGCGAACACTTCTTTCCCGGCTTCGGCGTCGCCGAGGTCTTCTGTTGCGTGGGTCGATGGAGCAACAGCAACCATAACCGCCGCGCAGGTCAAAAAAATGTTCAACCACCGCATGATCAGCTTCCGAACGACTTGAGGTAAACGATCACGGCTTCAATATCGTCTGGTTTCTTAAGCCCAGCAAAGGACATGCGTGTGCCCTTCATGTAGTCCTTTGGTTTTGCCAGGAAGGCCGCCATTTCTTCTTCGGTCCAAACAAGACCAGCCTCGGCAGCTGTTTTCATAGCTTTGGAGTATTTGAACCCTTCAACCGAACCTGCGTTGGCTCCGATAACTCCGTTCAACGCGGGACCCGTACTGTCCTTTGCACCGTCACCAACCTGATGGCAGGATTTGCACTTCTTGAAGACCTTCTCACCGGCTGCGAATAGTTCCGTAGTCTGGGCAGCCTCGTCGATTTCCTGAACAGCCGGTGTTGCGGCGGCTTCTTCCTCAGGCTTTGGCGCTGCGGCCGGAATGAACGAGGGCCCTTCCACCGTAAACGTCGGTAACCCGTCCGCGCTGGCTTCATTCATGACCGAATTCGAACCGCCTTCTGGTGGCGTCTCAACCAGAAAGACAGAACGCATAGTAACCGCTGCCTCTGTCTTGCAGTTCTCCATGCAAGGTTCCTCTCGCCATTCCGCGTATTCCGTCTCGGGTCGAACATCGACGACAAAACCGTCCATATTGTACATCTCGAATTCGGCGAAGTTTTCGTTATTAAGAACGAAGTCGTCATCCACCAGATCATTGGAATAAAGGATGTAGGCGACGATTGCGTAGGTCTCATCCGCCGTAAGAGTGCCCGCTTCACCAAACGGCATTGAGCGGGAAATGTAATCCCAAGCAGTCGACAAATGCGGCCAATAAGACCCAACAGTTTTCACAGGATCTTCGTCGGCAAGTGTGTCGAAACCGCCGGCCAGAACAGGCCAATTGTCGGCGCCTTCGGCAAACTCTCCGTGACAGGACGCACAGCGATCGACAAACACTTCTTCTCCGGTCCAGACATCGCCTGATCCAACCGGCAAACCGCGCCCATCGGGCAATACGTCAACGTCCCAGGCTGCGATCTCTTGCTCCAGCGCGGGGCGCCCAAGCCCGTATGTGCCCTCGCTGCTGGGCGCAGGCGCGGTCAGGTTCATCCCGTTTGCGATCCGTTCGGCCGCTGCGGTCTGGATTTCTTCGACCTTGGCCGCCAGTTCGGCTGCCCGGCTGGCCTCTGCTTGCGCGTTTTCCTGGGCTGTAGCTGCATGCGCCTCAACCTGACTGATCCGGGTTTCCAAGGTTTCTATCTGCGATTGGCCGTAATTCCGGTTCGCAATAGCCACTGCCGCCGCAAGCACCAACGCCGTGCCGCCGAATACAGGCAGGAAAACATGACTAAGAGACTTCGACATTCTCGGCGATCCCTTCTGCGCTCACGTACCAAGTCTGGATACAATTGTTGTGGTAGACAGAGTTTTCTCCGCGCTTATCGCGCAGTTGGTCTTTGGTCGGCTGCACATAGCCGGTCTCATCTATTGCCCGGGCCTGCAAAAGCATTGGTGCTCCGTCCCAGTTCGTGTCGAGATAGAAGCGCGTCAAAGCCTTGCTGTCGCCCTGCTTGCCAAGGCGCGCCGTCTCCCAGGTGATCCCACCGTCCTTGGACACATCGACCCGCGTAATTTGTCCGTGGCCTGACCAGGCAAGCCCGGAAATGACCAAGGGTCCCGGTCCGTGTTTGATCGGCATTTGCGGGCTGGGTGAGGTGATGACGGATTTTGCATCCATCACCCACGTCCATTTCTGGGCTGTGCCATCGGCGTAGACATCAGTGTATTTTGATGTTTCTTCACGGCTTTCGACCGCCATATCGACAACTTCGATGCGGCGCAGCCACTTGACCCACATGTTGCCTTCCCAGCCAGGAACAACTAGCCGCACGGGGTAACCGTGTTCCATGCGCAGTGCTTCACCATTTGCCTTGAAAGCCACCAACACGTCATCCAGTGCTTTTTCCATCGGGATAGAGCGGCCATTGGATGACGCATCTGCGCCCTCAACATAGACCCATTTGTCAGGTGAGATATCGGCGCCTGCTTCCTGCAACAGCGTACGCAGCGGAACACCGGTGTATTCCATGTTGTGAATCATGCCGTGCGTAAATTGGACGCCGTTGAGTTGCGCACCCGCCCACTCCATACCGGTATTTGCCGCACATTCGCAGAAATACACATGGTTTTCGCGCGGGAACCGCTCAATGTCGTCGTAAGTAAATACAAGCGGGCGATCGACCAGCCCGTTGATCATCAGGCGATAATCCTCTTTGCGCAGCTCTATCGCGCCGGAATGGTGACGCTCAAAAGCGCATCCTTGCGGAGTGATCGTACCATCAAGCGCGTGGATCGGTGTGAAGTTGATCGACGAAATCGGAGAGGCGGTCAGCCATTCCACGTTGCGCCGAACGACATGAGATTCGAAACTGATCGGCAGGCCATAAGGTGACTCATCGACACCGGCACCCGTATAAGACGCCCAATCCTGAAGCTCTGTTATCAGTGGATCGGGCGTGTCTGCCGCTGCTGCCCCTGCAACGGACCCTGCGGCGACCGCGGCGCTGCCTTTCAGGAAGGCCCGGCGGGACGGTTTGAACGCGTCATCCATATCTCTTAGGTCTCCATCTGTTTCTTAAGCGCCGACAACATCGACACTGCTGTTCTCTTGGACCGTGACGGTGCCAAGGTTGCGAATGTGGTTTTCGACGACATCCCAGATCGGCGGGCCCTCGGTGCCTTCGTTGACACTGGCCCAACCAGCCACGACGTAGGTCTTCGATGGATCAATCGCTTCACCCGTTTTGAGCAGGGTCATTTCGCTGATCCGCTGCCCTTGTGGTTTGGTCACATCGATGCGGTAGCCAAGCCCACCAACGCGGACCATATCGCCGCCCTGCTGGTAGTAAGGGTCGGGATTGAAAAGGTTGTCACCGACATCCTCGAGGATTACATGGATGAATTCGCCATTCATTTCCGTGCGATAGGCATTGGGATACGACATCGATGTGACGTTCCAGATGTCCTCGCGCGTGATATCTTGCCCCGGCAGGATCGAGGGCCCCCAACGGACGCCAGGCGACATCGCGATGTCCGCCTCACGCTCATTGATCAGGGCATCGCAAATCAGGTCATCCCACGTGCCGTTAAAATTGCCGCGGCGGTAGAGCAACGAATCCGTTTTGCCAATCACCTCGCTCAGCGCAGCCTCGTACGGCGCGCGCTGATCATTTATCATAGCGGTGATCGCAGGATCAGGAGCGATGACGTCTGAGAAGATCGGGATCAGCTTGTGCTTCAGCCCCATCATCTGCCCGTCCCTCACGTCGAGATCGACGCGGCTGACGAATTTTCCGTTCGAGCCAGACGCGATGATATGCGTTTGTCCGACCAGGACCGGCTCGGGAAGTGCGTCATGGGTGTGACCGCTGAGGATCACGTCGATCCCTTGCACCCGACCTGCCATCTTCTTGTCCACGTCAAAGCCGTTGTGGCTGAGGACAACAACGACATCGGCACCGGCATCGCGAACCTCGTCGACCATGGCCTGCATGTTTTCATCCCGGATACCAAATGAATATTCTGGGAACATCCAGCCTGGGTTCGCGATTGGCATGTAAGGAAACGCTTGCCCGATGACAGCAACCTTTGCACCGCCCCGATCAAAGAACTTATAGGGTTGGAACAATTCTGCAGGTTCATCCCATTCGGCATCAAAGATGTTTTGACCCAAGGCTGCAAAGGGCAAACCTTCAACGATTTCGTTAACCCTGTCGCTGCCCAACGTGAACTCCCAATGGAAGGTCATAGCATCGGGTTTCAGCGCGTTCATGACGTTGACCATGTCCTGACCGGCAGTCTGATAGCAGGTGTAGGAACCGTGCCAGGTATCGCCCCCGTCCAGTAGAAGGGCATCAGGACGGTCAGCACGAATGGCGTTGATGACAGTTGAGACGCGGTCCAATCCACCAACCCGACCGTAGGTCTTGGCCAGCGCGGAGAAATCATTGTAGGTCAGCGCATAGGCCGACGGGCTCCCATCTTCGATCCCATAGGCCTTGCGGAAAGCCGCCCCTGTGACATGCGGCATCTGCCCTCGCGCATCGCCAATACCAAGGTTTATCTCAGGTTCGCGGAAATAGATCGGTTTGAGTTGCGCGTGAATATCGGTGACATGGATCAAGCTGATATTGCCGAAGGTCTCGAACTCCAGCAATTGATCCTGCGTTAGGCTTTGCTGCGCGGCAAGCCTGGCCCAGTTGCCAAACCCGGATGCCCCGTAGAGAGCCGAGGCTGCCATTGAAACCTGCAAGAAGTCACGTCGAGAAATCATCTATCAGCTTTCCTATATCACATATAAATGTGTGAATGTTATTTGCACGAAAAACCCGCGCAGGACAACGCCCGCGCGGCTCGTTCGTTATTGACGTACAGCAGGAGTCTCGACTGAAAGCCCGTTGCCACGAGAGGCCACATACAGCTCAAGCGCGCGAAACTCGTCCGAACCTTCGGCAAAAGTTTCCGCCCGCGTATCGCGAATACAGCCGCGGAAACGATTGTGGCGCGAGATCAGCTTGGCCTGTTTCAAACGATAAGTCGGGAACCCGTTGATCATACCTTGGCTCAGGTGGTCAGCACGGATCATGTTGCCCCAGTTGTCTTCATGACAATTGGCACAGCTCAACTCCAGCTGACCATAGCGGGTATAATACATCTCCTTGCCTTGCTCCCAGTACGGGGCGGCATCGCCATCAATCGCGACATTCATTGGCAATCCACGTGATTGCAGACCAATCAAAGCGACCATGCCTTGCATATCGCCCCCGGACCATTTCCAGGCATCCGCTTCCATGCGGTCCGTACGACACTTGTTGATCAGATCTTCCATGACGACCAGCTTGCCGGTTTCGGCATCCACCTTCGGCATGGACGCCTGCAATCCCTTGAAGCTTTCCACCCCATCGTGGCATGAAGCACAGCTCTCGCCAGCGGCGCCATCAACGGTCTCAAAAAGATCGGCGGCTTGATCGACGAAGATCATTGCAGGATTGTCGAAGTCATCAATTTGAAGCGCTTGCGTTTCATCCGTGCGAAAATGCCAACCCGAATAGATTGTGTCCAAATTTTCCAGATGTGCCGGAGCTTCAGTGACCGAGGTCATGTCCAGCTCATCATTGATCGTGAGATTGTCTTCGTCCGGTCCAGCCATCGCTGCAGCCGGGAAAACCAGAATTGCCGCGATCGCCGTAATTGCCTTGGTATTCATTGCGTTCCTCCCTTGGTGGATCAGCGCCAATTCCTCGGACCCGCGCTGATCTGCCTTAGTCGTCGAGCCGTCAGGCGATCTCGATCGTTTTCTTCTCATCGTAGACAGAGCCGTCATCATCGTACCAGGTGAAGACAAACTCACCGGCCTCGGGTACAGTCGCTTCGAACTGAAAGTACGGGTTGGTCGAAATCGCCGGCTCCATCGTCACATCAACCACCATTTCTCCGTTAAACTCGCAGGTGAAACGGTTAATGATCGAACGCGGGATGACGTTGCCTTCTTTGTCCTTGCGCTGGCCGCTTTCCATCTTGTGGCTGATCAATGTCTTGATCGTAACGGTTTCTCCAGCAGCGGCTGTCTTTGGAACCTTGACGCGGGGTTTAACACCGGATGCCATTGGTTAGTCTCCTGTTCTTCAGGGCGCGTGGCGATCAGCCGCCGCAGCCGCCGATTGTCACTTTTACGGTCGCGGACGCTTTGGCAAAGCTGCCATCTGCCATCTTCGCCACGGCAATGACATCCTGCGTTCCGGCAAGACGAATACGGGTTGATGCGGCTTGTTCAGCAGCCAACGGACCGAAATTGAAAGTTGCAACGCCCGGTTCGGGGTTACCTGCAGCCACGATAAGAATTGCAGCTGCGCCCGGAGCACTGACTTCGATTGGTACGGTATTGCCGTTTTCTGCGATTTCCGGTGCGGTCAATGTAACACCGCCGTCAGCCACATCTGCACCGCCTGTAAATGCCGCGATGGCATCTTCAGCAGCTGCATTTGCGCGTAGCGGCACAATTGTCAGGAACGCGGCGCCCAGCCCAAGGGCCAGTGTCTCGCGGCGAGAGAGTTCCATTTTCAATCTCCTTTGAAACTTCGAAAATTCACGCATAAATGCGCGACTATTCCTCTTTCAGGGTCGCAAGAAACGCGACCACGTCCTCGATTTCCTGCGCTGTCAGGATCGACGTCAAAGGCGCGGTTGGAGCTTTTCCGGTATAGGCGTCACCCGGGCGGATATAGCCGTCATCCTTGTAGAAAGCTGGCATCACCGTGCCTTCAAATGTCATCTTTGCGTTTGCGACCAACCCTCGAAGCTCTGCTTCGGTCCAACGATCACCGGCACCATCCAGCATCGGGCCGACTTCACCGTGGAACGGGATGTCTGCCAAAACCGTGACCGCGTGGCACGCGACGCAGTTGCCTTTTGACTTGTCACCAACGATGAGCGCGCCATTAGCCGCGTCGCCAGCAGCACCGGTCAACGAAGCCTCAATAGCACCATAGTCGTCATAGGTTACGTCCTGCGGATCTGTATCTGCCGCATATGCAGCAACGCCCGTCAATGCGCAGACCAATGTTAAGAGTCTCAGCTTCATGATCCCTCCCATTTGCTAACGCGCCGACGGCGCCTTGCGACCCAAAGCCTTTGTGTACCGTAGTCGACGAGTACTGCTTATCGCAACATTAAATTCATAATAATGAATTTTTTTATTTATAACGGCAGCGCTCAATCTTGAGAAATATTGTTTCGCTCTTGAATGCGCCGCGCATGATACCGTTGGAAATCTTCACCGTTATCAAGCTCATATCGCTTTTCATCGACCCAGGTGAAAAGGTCTAAGGTTGTTCCCTTTGAGAACGCTCCGGGCATAACAGCGACCGCAGCATCGATGGCTGTCGCGCCCTCCGGCACCTCTTCCGGCAGAAAAACAAGCGTCGGGGTAAACAGAATCCCCCATTTTCGCATCAGCGCTCTTTGCTCATTTTCTTCCCCGTCAAAGTCGGTAGCGGTGGTGCTGCCATGCAAATCCAGTTGGACGACAAAGAAGTTCTCTTCGATAAACGCTGCAAGGTCAGGCTGGGGGAACACCTCTTCATGCATCTTTTTGCAGTAGATGCAGCCTTGTTGTTCAATGAATAACACAAGCCTTTTGTCCTCGCTTGAGGCCTCTTCTAGATCCTCTCGGAGGTCTTTGAACGTGTCGCGCATCCACGGCGTTTTATGCAAACCGTCGTCGCCCAGTTCAGCGGCGGAAACTGCCCCGCCAATCAGACACGCGATCAATACTGACAAAACTCGTTTCATGTCTTCCTCCCGGATTATCCAATGGCTGCGAGCCAAGGCATATGGTCGAGCATCCATTGTGCGATGTAGTTGATGGAATTGGTTGCGATGAGGATGCCGAAGAGCACCAGAAAGCCACCCATGGCCTTTTCGATGAGGGGCAAGTGCTTTCTGAACTGCGCCATCCATTGCATGAAAGGGCGGACCAGAAAGGCCGCCAGAACAAACGGTGCGGTCATTCCAACCCCGTAGACGAATAGAAGCACCGCTCCACGCCAAGCCGTCTCGGTTCCGGCCGCTGTAAACAGGATCGCAGCGAGCACAGGCCCAACACAGGGTGTCCAGCCAAAAGCAAATGCCAATCCAAGAACATATGCCCCAACAAGGCTTACGCTTGATGTTTCACCGACGTCCGCACGAAATTGGCGATACAGGAACCCGATGCGAATGACCCCCAGGAAATGCAGCCCCATCGCAATGATGATGGCCGCTGCAATCCAGCGCAGGATGTCGAAATACTCTCGGACCAGCTGCCCGAAGATCGAAGCTGTCGCCCCCAGTGCCATGAAGATCGTTATGATCCCAGCTGCAAACGCTATTGCAGAAAGCGTTGCCCTGCGACGAACGCCGGCGGAAAGTGTTGACCCCGCAGATATCTGATCAATCCCGACGCCGGCCAGATAGCTAAGATAAAACGGCACGATAGGTAGGATGCAGGGTGACAGGAAAGACAGCAGTCCTGCGACCAAAGCTCCTGCAAATGTAATGTCGAGCATGGTCAAACCTGTCCTGGCACGCTATCATTCACATATTCAAAATAGTAAAGATATGCCACTGCGGTCAATCGGAGCTTAAGATGCGCCACCTACTTCTGCTTTTGCTTACAATCACGATGCTTGTTTCTCCGGTGATAACACGGGCAGAAATGACGCTTCTGATGGCCGAAGAAGATGGGTGTATGTGGTGCGCACGTTGGGACACTGAAGTCTCGGAGATATATCCCAAGACACCCGAAGGACATGCCGCGCCACTTCAACGCATCGATATCCACGCAGCTATGCCTAAAGGCATCGCGTTGGAGCGGCCTCTCTACTACACGCCAACCTTTGTTCTGCTGGACAATGGCCAAGAGGTTGGACGGATCGAAGGCTATCCCGGCGAAGATTTTTTCTGGGGGTTGCTGGGCGTTTTGCTGCGTGACGCTGGGGTGCCGATTGAGACCTCTGGATAAAATGTGGCGGATTAAATAAACTGTTTCGAATGCGTGAAGCCATGAAAGCGAGGCGATCTTGTTGGACAAATCTTCGAAACTGCCTGTGTTCTCCAAGGACATGTGCGCCGAAGACCTGGACAGAATGATGGAAAATGCTCAGACGGCGTCAAATTTCCTCAAGGCAATCAGCCATGAAGGGCGCTTGATGATCCTGTGCTACCTGTCTTCGGGTGAAAAATCTGTCACGCAGATGGAAGAAATGCTCTCGGCACGCCAGGCCGCCGTGTCTCAGCAACTATCTCGCCTGCGCTTCGAGGGCTTGGTCAAAACACGACGCGAGGGGAAAACGATCTACTACAGATTGGCGGATGATCGATCGACACAGATTCTGGAAGTCGTCTACGATCTATTCTGCAGAGAAAAGTAGAAGCCGCCAAAAATACCCGCCAGCTTTGGGAGGAGACTGGCAATGTTTGAAGCATTGGGAGACGCCAACACCGTCGCCCTGATCGGTTTGATCGGTGGCATTGTGTTGGGCTTGGCCGCACGCATTGGCCGTTTTTGCACGCTGGGTGCAATCGAAGACTACCTTTACGCAGATGACGACCGGCGGCTGCGCATGTGGGCAATTGCGATCGGCGTAGCAATTGTCGGCAGCCACTTGGCTATGGCTTTCGGGTGGCTGGACCCTGTTGGAACAAGGTATCTTGCACAGACCTGGAACCCAATTGGGTCGATCGTAGGTGGCCTCATGTTCGGTTACGGAATGGCCATCAGCGGAAACTGCGGCTATGGCGCGCTGGCAAGGCTTGGGGGCGGCGACCTTCGATCATTCGTCATAGTATTGATCATGGGTCTATCTGCTTACGTTGTCATGTCCGGGCCCTTGGCCTATTTGCGCGTTTGGGTCTTCCCCGAGGAGATGGGTCTTAGTGGCCCCCAAAGCATCAGCTTCCTTGCCGAACAACTGACCTCTATCCCAGCTTGGCTCATTGGCTCCGTTATTGGCGTTGCATTGGTGATTTTCGCCTTGGCAAACCAGCGTTTCCGCCGAACTCCCGCACAGGTGTTCTGGGGATCTGTAGTTGGACTGGCGATCGTATCTGGGTGGCTCGGTACGAATTGGGTGGCGACGCACGGTTTCGACGGTGAGCCAGTTCAAACCCATACCTTCGCTGCGCCTCTTGGTGACACAATATTCTACCTAATGACGGCCTCCGGAAACACTTTGTCCTTTGCGGTCGGATCAGTTTCCGGCGTTCTCATTGGCGCATTTTTGGGGTCCTGGTCGAAAGGTCATTTCCGATGGGAAGCATGCGAGGATCCACGTGAACTCAAGCGTCAGATGCTCGGCGCGGCGATTATGGGGCCAGGCGCGATCATCGCGGTCGGTTGCAGCGTCGGGCAAGGTATATCTGCCTTCTCACTTTTGGCCTACAGCGCGCCCGTAACATTCGCTGCCATCTTCGCCGGCGCGGCGATTGGGTTGAAACAACTCGTGTCTGGGCTGTCCTTCATAACTGAGCGTTGACGTCACAGTTCAAACAAGAATTCACGTGTGAAGGACGGTTTCAGTAGTTCTCTCTTGTTGAGAAACCGATCGCTTTTGAAGGACAAATAGTCCGCAAACAATGCCCGTTAGCAGTTCGAAAAGTCAGATGACCATCGCGGTGCAAGCCGCCGATGTCTAAACGACAGACCCTCAACTTCCGGTTTACGCCTCAAAACCTTCCCGTTTGTTTTGCTTATCGCTGCGGTGTGGTTCACCATAGGAGACATTCGCTGCGTTTGAGAGTTGGCGATGAATCCGAATGATCGGATCGTGAAATCTTTCACACGTAGAGCAAGGCTAACCACCAGGACGAATATGAGATCGCGTCGATCTTGCTGGAGGTGATCCGTTTGACAGGCCCGACAATCCATTGATTATGTGCGCATGACCAAAGCTCAAAGACCGCCAAAGCCAAAACCCATTCCCTACACCCCGGAGCCGAACCGCTATGTGCGGATGGTGTATCGGCGATGTGGGCGGTCCGGAGTGAAGCTTCCTGTTGTCAGCCTAGGGCTGTGGCACAATTTTGGAGCGGACTCGACGCACGAAAACAAGCGAGCAATGTGTCGGGCTGCGTTCGACCATGGGATCACTCACTTTGATCTGGCGAATAACTACGGTCCGCCACCCGGATCGGCCGAAGAGGCATTTGGCGAGATCCTCAAAACGGATTTCGCGGGTTACAGGGATGAGCTGATCATTTCCTCCAAAGCAGGCTACGACATGTGGCCGGGACCCTATGGAGAATGGGGGTCACGCAAGTACATGATTGCGTCCTGTGACCAATCACTCGCGCGCATGGGGCTTGATTATGTCGACATCTTTTACTCCCACCGCTTTGACCCCGATACCCCGCTCGAAGAAACAATGGGCGCGTTGGATCATATCGTACGATCGGGCCGCGCGCTCTACGCAGGTATCTCGAGCTACAACTCCCAACGCACGCGCGAGGCGGTGAAAATTCTCAACGACCTTGGGACACCTTGTCTGATTCACCAGCCTTCTTACAATCTGCTCAATCGGTGGGTGGAGCGGGACGGCTTGCTCGATACTCTGGATGATCTTGGGGTTGGGTCGATTGCGTTCACGCCGCTGGCACAAGGCATTCTGACTTCCAAATATCTGACCGATATTCCGAGTGGCAGCCGTGCCACGCAAGGGAAGTCATTGCTCGATGGCATGATCAACGAGCGGTCATTGGCAAGTGTCCGTGCTCTGAACGACATGGCTGAGGCACGCGGGCAGACTCTGGCGCAAATGGCGCTGGCCTGGGTGCTCAGAGGTGGACGGGTGACGACCGCTCTGATTGGAGCGTCCCGGCCGGAACAGATCGTAGATTGCGCAGGCGTCGTTGATAATCTCGACTTCAGTGCTGACGAACTGAGAAAGATCGATCAAATAAGTTCAGAAGAAGATATCAATTTGTGGGCGCGCTCGTCAGAAACAGAGTGACCATCCTTAGAACGTACGCAAAACCCTAGTCCTTTGACGCTTGCGATCTTTGGCGGATTGAACGTTTTTGGTTCGGCCTACCTGCTAACATGAGCCATCGGCCCAATATGCTCATTGGCCAATGAACCACTCTTCTGCAATTTGGGCCTCCCAAACTACCATTCGCTGCAGCAGCATGAATTGATGAGGGACGAATGTCGGGAGCGCGGACGAAACGGAATTTCATCCGGCTCGCCCGCCTCTTGTCAGCTACAACTGGAACAGACCCGGGGCATCAACCACATGCCGCCTTTTCGCCTCGGTGCGCCCTCGCTCCCGTTCAATGCTTTTTTTGATCACGTCAAGAATGTATCCCCGGTTCTCGAAGAGTTGTGTCCTACGCTCGCGAATTGGGGAGGCCCTAAGCGGGATTGAGCAACGCAAAGGGCCATAGCCGCAACGACTAAGCCAAAAAATGTTTGAATTCATCGCCAATGCAGACAATCACGCAGCGCATAACTTTGCACGATTTGCCCAAAAGTTTGCACAGCTGCAATTGGATACTTCATTTAGTTGATCAGATTTCGCGAAACTGTCCCAGTTGACAGGTCGAAATCTATTTAGTTGCTTCCGAAACCAACATGCATTGTTCCACTACGGATTCTGTAAACGATACAAGTGACTGATAAAACGGAGCGGACCAAATATGCCCGTGCACCTTTGTCGCGAAGGCACAGTACCAAGGCAATATGTAGTCGGAAGCAAATTGTGCGGCGTCGATTGTCCCATGATGCCTTTCCAAACACAACGCGAGATACTCCAACATTACGGCGAGGTGATCAGCAGGCTCCGAAAAACCAGTGGCTACTTCTTTGCCAGCTTGCTTTAGCAGCAACTGCATTCTCCAATGAGGGGTGGACATAAGTGTCCCGTTCCCTTGCCACGCGGAAGCATAGAGCGGAGCGGCCTCCCTTCCACCAGAAAGAAAGACACTTCCATAGCTCGTTGCGAGCGTTTTTTGCGTTTGCAGCGTGTCGGACCAAGTCCTCATTTCTTCGATCAGTCGGTCTGCTTGGGGTAGATCACGCAATAGTTGGTCTGCGACACCATTGTGGCACGCGGCGATGGTTGCCGCGTCAAGTTCTTGGGCAAACGCATTCGACAGAAAGCGCATCAGTTCCGGAGAAACATCTTTCATATAGAAATCGGCCCACCAAAAGCGGTCACTAGTGGAACTTCTCCTTCAAACTTCTCCATCTCAACAATACAGGTATTGGCTGAAGTCGCTTGTGACAGTTTTGAAGCCCCTACATCCAATGTGACTGTGTTAGGGTCACCATACGTATCGAGGGCACCGGGTGTAGCGTCGACTGGCCCGTACCAAGCACCCTCATGAATGCGGATAACGCCGCGCGGATAATCTTCACTCAGAACCGCACCAGCAAGTAATTGACCACGATCATTGAAAACACGCACGATATCCCCGTCTTCAATTCCTCGTTCTGCCGCATCTTCTGGGTTCACATACACAGGCTCTCGATCTTGCACTGAATATGTTGCGCGATACGGGTCGCTCTCACACATTTGCGAATGAAGGCGTTGATCAGGGTGACAGGATTGTAGCCACAGCGGAAATTTTTCTGACCCTGGGCCTCCATGAGATCGCTCGATTTTTTCCATCCACTTAGGATGTTCGCCGCAATCATCGTAGCCATAATTACCAATAGTGCGGCTGGAGATTTCAATAAAACCAGAAGGCGTTCCAAGTGCGTTTATTTCCGGGTCTTCGCGGAAATCAGCGTGCCTGACCCAGGGTTCGCCCCTCTCAAACCGAACCATTCCCGTTTCCCAAAACTCTTCAAAGGGAGGCATCTCATAACTTCCCACGTTTGCATTTCGGGTCGTTTCATAGAGGCTCTCGACCCATTCCATTTCGTCCCAGCCGCGGGTGTATTCTTCTTCACGACCAAAGCGCTGGCAGAACAGAGAGAAGATTTCAAAATCGGTTTTCGAGTGGAACAGCGGATCGACCAGTTTCTTCATCGCAATCACGCCTGAGCGTGAGTATGAACCATAACTGTCGATATCGTTACGCTCAAATTGCGTACAGGCTGGCAGAACTAAGTCAGCGTGTCGACATGTAGCAGTCCACGCATAGTCAATCGCGACGATGGTCTCCAGCTTTTGGATAGCCACCCGCATCTTGTTGTGGTCCTGATGATGATGGAACGGATTACATCCGGTGAAAATGGCCATTCGGATGTCCGGATATGTAACCATATGCCCGTTGTGTTCTACCGTCCCGCCAGGATTCATCAGGCAATCAATCCATCTGGCGACAGGGATTGTACTGCTGGCACCAAGGAAGTTGTCATCCGTTCGCACGGGATCAACTCCAATATCCAAATTCAGAGGAAATGCTCCGGGCATGTTAGCGCCAGATGGTGCTACGCCAATGCCGCTATAGTGATGAGAATAACTGATACCACCGCCAGGAAGCCCAACTTGTCCTAGCATGGCTGCTATAATCGCGCCCATCCAATAAGGTTGCTCACCATGCTGTTGGCGTTGTACAGACCAACCGAAGATTAGCTGCGTTCGGTCTGATGCAAGCAGTCGGGCAAACTCCTTGATCTTATCGACTGGCACACCGCAAATTGGTGCTGCCCAGTCAGGCGTCTTTTCGACACCATCTTCCGCCTCGCCCATAACGTAAGCTATGAATGGTTCGAACCCGAGCGTATAGACGCTCAGGAATTCTTCATCATGCAGGCTTTCAGTGTAGAGCGTGTGAGCTAGCGCCAGCATGAAGGCAACATCCGTCATCGGGTTGATATAAAGCTGCTCTGCTCCGATGTGTTTTTGCGTTTTCGTACGCACGGGATCCACGCTGATCGCCCGGATGTTTCCCGCAGCGATTTTGTCCCGTAATTGATCAAAGTACTCAAAAGTTTCGTGCGTTTCGCATGTCCAGCCGACTTGCAGATTTTTAAGCGGGTCATTTGCCCAGAAGACAACAGTCTTGGCGTTGTCCAAGATGAGCGGCCAGCTAGTGCCTTGGGAGTATACTTCGGTGGAGCCCAGCACATAAGGAAGGATGGTTTGGCCGGCACCGGTCGAATAGTCGCCCGCTTTTTTGACATACCCGCCATACATCGAAACGGCGCGGTTCATGTGATTGATGCAGGAGTGGAACTGACCGGTCTGCCGCCAACCTGTTGCCCCGGCATACAGTCCAGAAGGTCCATGAGAAATCTGAACGCGCTCCATCTCTTCGAAAAACAAGTCTAGAGCCTCGTCCCAGGTAAGGCGAACAAAACGATTGTCGCCCCTTGTAGTCCGGTCAGCGTCCTTACGATTATCGAGCCATTCTGCACGAGCCATCGGGTAGCGGACTCGGGATGGCGAATAGATCAAGCCTTGGATGCCGTTCACCATATCGGTCGGGTGCGGATCGTCGGCGAGTGGGCGAACTTCGGTAACTTGCCCGCCTTTTACCAGGGCTTCAATTGCACCCCAATGTGAACCCGATGTTTTCCAAACACCGGCCGATGTCAACTGCTCGGCGCTGGCGGCGGCCGGTTTAAGAAGGCTGGGACCCAACAGTGCGGATAAGCCAGCCGCCCCAGTGCCTTTCATAAAATCACGGCGCGTGGACATTGGTTTCTCCTCAGTGAGAGCCGCCGTAATCGGCGGAATGCTTTTGCAAGTAGGTTAGTACCAAATTGGCCTGAGCTTCATCCATGTTTGTAAATCCAACCATACCATTGAACTGTGCGGGCCATGAGTTGGTGCCGAAGTGATCCGGATCGGGTTGTGCGTGGCACGTGGAGCAATTGGCAGCATAGCTTTCTTCAGCCACAGTCCAAAGCTCGTCTATCTCATCCACGTATCCTTGTTTGTCCGACCAGAGCGTTACTGTGACAGGGGCCCAATCAAGCCCCGTCGCTTCGTCAGTCTGAGGAGCGGAAGCCTTGACCAGCTCTGCGTTCTGAGCCGTATCCTTAGACAAAACGGCAACCCGAATATTATGCCCAAATTCGTCAAATATTACGCGCCCGAAGCCTTTGTCTTTTCGCCACGCCTTAAGTGCAACCTGAACGCGGTCACCACTTTCATCCAGAATTTCGACGGCAGCACCAAGTGTTAGGTTGCCAACCGGCTCTGCACCTTCGGCGCTGTCATAAACTGGGATGTCGCGAATTGCGAAGTAGTCCTCTCCGACGGATACACTGCCTGAATTGGCTTTGTTTTCGAGCTTGGCCATTGCTGGGCTGCCGACCGCTACATTGTCAGGCAGGTGATGGGCGATGCCTTTATGACACTCAATGCAGCCCGTATTCAATGCAGCAGCCGGCTCCATGTAAAACCGCGCTTCGGCCGACATGGCATCCCAATCCATGCTGTCATAGTCATGACAATTCCGGCATTCGAGAGAGTTATTTGCCTCCAGCCGAGCCCATTCGTGTTTCGCCAGTTCTGCGCGTCGCGCTTCGAACTTTTCACGGGTGTTTATGGTGCCAAAAGCGGCCGCCCATACTTCCTTCGACGCCTGCATTTTTCTGGCAACTTTGTTGGTCCACTCGTGTGGGACATGACAATCAGGACATGTGGCGCGCACCCCTGTGCGGTTCTCCCAGTGAACCGTAGATTGAAGCTCAACATAAACATTGTCACGCATCGCGTGGCACGAAACACAGAACTCTTCTGTGTTGGTAAACTCCATAGCGGTATTAAACCCGCCCCAAAAAATTATCCCGGTTATAAAGCCACCAAGACTGATCACGCCAAGACTAATCGTTGTGGCGGGTCGCGAAACCGTATTCCAAAATGACGACAATGTGGACTTCAGAGACATGAAAACGTGCTCCTCGGTTCATTTTCTGGGTTATAGAGAACCAGTTGGTGGGCCGTAGATCATTTGAAGGATCCAAACAGTAAAACCGTAAGCCCCCACTCCCAGCACTGTAATTCCGGGCAGTAGAATTAAAGTGATAAACAAGAAGGACAGCCACTCACGTTTGGCTGCGCCTTTCGAACTGCTGACGTACTGGTCTGTCATAGCTATCTCACTCGGCTAAGATGAGTACAATCACGGCAATGTTACCATCATAGGCATTCATGATTTAAACAAACGGTATGTCAGAATGTCGCACCCAATAGGCCAGGCCGAGGCCAACTTGATCAACACAGTATCGATGGTCGTGCAGGCTAAATTTTTAGTATACTATCATCAAGATGTGCAAATTTGTTAGCTTCAAGGTTACACCGACATCTCTTGCGTCGTGGCCCCTATTAACTTTGAAACCGGGCGGGTAAGCACAAACTCCATCGTCATTGAAACAGCTTCAGTTCAGTTGGTGGCCCGTGGGCAGGTAGATTGGGTGAACGATACAAAATCGATATGAGCAGAGGCACGACGTGTCGGCAAACCTCTGTCCCGCACCGCTTGGCCATTTGATGTGACAGGCCAGCTTTCATCACCGAAGTTCAAGCTGGATGTGGGTGGGTCTAGGAACAAGGCTCCAGAGGGCGCTGATGCAATGCCAGTAGGCAGGCAACCTTGCGTGCCAGACATCAACCAATTGCAGTAGTCGGTCGCAACCTAATTCTTCAGCGGTTCTGGCTGTTCGGCCTGGCACTCTAGAACGGCCTCAATGGCTTTTGCGGATCCGCTCAAATCGAGTTCGACTTCGGTTCCGCTTTCGCCAATGATAGTAACGCTTTGGCGTTTTCCAAACTCGGTTACAAACGCCGGGTTGTCGAAAAAGGCGTAGCCACCGGGCACGCCATTCTTGTAGACACCTACGGCCTCACCTTCGAACTGCGCATCACCAAAATCAAATCTTACTATGCCTGTCGCACCGTCCTCGACTTGAACCCAGGCCGGATTGTAGGCGGCAAAAAAGCCGCCAGCCTGGTTGGGTGCAGCGCCAATTTCTACTGTCATGTCGTCTTCAAAGGCTCTCCGCGCAAGACAACCGTTGCCTTTTTCTGGATCGATGAGGATTGTCCAGTCGCCAGCCTCACCCCACCGTTCCATCCCGGCTGCATGAACAAACCCGGGAAGAAGCAATACAGTCGCGGAAAGTACCCACTTGATCATTCGGAGCGTCGCTGAGTTCTTAAGATTACTTGTTTGTTTCTAACCATTGCCCAATGTCAATCAATCCAATCCAATCCAATCCGACGACGGCGGTGTTGCGTATTTGAAGTTTCATAGATGAGCCTTACGAGTTGTTAATCAGATATGTGAGCAAGCTCACCATCCCAATCAGCTGAAGGTATTTTGGGTTCCGGCGGATCGGCGATGTAAGACGGAGTCATTATTTGAGTTTCGTTTTCATTAAAAACATCGACAATGTTCTCACGAAGATCCGACAAAATCTTTGGCAAACTCGATCCACGAGAAGTGTACGCGTTGATTTCATAGTTGATCGCGTAGTCTGCCAACTGGGTCCAAAGCACAAATGGCTCCGGGCTCTTTCTCAGCCCTTGAGTTCGGTGTGCCGCCTCAATCAGCATCGCTTTGATTTTCTTGGGAGGCTCCTCGTAGCCAATCCCCACCGTCGTGTGCACCAATAGCCCCCGACCATCCACTTTTCGTGAGTAGTTCACAACTTCGGAATTCAGCAGCTGGGCATTTGGAATACTTATCATCTCGTTTTTGATCGATTTGATGAGTGTTTCCATCAGTTTGATCTCTGTTACGTCGCCGATCTTGTCACCGACCTGAATTCGATCACCCACGTTGGTGCTGCGTCTGTAGATGACAAACAGACCGGCCATCATATTTGAAACGACAGTGTTGGATCCCAGCGACACCATGATGCCGGCAAGAATAGTCAAACCCTGGAAGGCGCGAGAGCCGGATCCGGGAATGTATGGATACGCAAAAACCAACGCGATAACAATGAGCAAGGCCCTACACAGCATTTTTGTTGGGGCAATCCAATGATCCTCGAAGTCCTTTAGCTCAAAGGCGCCGCTCTCAATGTTTTCAAATAAAAGGTCGAGGCCTCGGATTCCCAGCCGGGTCACCGCAGCGATGATCGCAAGCATGATCAGATTGGGAATGTATCCGACAATGGCCAAAACCACAGTGACCAACGGTTCACTGACATATTTCAACAGGATTTGGGCTATGCCCTGCGTTTGCGCGAAAGAAAGCAGAACAAGGGAAAGATAGTAGTAAAAGAAAAAGAGGAAGAAGACCCACATCAAAACGTGGATTACGTAAACGATGATGGCGGCGATAGCCTTGCTTCTCAGTATCGATTTTGTGGCTTCCTCAAACCCTTCTGCTCTCTTTTCTAAGTTTCTTCTAATGTAGTCCAACAGCTTGCGTCGTTTGGCGAAGAACGCATATGAAACCAGAGCAAAAATGACTGTCCATGCAACGGCAGCAATTGCACTGTCGACTAGGCCCTCGTTGGATCGCGCTTCGCGATATTGCAGGATCGCGGTTTCAATCGCTTCGGCCTGTAGTGCGGCCAAACTCTCGACGTCCATCTGTTCGTATTCGGCATCCGCTTGGGTCGTCGTTGTAATCATCTGGCCATCGGCTCTAATGAGTTTACCGAACTCAGAGTCTGTGATTTCAACATTTACGCTCGAACTCTGTGAAGCGCTGCCGACCTCAGAAAGGCGCTCAGCTACCTTGTCGGCCCGCTCAGTTGCTGGAAGGGCACTTGAACCACGAACGACGAACAACTCCTCTCCATCGACAATCACTGGAGCAATGAACTCGGAGCTTTCTTCATTTTCAGGTGGAGTGAGAATTTCCTCTGACTGTGCGAGCGCAACGCTGCTCGCAAACAAGAGAGTCGTAAACCAAATGGCAAAAGCTTTCATGAACTTGCTCCCCCTACGGGTATCAGATGAACATCGCGCTGTGGGAAAGGTATCGAGATTCCCTCTTCGTCAAACCGTTCTTTCGCTTGACCTGTAAGATCCCAGTAGACCGTCCAATAGTCGTTCGAATTGGACCAGGGGCGACAGAAAATATTGACAGAATTGTCTCCCAACTCACCCACGAAAACTTCAGGCTCGGGTGTCTTCAAACAGAGCTCGTGTTTCGAAACCAGTTCTTTGAGAACGTCGATTGCTTGCGCCGCGTTGTCTGAATAGGCGATGCCAAACACCAAATCGACCCGGCGTTCTTCTGAGGCGCTGACGTTTGTAATCACGTCGCCCCAAATCTTACTGTTCGGGACGATAATGATTTGGTTGTCAAATGTACGTATCTTCGTTGAAACCACAGACATCTCATCCACGAAGCCGGATGATCCTCCGACTTGAATGTAGTCGCCGGTATCAAATGGTTTCAAAACCATGATCATCAGACCACTCGCAAGGTTGCCTAGGGTTTCCTGAAGCGCGAAGCCCAAGATGAAAGACAAGCCACCAAGAACGGCAAAAAGCGGAGTGACGTTCACTCCAAACAAGGCCAAGACCACGAGCATCCCAAGAACGAACACAGCCCAGAAAACTGCTGTGGCGATGAATCTCTTCAGCATCCTCGAAATAGTTGGATTTTTTTCTAAACCGCGTTCGGTGACGCGGCGCACCATTCGGGCGACAAACATCATGGCCCAGACGGCCAGCAAAACACCCAAAATAGCCATCAAAAGGCCCACACCTCCCTCCCAGGAGAACAACCAGGCCCAAGCATTTTGAAATAGTGTCTGAAAGTCAGTTGTTTTGAGAGCCCCTGCCTTTAATGCAAGGATGTAATCGGTATGGGGTTGCAGGTCTTCTGCCTTGGCCCCTTTCAATGTCCACGCCTCAAGCACCAACCGATAGTTGTTCAAAAGCGCCGATCCCGTGTCACCTAAGGACGCCAATTGTGACCGGAGGTCGTCTTCTTGCTTCCCACTTGCTGTCCGAAGGCCGAGACTAATCTGAGCGACCTCTTCGAGTTGCGAGCGCACAATACCTTGCCAAGTGCCTGCGACTTCGGAAAGCTCTTCCGCGGTTAGCGGGACAAGTAGAATTTCCAAATCTTCGCCCGAAATGGATGTATCAACGACCTCATCAAGAAGTTCGTCTTGCTCTACTTCGACGGCTTCCGGCGCATCCGTCGTCTCTTGGGCGTTGGCAGAAAAAGCGCCTGTGAGGGTCACTATGCAAAGAAATAGCCAAACTGGCCCGATATTGAATAGTCGTCTCATTTATCCATCCCCCTCTTTAATCGCTAAGGAGAACATACCGGGCCGCCATGAATCCACTTTTATATCCAAAATCGAATATTCTGTTGTGACAAATACCGTCTGAAAAAACAGCTTCACATCCACTTGGTTCGGAAGGACAGTTGTTCAAAAAGCGGATTACCAATTCACTGCAAATCGTCGATTGCCTGCGCCGGGCGGTCAATCTGTTTGAACGATCAGAAGTTTTACGGGTTCCTCACTCTTCACCGAATACGCGTGCCCACTCCCTGACGTGTTGTCCAACCACAGAACATCTCCGGGTCCCAGTTCCAGCTTTTCATCGCCTGACGCCTCTACTTCAAGCTGCCCGGATAGGCATACACAAAGCTGAGTTCGCGTAGCCGGGGCAAATCCAGTCGATGTTCCCGGAGGCAGCTCCGCAAAGAAATACCGTTCGCAACTCTCTGCATCAGATACCAAAGTCGAAACGTCCGACATCATGTTGCCGTTGCCGCGCAGCGTCTTTTTTGATTGTCCGAAGACTGCTCCACCGTTTTCATCTTCACGCAAAGTATAGATCTGCATCTAAGAATCCTTTCAGACAGTCCAGCCACATTGATTGATGTCAGGCATCTATCTCGGGCCGTCGTCAAATCGGTTTTGCTATCTCGGTTGAACGTCTGGGGACGCATTCTCAGCCGAGCCTGCATCGACCCATCCCATAAACAGCTGGTAACCGGCGGCCAGAAAAGAGGCACCAATGAACATTCCCAGAAAACCCCCTGACATCATTCCGCCAAGAGCCCCAATCAGTATCACTGGCATAGGGACATCCAGACCCCGCCCGAGAACGATTGGTTTCAAAATGTTGTCCACCATACTTCCTACAATCATTAAGACCGTGAAAATTACATTGAACACCGACGAATTATCTCCACCGGTGGACCAAAGCAGAGCAACACCAACCAGGGCGATCAACGTAATGGGGATTTGCATGATCCCAAACAATAGAGCGAGAACAGCCAGGATCCCGGCGCCCGGAATTCCTGAAAGGAAGAAAATGATCCCAAGCAGGAATGCGGTCACAAACGCAATCCCGATAATTCCAACGGCCACAGAGCGAACGGTTTTTGTCGTTAGATCTTGAAGCCCCAGACCTCTTTCTGGCCCCGCAAACCGCGAGAAAATCCGGCCCATCGCTCGACTACCTTCTTCAGACCAGGCCAGCATGATTCCGGCGACAATGAGGGCACCAAGAAGTTTGAAGACACCGCCAGCAGTCCCCGCCGCGACGCCTGCGATCCAGCCGCCAAAAGATTTTAGTTGAGGAGCCATTTTCTCAAGGAACGCTGGCAGATCTGTTGCGGCCGCCGCCCAAGACTCGTGAAGGTTCTCACCAATTAACGGAAGTTCGGCAACGTCCTGAAAAGGTGCAGGCACTTTGATTGTACCTTCGGACAAACCTTCAGCCAGCACAATGAGCTGTGTTGCAAATGCACTGCCCATTAAGACTGTGGGAACTCCAATCAGAAGAAGACCAACCAGAACCAAAACGGTGGCAGGTCGTCCTGAAGAGCCACCCATCTTTGCCTTCAACGCAAGGTAAACCGGTTGAAGGGCTATGGCTAAAACCAAAGCCCAGAGCATAATTGGCAGAAAAGGCGCGAATGCCCAGGTGCACGCCAAAACGATGAAGGCAATTACTGAAAACTGTATCAGCGATGACGTCAGTGCCTCTGAAATGGCCTTGCTCAGTTGATCTGTTTCCCGCTTCAAAGTTGGATCCCCCATTTTCTTCTTCGTGCAGGTCGCGAATTCGGTCGAGACCCAAAGCAAAGCAGCTCATTCTTTCGTCTTTCATTCAATGTTATCTATATATTAGATTGAGTCGAGTATGCATTCCGGCCCGCGTCACTAAATTTAGGATTAACCGCTAGTATCGAGCGGAATTCCGATGTGAACCTCAGGCTCAAAAATAGGGGGAGCTATTTTGGTCAGTATTCAGCCAAATCTTGCGTTGCACTGCCGAATGCGTTCTCGAAGGATGCTTCTCAAATCTATTCAGCGAGCGCGGGAGTTTGAATTTTGATTTCCATGAAGACTCTATTCAGAACCGCTACAGCAATCGCTGTTTTAATTCTGGTTTGGTATCTGGCAGCCGACAGAAACACTCCATTCACTTCGAACGCACGCGTCAAGGCCATCGTTACCCCGGTGGTCCCCAAGGTTTCGGGGACAGTGATTGAAGTGCCGATTGCGAATGCTTCGTTTGTTGAGGCAGGGGAACTATTGGCTCGAATTGATCCCCGCCCCTTTGAAATCAGCCTAACCCGGGCTGAAGCGGAACTTGAAAGCGCAACTCAGGAAGTTGGCGCGAGTTCAGCCGAAGTGGAGCGGGCTCAAGCGCAGTTGGTCCGAACCCAGACCGAGCTGGAAAACACCCAACTTCAGTCTTCCAGAGTTTTGGAACTGGAAAAAAAAGGGCTTATTGCGACCGCTAGAGCAGACGACGCACGAACCGCCCTCTCAGATGCCGAGGCCGCGGTCGATGTTGCCAGAGCGGAACTGGAACGCGCGCGACAAAACCTTGGCTCTGACGGTGAAGAAAACCCGCGAATAAAAGCCGCATTGGCCGATCTGGCGGCAGCTCAACTCAATCTTGCCTATACCGAGCTTCGTTCTCCGACAGAAGGCGGCGTGGCAGATTTGACGATTTCAGAGGGAGCTTCCGCACAGGCAGGGCAACCATTGATGACATTTGTGGACGCCCGCAATGTATGGGTCGAAGCCTATCTGAAAGAGAACAATCTGGGGAATCTTACAATCGGAGACACGGCAAAAGTAGTTCTTGATACCCATCCGGGACGTGTCCTTGTTGGACGCGTCGAGAGCATTACAGGAGCAGCCTCTTTGGGAAACCCAACTCAAGATGGACTGCCTCGCCCACCATCCGACTCGGGTTGGCTGAGGGCGGCGCAACGTTACCCTGTGCGCATAGTCCTGCCTGGGTATGAGACCGGTGATCAGGACGATGACGTAATGTTTCTTTTGAACGGGCAGGCTGATGTAATTGTTTTTACATCAGGAAACTCGCTGTTGAATGCGATAGGAAACGCATACATCCGCGTTGTTTCGTGGTTGAGCTATGCCTACTGATGCTGACAAACACTCTTTGGCGCAAATAACTCCTCCCGAGAATGTTCGTCATGGACTTAGGTTGGCGCTCGCCCCTTGGATCGTCTTTTCCCTCGGCATAGTCACTAACTTGCAACTCGCTTTTATTGGATCGGTTTTCGCGGCTTTGTTTACACTCGGCCTAACGCCGGTGCCAGTGTCCTATGGGATTGCGCTGCTGACGAAATCGGCAGCAATCCTTTTGCTCGCGTGGGGTTTATCTATCTGGTTTCTTCCCTATCCTGTTGTTTTCTTAGTTTTTGTTTGCCTCGGTGTTTTACTCGCATACAGATTGCAAATAAAAACTGGCGACTTGTTGCTTTCGGTTTTCGCGGTCATCGCAGCACTTCTTGTTCCGTTCCTTGCGAGAATGGATCCGGAACTCGCTGGGACCATCGCCTATTGGCTAATTGCCAATGTGGCAGTGGCCATGATCGTTTCGTGGCTGGCTTTCCTGATCTTGCCTGAACTCGATGCATCTGAGCAAGGGACAAAAAAAGCGGTTGATGAAACAAACGTCACTGATACAGAACTACAAATGCTCCGTCTTGCTGCGGTTGTCATTCCATTTGTTTTTTGTGCTTTCGTTTTTGATTTTATTACACCCTTTGTGCTGGTCTTCGTCGCTATTCAGTCATCCCAGTTTGTAGCTGATACAAGTTCGCAAAGTCGCGCCAGTCGGGATATGCTCACTGCAAACGTAATTGGCGGTATTGCCGCTGTGCTCGTTTATGAATTGTTGGTCGTGGTTCCATTTCTGCCTTTCGTTTTGGTAACACTGTTTGCTGCATTGGTTTGGTTTTCTCGTCAGTTCATTGCCGGTGATACGCGCATAGTTTCCGCGATCACCGCTTTTTTGATTTTGATCGGAGGAACACTAATGCCGTTTTCTGACGACGCTCAAACCAAAATGATCTTCCGACTATGGCAACTCGGCGCGGCATTCGCTTACCTCAGTTTAGCTTTTGCAATCGTGGACCGGTTAGCCCCTGAACGCGTGAGCAAAACCACTTAAGATTCAGCAATCCAAGTAAGTCGGACAAGAGAGCTCCGATTTTGATGAGCTGGATTATGGCGCATGGCGACTAGTTCATGACACATCTCACGAGCACCAAAACCAACTCCTACGTTGCTCAACAAGCGACGTTTGGAAGTGCCTTGGTAGAGTGGGATATGTGCTGTTCCTCACGATTGTATCAAACAGAAGATAGAAGCGCTGCTATTCCTCACATTGACCTGTTAAAAACTTGAGCCAGATGAAGAGTCTCGGAAAACTCGAAAGAGTCTGCTTCGTAAGGTCTATTCGTTGCTTCTTGGTAATTACGGCACCCGCCCGACACTGCACAATGCAGCGCTTTTTAGCGTACCCAGCTGCGGAGCAAAGCTTCACGGAACATATCGTTCCGGCTTCGGAGACTGAATACTCTCCAAATACTCAGCAATTTCGATAAGTCTGGAGGGAATACGCGTAACCAAACCATTCCCCGTATCGAATTCGACAGTAGGGCCGTCGTTCAACTCGGTGATTATAGGCATGTCATCGCGAGGTTCTTGTACTTTCAAATAACCGTCCAAGATCGACATGACCTCCAACATGGGCCACACGCCATCCCTGCGGTCGGAAATCTTTGTTAAATCAGCAGGATCTGTTTTCAAATCAGTAGCGTCAGGCCCATTTCCTGTCGCATCGATTCCGTGACATCTGGCGCAATGCTCAACAAAGAGGTCTTTGCCAAGGTCCGAAAATTCATCGGCGGCAGATATCGTCGCAACCGAAGAAATGCCCATGCTTGCAACGATCATAAAGTGCCTCATCAGCCGGAGGTCCTTTGCAATACGAGAGTTTACTGCACCAGAAATGGACCGACATCTTCCCCCGGTCAACGTCGGTCCTTTACCAAATAACATTTGCTATCCTGTGGCCCAAAACCGATTGATGGGAACAGGCAGCAGCGAGCTCAGAACAGCTTCACCATTTAACATTCGAAATTTAGCATGTGAAAACGCTCGGCTCTTTGACATAAATCATATCTCACCTCGCAGTCTGCCAGAATTGGGCTCGACACGCCAATTCAGCCAAAAGATTTTGAGTGACTGCTTACGCCTAGCAGACCACGGCGCTTCACAATGCTAGGCCTGCAATAGTCACCGGGTCAAAAAAGGTGCAAGTCCAGAGCACCGGCAAACGGTCAATTGCTGACCTAGCGCCAAGAGCACTAACCTACTGTTGGATGCTTTCTAAGAAAAACAATAACCCTGCTAACTCGCGCGGGGTGGGCGTCAAAACACCCTCGATTTCAACCGGAACCAGGTCTTCCGCCATTTCCCCGCCAAACTCCGGCATAACCAGAGCAAGATGGCTGTTTTCTGGGTCACCATAGATGTAACTTAGTGCACGTGCTTGAGGGAAAGTGCCTCCGTTCTTCGCGCTCAATGTTGTCAAATCTGTTGGCGCAACGGAAAGGCCGCTGCTTGCCGGGCCAACGCCTCTACCATCCACACCATGACAAGAAGTACAGTTTTCTGAGAAAAAGGCCGCCCCATCAGCGCGAGTGGGCATGACGTCGGCGTCAGGATACAGATCTGTACACGACGCTGTGGCCAGAGCAAACAATCCAGCCGATAATACAACCCACCTTGTAGCGTGCATGCTCTACCCCGGTTTTTAATCCAACCTACGGTCTATTGTAGCACATGGCAATGACAGCAACTGCGGCTTTAAGGTCAGTGAGGGTCAATTTTATAAAATCTTACAAGGACTTGGACATTGCCGCTCACTATGGGCGGTGAAAGCTATTTTTGGACCTTCTATGTCTTTGGGCATTTCACTTTTGAGAAACTAAGCAAATTATACGACAATCTGGATTGGGAGATCCAAACATGCTGGAAACCACGTCCCGAATAGTTTGGCTCGAAGCGATAGGGGCGATCCTAATGATCCTACTCGGGTCCGGGCTGCACTTTGCATTTGTTTTGCTAGGAAGTTGGACGCCAATGGCGCTTGTGGCGGCTGTCAACGAGTCAATCTGGGAACACTTAAAGCTGGCTTTTTGGCCAGGCTTGTTTTGGGCCTGCCTAATGCCGCTTCCCCCCCGACTTACAAGAAGGGACGTATTTAGTGCTAAAGGAGCTAGCCTCGCAATTACTGCTATTTTGATTGTAATAGTATTCACAGCGTACACAGCGATATTTGAGTGCAACTTTTTGTTGATTGATATTGGAATATTTGTTGCAGCAATTTGCATCGGCCAGATCGTGTCAATTCTGCTGCTTGCCTACGAAGATCAAATACCTGCACTCATTCATGTATTCGGCCTGGTTCTCCTTGGGGTTCAAGTAGTCGCCTATACTACCCTAACATTTTTTCCTCTTAATCACTGGCTGTTCATTGAAGCACAATCTGGCACGATAGGTATTCCTGCCCGTTAGATGGACAGACGGTCCTATTGGTGACGCATGCTTGCATCCCCATGAATTCCAAAGACGGTTTTCCCAAGCTTGACGGGCCCTAAACGGGGCGTTTGAGTAGAGGCATGGACCGTTGGATTTCGGATTCGATTGCCAAGATCGATGCAGATGCTCACCGCTCTGCCGATACGCACCTTTTCAAGCTTCCCGTCCGGGGGCTGAAGGGCGTAGACATCTATCTCAAGGATGAAAGTACACATCCCACTGGCAGCCTCAAGCACAGGCTGGCGCGCTCGCTTTTCCTTTATGCGCTGGTAAACGGGAAGATAAGGGAAGGGACACGTGTAATCGAAGCCTCGTCAGGCAGCACTGCCGTTTCAGAAGCTTACTTCGCCCGTATGATCGGAGTGCCTTTTACCGCGGTTCTCCCAAAATCTACCGCCAAGAGTAAAATCGACCTAATCCGGTTCCAAGGTGGCGAAATCCACTTCGTCGATGCGGCGCCGGACATGCACCAGGCCTCGGTTAAACTGGCTGAAGTCGGTGGCTACTTCATGGATCAGTTCACGTACGCCGAGCGGGCGACGGATTGGCGAGGCAACAACAACATTGCAGAAAGCCTTTTTCGCCAAATGGAACGAGAGCCACATCCAATTCCATCGGTAATTGTGGTGAGCGCGGGCACCGGCGGAACTTCAGCAACGTTGGGGCGGTACATTCGCTACAAAGGCTTTAACAGTGAATTGGTTGTTGTGGACCCCGAAAACTCAGTGTTTTTTGATAGCTTTCGAACCGGAGACAGGACCCTGACCCGCTCCTGTTCAAGTCGTATCGAAGGTATCGGACGTCCCAAAGTAGAGAAGTCATTTTTGGCAGATGTAATCGACCGTATGATCCAAGTGCCAGATGCGGCAAGCATTGCGACAATGCTCTGGCTTGAAGATCGGATCAGGCGGCGGGCGGGCCCATCAACAGGCACAAACCTTTGGGGGGCTTTGCAAATTGCGCAAGAGATGGAGGCGGCCGGACGATTTGGCTCCATCGTCACTATTCTGTGTGACGACGGAAACCGTTATCTCGACACCTACTACGATCCGGAATGGGTGATGGAAAACTTCGGCGAAACCGCCTCTTACGAAGCTACTTTGGCGGGATATCACTGAATTCAAACGAAGAGGACATTATGAAAAGGGTGAAATTTGTGTTTGCAGCGCTTCTGGCATCAATGGTCGCCGTGATGTTTTGCGCCACAACAGTTTTCGCTGCCTCCCAGGAAGCGCAACAAATCATCGAAAGAGCGGCCGCTGATTGCAAAGACTTCGAGAATGGAGAGTTCGATCAGGGTGACGCTGTGACCGATATCGAGCTGCGCTCCCAGTTTGGCACGGTTAAGGCTGAACTCGTAGATGAAAGCCAGTTTTCCTGTTCCTCTGCTGCCTCTATGTACTGCGGAACAGGGGGTTGCATTCTCAATCTTATCGTCGACGGTGAGATCATGTCGTGGCAGGCAACGGGTTGGCGTCTTATTGACTGGGGGCCTGACCGTATACTGCTTATTGGACGAGACGGTGGTTGGTGCGGAGGCGCAGGAGCCGAGGTTTGTTACGAGGCGCTAGTTTGGAGTGATGGAAAGATTTTAACCGTTGGTTCGGCGTCAGAGTAAGCCCGCGCAGCGCTAGCGGTTGTTTTACGCGCCTGGCCTAGGGTGCAACGCCCTGTTCGGTTGGGCTGCGGCTGAAGTAGGGAACCAGGCCGAAACAGATTGAAGCAAAAAGAACACAAATAACCGCAAATGCGTAAGGGATGGGCGTTCGATTTCGCGCAGATGTCGTTGCCATAAACTGGAGCTATCACGCATTTGCATCTTCGTCTTTGGAGATTCTACGAGCGACCGCTTCGAGCCCAATTCGACCGATGCTGAACGCCGCGTGAATGACACTCAAGCGAGGCAAAGCAGTCTTTGGTTCAGCGCTATTGGTCTATTTGGTCAGTGCCAAGCTTGGTTTGCCCGGGCGAGACAGATGAAGATCGCCTCTGTTGGCTCGGGGTGTCGAGGGCACCTCCGCTCGCAGGGCCGCGCAGCGGCTGAATCAGCATTCGGTCGAGCCAGAGGTCTCGGCGTGTGCGAAACTGCTTAATGCCGATTTCCATACCCTTGTGCCCCTTTTCGGGTTGCGCAACGTAAGTGCCTAGAAGTCGGTCCCACCATGGTAGATTGAAGCCAAAGTTCGAGTTGGTCTCACTTGGATCGACTGAATGGTGGACTCGGTGCATGTCTGGAGTGACGACGATCCACCTGAGAATTCGATCCACGGGACGCGGCAAATCAATGTTTGCGTGATTGAAGAGCGCGGTAGCGTTCAGGATCACCTCGAAGAGGAGCACGGCGACAGCGGGCGGCCCTAAGGCTGCTACGACCGCTAGCTTGATCCCCATCGAGATGAGAATTTCTACCGGATGGAAACGCAAGCCAGTGGTAGCGTCAAAATCGAGGTCGGCGTGATGCATCCGGTGCTGACGCCAAAGCCCCGGTACGGCGTGGAACATCACATGCTGAAGATAGATTGCAAGATCGAGAAGCAGCATGGAGACCACGATGGCAACCCAAACCGGCGCCTCGATGTTATTGAAGAACCCCCATCCGCGATCCTCGGCCATGGCTGCGAGACCAACTGCGAGGATTGGAAAGGTCAGCCGCAGGATGGCGGTGTCGAGCACCACGAGCGCAAGGTTGTTTGTCCATCGGATAACGCGCGGAATATCCCGTCTTCGCCGGGGTGCGGCCACTTCCCAAAGTGCCATCGCTGCCAGGACGGATAGGAAGGCAATAAGGCGTATAGTATGTTCAGCAGAAAGGATTGTGTCGGACATGGACATCCACTATTCGGGTTTCCGTCGCGATAGAATTGCAAGCTGTTCTAGGCGACATCCCCTCCAATTTAACGCGGACATTCAAGCGATACCATCTGAGGGCAGCTTGGTCCGCAAAGTGGACATATATCGCGATTTTGCGAATGATTGCGTGGAGCCCACTTTGACCGATGCTGCTCGATGCCCCAATGACGGCAATGTGCAGAAACCGGACATTGCAAAGTCTAGTAGACCGCCCAGAGCTGCCACTCGGCGCCGCTCCACGCGTTGAGCGCTTGCGAGTCCTGAACGCAGCTGCACTGGTTCATTTTGGTGACGACAACTATTGCAGTTTGAAAATGGGATTGCGCATCTCTTTGAGTATGACTTGTTCATCGGTCCAAGGCAGCAAGAATTCGAGCATCTCGTTCGTATGGATCCTCACGGAAATGAACGGCCCCATCTTCGACCCAAGCAGTCCAATAGGTCAAAAGGACCGGCATGGGCTCGGGTAGGTTAACTCGCGTTGTCTGACCACTATCCAATATGGATTGCATCTTTTGCCGGCTCCAGTCAGGCTCTCCCTCCATCAAAAGGCTGGCAAATTCGAACGGATACTCAAGACGAACGCAGCCGGAACTTAGGTTTCGCTCATTTCGGTCGAAAAGACTGCGGTCGTTGGTATCATGCAAATACACAGCGTATTTATTGGGAAACATGAATTTGACTAAACCTAACGCATTGTCTGGGCCTGGCTGCTGAACCAAAGTGACGGCGGGGTTCTTTGCTCCCCAGTTCACTGTGTTGGCAGGAATTGTCTGCCCGTCTTTGTTCCGAACTACGTAATTGTTGCGCGCCAGATAGGCTGGATCCTTGCGGATGCGCGAAAGCTTGTCTTTCCGAAAAATCGAGGCGGGAACGGTCCAAGTCGGATTGAACTCCATGTATTCAATTTCATCTCGGAACACTGGGGTTTTGCGGTAGGCTGATCCTGTGATTGACCGGGTGGTCCAAAGCGTCCCGCCAGATGTGACCAAGTAAGTACGAGCGCCTGCAATATTTACCAGCACGAACTCCTCGTCGATTTCCCGCATGAGCCAACGGCCTCGTTCCAGGCTGAGGCGCAACTTATTTATGCGATCTTCGACAGGTTTGTTGAGAGACGCGAAGGTCTTACCACCAACGACGCCATCTGCCTCCAAGCCGTGACGATTTTGAAAGGTTTTTACCAGTTGCACCAAGTAATCGTCATAAACCCAAGCTGGATTTGTGCCGTTTTGGCTGATTTCTGGCAATTCATTTGTTCCCTCGTAGCCTTCTGTCGCTAACCTTTTACGCAGTTCGGCGACGGCAGGATCCACTATTTCCGGCTTCAGAACCGTTTCTTCGGGGACTTTGTTCCAGCCTCCCTTTGATGCAATAGCTCTGTATTTGCGCAACGCATCAACGAGCATCGTGTATTGCGCATTGTCGATATCGATGCGTTCAATCAAAGCGCTGAAGCCTTCACCTTGAAGAAATTGGCTCAATACAATGGAAGGGTCTCGTTGAATTACTGGTTTTGAGAAGTTCCAATCGTCATCCAATGCATTTGGATCGACTTTTCCAAAAACCAAATGATGCACGAGTTTTACTGCGGCATCGGTCGCCAAAATATCGAACAGCGCTTTATTTGAGGCATCGCCACCCTGTGAGTCTTTGAAAGCGGTTCGAAGCTCCTCTAGTTTGAAGTCACTCGGCGTAAAGCCCTGATCAATTGCTCCATCCAACTCCTCAAACAGCTCGTCAACCAATTCAAAACTTGTCCAAGCTGGCGCAAATTCTCTGTCTGTATAGAAACGAGGCACAAGGATTCCTGCGTCCAGACTCTTATTGTTAGAAAGTGTGCTACTCGCATTCGTATTTGACCGTAGCAACGCTTCTATCTGCTCCGAGACTTGGTCCGCTGCGCCTAAATTGGGGCATGTCATCAGCGTTGCAGTCAGTACAGTTGCAACCGCTGATTTAAGACCTTTCACCATCCACTCCGTCACTTTCAATCTATATGTCGTTTCTTCGTCGTAAGATACTTCAACATTATGTATAATCAAATTGGAATTTATTAGTCTCGGATCTTGCTCGCTCCGCATCGACGACAAATATTTGCGAATGTCCGCGTTGCCCATAGAACAGACGGTGGGTGAAAACTTGGGAACGTCTTCTATGGGATAGCGGATATGAAGCTGATTGGTTCCGGGAAGCGTTGAAAGACAAAGGGATACGCGCGTGCATCCTAGGCCGGAAGCAGCGGAAGAAAGCGGTGAAGTACGACAAGCGTCGCCACAAACGTTGCAATCGGATAGAGATCATGTTCGGGAGGCTGAAAGATTGGCGGCGACTGGCAATCCGATACGACAGGTGCCCAAAGGTCTTCCTCTCAGCCGTCGCACTGGCGGCTACCGTCATCTATTGGCTATGAGTCCTGACCCTAGGTTTCCGTGCGGCCTCTACTCGCTTCGCCGCTCAGGAGACCACACTCGTACCCATGGGTGCTCCCACCGACCTTTTTGTTCGAAAGCAGAGGCGTATCGTACGAGAGCGTAAAGAAGTTTGCGCGCGGAAAAATGTTGATTTATTTAGAATTAGATTCAAACATGCGAATTCGATGCAACTTTCATTTTACCTCTGTTGTTGTCGTTGCTGCTCGCTTCGCCGAGCCCTTCCGGCCGCTGGAGTGAGTGCTGGCAGCCGGAAGGCACTTTACACGGATCAGTCGTTGGGAGGGTGCGATGCTTAGACTTAATGTACTCGCCCTCTTTCCAGAGTTTGCTCTAGCTTTTGCCAGTGATTTCATTCGGCCATCCCACGTTGTTGGAGGTCTTGGCAGTCAACGTAATAGTGCTCTGCCCGCCAAGCCCCCCGCGGCAAGTTTTAGGAAAGGCAGTCACAGGATCGAGGTATGTTCTATTGGCTGCCCAGACGCGAGAGCTTCAAACTAGTGCATCCAATTTTACAAATTTTAAGGGAACCAGAGGGAGAAGAAAATGACCAACAAGATGGTGATGATTGCGGGCGCAACTTGTTTCGCACTGCTTGCGGCCTGCGACGATACGAGTACATCAAGCGCGTCCGCCGAACTCACGCCGGCTCAGCAAGCGTGTTTGCGAGATGTAGCAAACACGACGAACAATTCGCAAGTCGTTGTGCTCTCATCCGCGTTTAGCGAGGCCGGAACACAAGTCACTGTCGGTGTTGGTGAGGATCGCGCTCCTTGGAATTGTATTGCTTACTCTGATGGCGCCACAGCTGGTATCGAGTTCCTGGGCGACGAAGGCGCATTGTGAGCAGTCTGATGCGTGGCCAATAATGGCTGCGCAGCACTGGCTTGATCTGCTGAGGTTCGACTTGGTTTGTAGAACCACCATCATCGTATTCTCGATCCTGTACCTGTTGGCGTTGATTGCATTCTTGACCGGCACATTCGGCTGGCTGGGACAGGAACGAGACCCCTTGTCCGGGGTGTTCCTTTTGCCGTTGGGACTGCCTTGGATAATTCTAGTGGATTTGGTCTCAGAGTCAGCCAAACCGTGGTTCGCGGCGATTGTTCCGGTGCTCAACCTGTTAGCGCTGGTCTTGATTTGCAGATGGGTACGCAGTTTGCGCCAGAAGAGAAGGCCGAGCTCTTTCTCACCCAAAAGGAGGAAAACATGGGAAAAGTAATCTTGGGAATTGTGATCGGGCTCGTCCTCGGCGTGGTTGGAGCGATGACCTTGGGTGGCGGGGCCGCAATGGGGGTCGGCGTTGCGACAGGCTTGTCCGCCGGTGTTTGCACCACATTGAAAGGAGCACAAGCCGAGAACCTGATCACCGCCGAGCAAGCGGATCAAATCCTCAATCGCGTAAATTCCGAGATGGCATCTCTGCAAGGAATTGAAACGACAGATGAGATCGTCGGCAGCGCACAGGCATGCGATGAATTTCTGTCAAAGTTACGAGAAGCAAAGTGAGGTTCCGCTTTGTACGGAACAAAACTGTAAGGACAAGCCAACAGGGAACCATCTGATGAAACTCGTTTTACTCAAACTCCTCACACCCATGTTCGCAATCGCGGGCACTGCTGCTCTTGCAATGTCAGAAGCCGATGACGCGTGTATCGACCAATTGCGGCAGGTTGGAGGACCAGACGGTCAATCAGGTACGATTGAAAGCTCAGAATTCTCAGAGGCGGGTACACTCGTCATGCTACGTGACGCAGGCGGAACGCTTTGGCGCTGCATCGCGTACAAGGATGGAAGCATCGGCGAGATGTCGGTTGTCGAAGCGATGGATGATGGCGGTGGAGCAGTGGCAGGCGCCGCCGGTTCTACCGGTAGCCAACGTGTCAAATTCGATGCCGGGTACACCGGTGCCGAGCTCGCCGGCCAACTCGCGCCCGGCGCCTCTCAACAATATGTCCTTGGCGCGCAGAACGAACAGTTTCTGTATGTGCGCGTCGCGCCACGAAACGGGTCGTTGGACTACGTCATTCGCAACCCTGATGGCTCGGAGCTTCTGGAGTTGATGTCGGCGGACAAGGAATACCGGGGCCAGCTTTGGCAATCTGGTGACCATGTCGTTGAAGTTATTAACCGGGGAAATGCGCAAGTTGACTACAACGTCATATTTGGAATCGAGTAAGACCATGCGTGAGTTGTACTGAATTTTTGGATTGCTGGAGACCAGAAAGGGAGAGAAGAAGTGAGAACGAATCTATCGCTGCTTGGAGGCGCAGTTTGTGCCCTTGCTTTGGCGGCATGTGACGATAACGGTGGATCAGTGGATACTGGGTCGCCAACCGTCGGCAGTTCAAGCGACCTTTCGTCTTTTGAAGGTGCGCGCGCCGGTCAGGCTGAAATGGGGATTCAGAATCTTGGCTTTGAACTCATCCGCAGCGAAGGGCTGACATCGTACTGGTTCAACCGGAGTACAGGCGCTTGCGCGCGCATTACTACATCTGAGGGTCGGTATTCAGATGTCACCATGCTTCCTTCCTCCGACTGCTGAATTTTGTCCGGATTAGTTTATTAAAGTGAAGGAGGCTGAGAAATGCACTTCGATCTTGCACACGCTGCGGTGACTATTGCAGCTTTGATAGTCACAAACCTCGTATTGAAATCTGCCGGGGTGATCAACGAAGAAAACAAACACCAATGGAACTGGAAAGTTGTTCTGGCCTACTTCGTAGTCGTCTTTATCATCAATCTGGTGTGGCCAATTTGAAACTTCAGGACGGGAAGCCAACCGCCCACCTTACATGGTTACCGTGAACGAGCCTCTCCGCGGGACTCCCGGCAAGAAAAGCGTGAGCATCGCTGACTGAAAACAGAAAGGAATACGCATGCGGTTTTTTGCGTCCCTCATATTCATTGGTGTTCTCGCAACCGCTGCGAACTCTGACGTGACCAGTCGAAATGGCGGTCCAACCAACAGTCAAATGCTTTCAAGGGGGGGTGACGGAGGCGTTGATGGTGTCGCTTTCTTTCGCCCAGTCTTAAGCGGAGTATTGTATCGCTCTGGTTTCAAAGGCGGCGACAAGGACCGAACGGGCCTGAGTGAAAAACAACGCGAAATTTTGTGCAATGAAGGGTTTTCAACCGGGTTTTATGCTGACTTTGGCAAAAACACTGAATACGGTCGCACCAGTTGTGGAAACGGATCACTTGACTATCAAAGCGCCAGATCCTCCCGACCCGGTGCTGTTATGGCTTCCATACACGAAGTGATTGAAAACCCTGGAAAAGGCCCTGTCCTGGTGCACTGCATGTGGGGCGTTCATTCCTCGGGGGCATTGTCGGCAATGGCGCTCGTTCAGTTTTGCGGTTGGACGGAAGAAAGGGCCAAGGAATATTGGAATGATGCCCGAAACGGGGCGCCTTGTTCGGGCGGGTGTGACCAGTGGATTGATTCAAAATTCTCCAATTTCAGTGTCGACCCAAAGTTGAAAATCTCCGCCGAACAACAGGCAGCGATTTGCCCTAAATGATACCAGGAGGACTATCCAAATGAAGTTCAATCTTCTGGGGTCACTTGCTTTCATTACACCCACTGTCTTGTGGGCGAGCGACGATGTTCTCGGTGAAGCCACGACATTTGATAGTCCCAATGGTGTTACGGAACGCTGCATTCGGATCGAAAAAGTTCCAACGGGCGAGTATCGAAAAAGCGATCTTGAGGAAGAAACGGCCTATTGCGAGATCGATTTCTATGCCTCTGAAATTGCCATTTGCCCAAAAACCTGGAGCACCAGCCCAGGAATGGCCGTCTACGATATTTCGGAAGGACCTTACGTGGGGAACCGTTCTGAATTCGAGAGAAACGCTTGCAAGGAGGGGAAGGCGGCAAAAGATCTGGCCAAGGACAGGGTGGCTAAATTCAAGTCAACCATGAACCAAAAAGGCACCAGTGGAACTTTTTCCACGTCTTCACTGCTTTACTATCATTTGTCCAGATATTTCGACGCGACTGTAAAAGTTCCAGTCGCCGTTTGGCGTAGCATGGACGCCCAGGCGCATTTTTCCGAGGTCGCCGAGCCTGGCCTTGCGATTTCTAGTGGCTCTCATGGCGGGCGCATGAACCGCGAAGGCTGGCGGGTCTTCGCAGCTGCGGATGCTGACCCGAACTCATACCAGCCAACCGACGATCTGTTCACCGCAGATCGAACGCAAATATACGGTGTGCTGCTTGATAGCCCTGGGCATCGATACGGCTCGGAAATCAACGGCACCCGTAAATCTGGTTGGGGGAAAGGTCAGAACCGCGATTTTCAGGAAACTCCTGCTTTCTTGGCTTTGCGTTCTTCAAAACCCTTGCCAGAGGCCATTATAGAGGGCGTCAGGGAAGGTCGAAGAGACCGGATGATCAACAAGGATCTCGGCCCCGATGTCAGCGACCAACAGATGGCATTTTGGATGCAAGAACTTACCGAGATTGTTCTCCTCGATTTCATCTTTAGCCAGCAGGACCGCGTAGGAAACATAGACTTCACACCCTATTGGTATTGGGTCGAAGACGGAAAACTGAAGCAGAAGAAAGCCAAGCACCATGAGCCAAACGATGGAGACGTTCCCGCCGACGCGTTATTGATCCGTCGCAGCAATCTAAACGACAACGATGCCGGCGGGCGTGTCGAGTATGCCAACTTCGCGAAATCTACTCAAATGCTGGAGAAAATTCGCCACTTCTCTCCAAGCACGTACCGGCGCTTGGTTACATTGAATAGTGACCTTCAAACCCAAGGCCCGGTCTATGACTGGCTATCGCAAAGCTTTGGGTTATCAGACAGTCAGATTGCACAAGTTGTCAAAAATACTGCGCTGGCAACGTCCATCCTCCAGAGCAATTGTTCAAATGGCGATTTGATGTTCGACTTGGATCCTGTCGTATTCTTTTTGAGAAACGGCACCGAGGTAGAGGCCGTGGACTGTTATGAACCGTAGGTGTTCTGCTCTTATTGCGGTGTTCATTTGGACCGCTCTGCTCGCCTGCAAAGCGGCGGCATTGGATGTCATCGTCATATCGGATCTGAATGGAAGCTATGGTTCGGTAAAATACGATGCCCGCGTCGACAAGGCGATTGAGCGGATAGTCGAGATTGATCCCGATTTGGTTATTTCGACCGGAGATATGGTTGCGGGACAGCGCATTCCCAACTTGTCCGACAAACAGGTCAGGGAAATGTGGAAGGCGTTTCATGAGGCGGTATCAGATCCTTTAGCGGCTGCCGGAATTCCGTTTGCGGTCACGCCTGGAAACCATGACGCCTCCGCTTACCGAGGGTTCGAGCGCGAAAGAAAAATATACGCAGAAGAATGGGAACCAAGAAAACCAGACGTCGACTTCCTGGTTTCGGATGACTACCCGTTCTTCTACGCGTTTGAGATGCAGGGCGTAACGTTTGCATCTTTGGATGCTACGACCTTAGGGCCGCTATCCGGTGATCAACAGGACCGACTTGTGGAACTGGGTGCAAATGGAGACCCGATTGTGACTTTCAGTCATCTTCCGCTTTGGCCCTTCGCGATCCAGCGCGAACGCGAAATCATCGGTGACTCAACACTTGAGAAAATCTACCTGGAAAGCGGTGTCGTTCTGCACCTGTCAGGCCACCATCATGCCTTCTATCCCGGTTGGAAAGACGGTGTAGCTTACGTCTCTCAAGCTTGTTTGGGAGGTGGTCCGCGGCGGCTAATTGGCGATAACGCCAGATCACCTCACAGTTTCACTCATGTTAAGTTCCAGCCGAACGGAGAGTTTGGGATTGCGGTATATCGAGGGCCTGATTTCGAAAGATCGGTAAACTTCAAGTCGCTCCCGAAAGAGATCAGATCCCCGAATGCGGTGTTGAAGCGCTTGGACCTTGTGAAATGACTAGAGGTTGAGTTTCAGCTCAACTTTTTCAGGGACCAGATCGTTTATCATCTCTTCTATCCGGGCTTCTGAAAGTCCTCCCGAGGTGATGAAAAGCAAAGAGACGCGAGATTTTCCGGGGACGTGGTGTTTTCTGACCAGCTTCCAGCCAGCGTCTGCGGCCATGGCTTCAATTGCGCCGCTGACGTTCAATGAGTGCTCTTCGTCAGATGCCTTGAGCGAAACTTCCACGCCCTTGTTTCGCCCTCCGAGCCAAATGAAGCACCAACACACAATCGCCACCAGTGTGGCCATCAGCGGCAAGCCCAACCCGACCGCAAGACCAAGAACCGTTACGATTATCATTTCGACTGTATCGACCGGATCATCCAGATTGGAGCGGAACCTGAGCAACGCACCAATGCCAAAGACAACGAAACCAATCATTGACCCATGTTGAACAACTAGGAATCCCACAGCCATTCCGATCAGTGCATATAGGAAAAACAGTCTGGGCATAACCAGATCGCTGACACTTCGGCGTGATTTACGTCGTACGGGATGATAAACAATCAAAGCGGTCAAAATGATGGTTACGATGACGTCTAACGTGAAGAAGTAGAGTTCCTGCTTGCCGCGGAACTGAGTCCAGCCTCGTTCAATCACTATCTCTGACTCGGATGTTCCTGCAAGAAAGGAAGCAGGATCAATCTGAGAATAGCTAGTACTAGGCAAAAGCACCGCCAAAAGGACCAATACTATCGAAAAGAGCTTACTCAACAGTCTTTCCCTCCCGCTGAATTCTCGAATAGTCGCTTTGTAGTGAGTAACTTGGCTCAATCGCTCCACCTTCCGCGACTAAGCCACACTCCTAAAGACTAATTCAACCTTATGAATTTAGTTCCGGTAAAGCCTTGCGGGATCAAACGCCAAACTTCCTCAAAATACTGTGTTAGGTTGGACAACATCGATTTTTGATCGAATATGAGCCAAGTCCACACGAGCGCAGAATTAACTCGAATGAGCCAGCCAACTGACCGGTACAGAGTAGGAGTCGCGAAGGTACTTTTCGCGAGCCTTTCTGTGGTCGCCAACACCTTAGCTTCAATGAGCCCAGTGAGAGCGCAGCCTGATATGTTGGAACTTATTGAGTCTTATAAAGTTGCAGATAAATCAGAGGGATTTTCTGAGCCATCCGGATTATCGCTTTCAAGTGTCGATGGATTCTTGTGGGCCGTAAGCGATGAAGCATCGAAGCTGCACCTTCTAGGAGTAGACGGAGAACTAAAGAGTTCTTTCAAACTTCCAGAATACTTGGGCTCAGACTTGGAGGGCGTCGCCGGAAGAAAGGATGGGTCTGTATTGCTGCTACAAGAAACTGACCGATCCATCGTTACGGTCCAAGCTACAGACCCAATCAAAGTCAATTCTACTCCAATTTCTTCACTCAGGGGCTACGACAAAGTTGCTGCAATGCTTGCAGAGAACCCTTTGAACAAGGGGCCGGAAGGGATCACAGTAGATCAAGACTCTGGGCAAGTATTCGTAGTCATTGAGGGTCAACCAAGACTTCTGCTCGTCATTTCCTCGGAAATTGATGAGATTCTTGGAGTAGCTCCATTAACGGCTGAGGCTGGCTTCGTTTCATCTCGCGCCGACGATGACGAACTAGACATCAGTGGGATCGCCTGGTCCGGCAAGACCAAATCTTTATGGATACTAAGCGATGAAGGGCGCCGAATATTCGTTTTTGATCCTGAAGTTCAAACAGTCAAATCTATCGACTTAATTTACTCCAAAAAGGATGAAGTAAAGGAAGTGAAGAACCCGGAGGGTATAGCTTTGGATGAAAGTGGTGGCGTTCTCTACATCTTGACTGATGATGGAAAAAAGTCACGGCTCTACGCATTTGTTTTGCCGCGAGTTTGATTGCCGTAAGAAACTTGCACTGGCTTGTCGCATTCAATTGCAGAAAAACGAAATGGCCACCTCTTCCTGCATCTCGGGAGCTACGAATCCCAGTATCGAATGTCCGGTTTGGGCTGTCTGCGGTCCTCCGGTGAAAACGGGCCAATGGCGGCAAAGTCCGCTCTTTACCAATTCGGTCGGCGCGCAGCGAAGGTCAGCTTTTCTATGACCAGCCGTTCGTACACCGCGCAGAGAACGGCCGGTGAGAGCCCATATTGCCCAGCGATTTTTATTGCGCGTGGACATGAGAATGCGACTCGCTTGCTCCTCTCAGGTTTTGTTTCAGAGTTGGAAGAGCTTCTCGACAGAGAGATCTTTATTCGTGAGATTGGAGCAATCTCAGTGACCGGTCTTGGAACTCAATTGTGCGAGGATCTTGGCCTCAAGTTTCTTGGAACTCACCAGAGATACACTGGTTTCGGGGTCTGGACTTTGCATTGCTCGGATTTAGCCAACTCAATTGTTGGACGTCGAAGTGCTAAACTTCGTGATGCTTACCTAAGTGCACTCCCGCCAAGTTGACACTGAAAGTTTCCGGTTTCGCTTCGGGCTGAGGTGCTCAACCAAACGAACGCGCGCTGCTGCGAAACATCCGGGCGTCTTCGCCTGGAAGCTCACTCTCGTCATCATGAGCAATGCAAAGGGCCATAACCGCGACGACTAAGCCATAAACTGATTGAATTCGTCGCTAAGCTAACGCTTAGACAATCGCTGATGCCCTGACCTCTGCCGAGCAGATTTCCAAACTGTTTTCTGAGGCAGATCAGCTAGCGCTCCAATCTGTCACAGCCAACAGATTGGAGCGCTAGCTGATCTGAGCAAGAGAACGCCGAAAAAGCCGTAGGCTCATTAGTAACAAAGCAATTCCCAACAAAGTCATCCAAACGAATTCCGGCCAGACAGTCTCAATACCAGCGCCTTTAAAAACAATAGCCTGACTTGCTGACATGTAATGGCGTGACGGCAAAACCAAAGTACCTGCCTGCAACCACGCCGGCTGACCTTCAATTGGGGTCTCTCCACCTGACAGCATTAGCATTGGCAGCACAATCAACATGACCAGAAGCGCGAACTGCGCCATAGAGCGTGCAATGGTTGCCAGAAACACCCCAAGCGCCGTCGCAGTAAAAAGAAACAACGCCGTGCCAACCAAAAACAACATCTTGGATCCAGCGATACTGATGCCCAAAGAACCCTGCATCACAAAGGTTAGTGAAAGACCAGCGGCGACCAAAACCACTGCTGCATTCGCCCAAATTTTGGCAATGGCAATGTCAAAAGGAGCAAGCGGCATGGCAAGGAGATGTTCAATAGTCCCGTGCTCTCGTTCTCTGATCATCGCAGCTCCGGTCAAAATAGTTGTGAGCCACATGATCTGGCCAATCAAGGCAACGATACCAGCAAAACGTACAGTATCTCTATTTGGGTTGAAGGCGCTTCTTAGAATGACACTGATTGAGGGAGCATCAACTAGATCGATACCAATTGCATAGCGATGTATTTCAGCGTTCAAGATACTGGTGATGTAGTTTGCACCAATACCGGCTTGTTCCATAGCGGTTGCGTCAATAAGAACTTGAACCTCCGGACTGCGCCCTGCGCGCAGATCCTTTTCGAATCCGGGGGGCACAGCCACAACGAAAATAAAGCGCCCGGCATCCATGTACGCCGGTCCTTTTCCGGGTTCGATTTGGACGACCGGTTGGAACTCTGGTGGGAAAAACGCTGTGGCAAGTGCTCGAGAAAGTGGCGAGTCGTCTTCATCCGCAAACGCTATCGAGGCATTGTTTACAGAACTTGCCACTCCCGTTGCTTCCATGATCGGGGCCAGCGTGAAAGACCAAACCAACAATGCCATCATCACCCAATCACGACGCAGGCTCATCACTTCCTTCAAGCCTAGCCAGAATATGCAGTAGAAGCGCTGCATTCACTTCTCCTGCGCCCGAAGGCATAGGGCTGCGATCAGTGTCAGAACTGGTCCGAAGCAGGCGAGGGCCAGAATGTCTGGCGCGAGGGCCTCCCAACCCAAACCTTTAGTGAAGGCACCAACGTTTAGGTGTAGGAAATATGAGGAAGGCCAAAGAGAGCCCACCACTTGTGCGCCTCCTTCGAGCGTTGAAACAGGTTGCAACAGACCTGAGAACTGGATTGTTGGGACAACTGAGGCGATGGCAGTTGCAAATGTTGCGGCCACCTGACTGGATGTCATTGTAGCGATAAACAGCCCGTAGGATGTCGTTGCCCAAACGTAAAGAAGGGCACCAACAGCCAAAGGGAAAGGATTTCCTTTTAACGGCACCCCGAAAAGAAAAACGGTCATTCCGGCCAAAAGCAGAAAATTTGCGTAGGCGATCAAAATGTACGGAATTTGTTTGCCGACTAGAAATTCAAGCCGCGTGGTTGGTGTCACGTAGAAATTGACAACTGACCCCAGCTCTCGTTCCCTTGCTACGCTTACGGCAGTCAAAACAGCTGGCAGCATAATCAGTAGGATAGCAGGCATTGCCGGAGCCATCGCGGCGATGCTTTCAAAGCTCTGATTGTAGCGAAACCGGGGTTCGATCCTGGCGATATCTATCTGGCTTTTGCCGTTGTTAAGGGCATATTCCTCTAGAAATGATTGGTGCAATCCGGAAACATAGCCTTCAACCGTCTCACCCTTAAATGGGATAGCACCGTCTACAGTCGCAAGTATCTGGGTCGGTTCCCCCGTACTCATCTTTCGGTCAAAGTCAGGTGGCAACTCAACTACCAGAGAGACCTCACCTGCCACCAGACGGTCGCGCCCTTCGCTGGCGCTTTGCAGCGGCGATGTGGCTTTAAAGTAGGACGATCCGGCGAATTCAGCCGAATAAGCACGACTCTCCGGCCCCTGAGAAAGGTCAAGTACAGCGAATTCAAGCTCATCGATATCCAGCGTAATTCCAAAGCAAAAAACTAACATTAGAATAGCAGAACCCAGAAACGCGAAAGCCAGACGCACCGGGTCGCGAGCTACTTCAACGGTTTCGCGCCGCGCATATGCCAATATACGAGAAAACGCTCCTCCCCCGGCGTGGGATTTGGTTCTAAAACCCACCTTTGGCGCGACAACAGAGACTGGTTTTTCTGCTGCTTCCAATACCGAAATGAAGGCGTCTTCAAGGTTTTCCGCCCCTTCAACAGCGATCAGTTCAGCCGGAGTACCTTCCGCTAGAACTCTACCAGCATGCATAAAAGAAACGCGATCACAGCGTTCCGCCTCACCCATGAAATGAGTGGACACAAAGATTGTAACCGACTCGTTTCGAGAGAGCTCAATCAGCAAGTCCCAGAAGGAATCGCGCGCTTCTGGGTCCACACCGGATGTTGGTTCGTCGAGTATTAGCACCCGCGGACGGTGGATCACTGCTACGGCTAGCGACAGTCGCTGTTTGATCCCTAAGGGCAGTGCCGTCGCCAACGTATGCCGGTGCTCTTCGAGCCCAAAGCGCTCGGTGAGTTCCGAAACACGTTGTTCTCGGTCGGCAATTGCAAATATCCGCGCATGCAATTGTAGGTTCTGATGGACTGACAACTCGCCATACAAGGAAAAGGCCTGGCTCATGTAGCCTATTTCACGCCTCATTTTTCGGTCATATGCATCGACAGGGTTGCCAAACAGCAGTGCTTCACCTGAGCTGGAAGGTAACAAGCCAGTCAGCATCTTCATTGTCGTGGATTTGCCGCAACCGTTTGATCCTAGAAACCCGAATATCTCTCCGCGATTGATTGTGAAGTCGACGTCGTCTACGGCCGTGAAATCACCAAAGCGTCGTGTCAGTCCACGCGCAACTATCACTGGGTTTGCTTCGATCTGCCCATTCGTTTTGTTTTTTCCCGCCGGTTCGACAGGCAACTCCCGTGCTCTCAGACGCCGATATGCAATTTCGAGGTCGACATCACTCCCTTTCAATTCGGCGGGCTTCCCATGAAAGATGACTTGACCCGCGTCCATCGCGACAATCCGGTCAAAACCCTCGGCTTCTTCCATGTACGCCGTTGAAACCAATAACGACAGTTCAGGGCTTTTTGCTCGGATTGCATCAATCAAAGCCCAGAACTGCCGACGCGACAACGGGTCGACCCCGGTCGTTGGCTCATCCAAAACCAAAAGTTTGGGGTCATGGATTAACGCACAGCAAAGACCTAGTTTTTGCTTCATCCCACCCGAGAGCTTGCCCATCAGACGGTCTTCAAACTGCGCAAGCCCTGTCGCAGCCAATAGCGCCGCTATACGTTCGTCCCGCTCTGAATGTCCTTGAGCAAAGAGACCTGAGAAGAACTCAAGGTTCTCGCGTACAGATAGCTCCGGATACAGGTTTCGACCCAGCCCTTGCGGCATGAAAGCGATGGCTGGGCAAATGCTGTGTCGATGGCCAGAATTGCCAATCGGGCCGCCTAAAACGTCGATATTGCCGGATTGCAGTTTCTTTGCGCCGGTGATCAAACCAAGCAGTGTAGACTTTCCCACCCCATCCGGCCCGATAAAGCCAACAAGCTGGCCGCCTGGCAGTTCTAACGAAACAGAATCCAATGCGACATGCTTGCGATAGCGGTGCGTAACACCTGAAATTCGAATATCGCAGGTTTCATCCTCTACTCTCATTCGAACAGCTCTTCTGGGATGCGTTGTTCAAGCGCCTCAGGCCAAGCAGCGGCTGGGTTCAGCCGGATCACCGCGACACCGCGCAGACCGGTTTTGACATGCTCAATCCGACTTTCAACCAAGTCTATTGGGATACGGACGCGAACGCGAAAAACCAGTTGCTCTCGCTCGTCCAGGGTCTCGACCTGTTTGGGGGTGAATTGTGCCTCCGGAGAAACAAAGCTGACATATGCTGGTATTGCATATTCCGGCAAAGCGTCGAGCACGATGCGAGCCTCAGCTCCAATGGGCAAAAGTCCGGCTTCAAGCGCCGGAAGAAAAACTTCCATGTAAACATTCTCAAGGCCAAGAATAGTCAGGATTGGTTCGCCCGCGCCAACCACTTCTCCGGGTTCTGCAAGCCGGTAAAGCACGCGTCCGGGCAAAGGTGCCACTAGAGCGCTGTCTTCAATCTGTGCCTCAATCCTGCGCACTTCCGCCTCAGCGGCAGCAATACGGCTTTCTGCGGTTGCAACTCGGGCTTTGGCGGCGCCCAATACTGCTGTCGCAACCTTATGAGTGGTATCGCGATCTTCAAAGATAGTTTTGGAGATATTTTGTCCTGCCAGCAACGCCGTGGCACGATCAAGCTCTTGCTCAGCCCTGCGCTGCTCGCTTTGGCGTTGCACTACGAGCGCTTCTGCTTCGGCCTTTGTTTGATTTGCCAATGCTACTTCGGCTTTAGCCCGGTCCAGAGCCGCAGATAGCTCGTCTATGTCCATTTCGGCCAGGATTTGACCGGTTGCAACCATACTGCCTTCTGTTGCCGTTACCTTCGCAACCCGACCTGCACTAGTTGGTGCTATTTCGACTTGTTCCGCTTCAACCCGCCCGTTTCCTTGAACAAACCCAATCGGCAATTCATCGCCATCCTCGGCAACAACGACATACAGCAACGCACCAGCAATTACTAAACCAGCCAAAATAAGAAAAACAGATAGGTTTTTGGTCATAGCGTTTCACCTGAAACAGGGTTTCTGGCGCAGAGTTTAGTGTCTCAAAAGACTCAAAGCCTTGTTTTGGATCAAAACCGATCCGGGCACCTCAGTTCCAAGCAATTGTTTGGATGAACACTGGTTTGGGTGTTGCAGGCTCTTTCGCGATAGGTCGGAAGAAGTAGACTTGAAGCGTTTTTGTTATCAGTTTGGTATTGAAACGGGTTGTTCTAACGCGCAATTGCGGTCGCCGCCAACCTGCTACGCAATACAGCGAAAGGAAGAATTATGACCAAAACACTGAGAGCTTGTTTGTCTTTGTGGTTGGTTGCAATCGCTCCTGCGTATGCGCAAGAACCTCCTCGTCTCGTTTTGCAGCTGACCGTTGACGCGTTTCGGGGCGATCTGCCGACACGCTACTTTGAGAATCTTGGGGAGGGTGGCCTTAAGTATTTACTAAAAAACGGTGTACACTATGTGGACGCCCATCATTGCCATGCCAATACAGAGACGGTTGTCGGGCACGCCACATTGGCGACCGGGGCAACACCGGCAGTGCACGGGATGATCGGAAACATTTGGTTCGACAGAACCTTGGACCGCGTTGTCTACAACGTTGAAGACAGCACCGCTCCGCTTCTTGGAGATGGCGCTGGCGTCAATGACGATATTGAAATTGACCCAACACAGGCGGCAGCTGGCACAGATGGGCGGTCACCACGCGCCATGCTTGTTACGACGCTTTCGGACGAGTTAAGCGCTTCCACTGCTAGCGCGGCCAAAGTCTTTGGAGTTTCAATCAAAGACCGTGGGGCTATTACAATGGCGGGACAAAGCGGCAAAGCCTTCTGGTTCTCAAAAGCCGCAAATCGTTTTGTCACAAGCTCCTATTACTACGACAAATACCCGGATTGGGTTTCCGCATGGAATGACGCATCGCCGAGCGCCTCCTTTGAAGGAACCTCTTGGGAGTTGATGCACCCAAAGGAGACCTATCTCTTTGGCGACCGCGACAACCAACCATGGGAGACGGATGTCGCCGGGTTCGGCACAACCTTTCCTCATCGCTATTCTTCGGCGCAAAATGGGTTTGACCCGCTGGAAGATCCCTACTTTACGACCTTTTTAACGCTTAGTCCCGCTGGTGACGATCTGACGGCGCAATTTGCCAAACGATTGATTGCTGCCGAGGATATCGGGCAAGACCCGGTAACGGATTATCTGGCGATTAGCTTCTCGTCCGTGGATTACGTCAACCATGTGTTTGGCCCCTCCAGTCTTGAAGCCGAGGACACGATATACCGCCTCGATCAGACTCTCATGAATCTCTTCGCGTTTATCGACGAACGGATTGGGCTGGAAAACGTTTTGATCGTTCTATCGGCGGACCACGGCACCACCGATGCGCCGGGCTATTTGGAGAGTGTTGGCATCCAAACTGGCCTTGTTGCTCCGGACACATGGGACCCGACGGAACAGATAGCCAGGCTTAAGGAGCGGTTTGGGATCACCGGGAAACTGCTTGAGGGTTATAATCACCCCTATCTCAATATCGCCCCCGAAGTATTGGCTCGCCGTGATATTGATTTACCCACGCTGGAGTCAGCTATTGCAGAAGAGCTTCTATCCTTTCCCGATGTGGCATTCGCCGTCCCCAGTACGGCTATCGAAGCAAACCTCCTGCCCGATACCGACATCATGCGCCTGATCCGCAACAACTATAATCCGACCCGATCCGGGAACATATACGTAGTCTTCAAACCCGGCTGGTTCATCGCAGACTTCGATGGTCTGTCCGTCACATCCACCCACGGGTCAGCGTGGCGCGGTGACACACATGTGCCGATTATCTTTGCTGGACCGAACTTAAAACCACAACGGGTTGCACGCCGTGTTTGCACGACTGCTCTCGCATCCACACTGTCTGCATTATTAAGTACGGCACGTCCTAACGGTGCGAGCGGCGAAGTGTTACAAGAAGTCTTGGATTAGACCGCTGTGAAGCGCGAGACCTGATACTGAAGCACGCTAGTCCAGACCGCGACGACATCGTCCACAAGGCGTGCATTGATCGAAATTTACTAAACCGCCACCTCACTTCCAGGTATTACAGTGCAAAAATTAGTCTCCGGGCTAATATATGATGTGGAAGAAGGCATTTTGGGTAAGCCCACAATTCATGTAGGTGCGCGCATAACGCTGCATTCCTAACACTGAATTTTTTCAGAAAATCTGGGGGGCTTCGCCCATAATTTTGCGCAGCATTTGCGCATAAGTTTGCACGATTTGCCCATAAGTTTGCACGGTTCGCTATACACGCTCAAACTTCGATTGTTGTAGCGTAATTCGATCAACTTTAACGCATCAAAACTCAATCAAAAGTGCATTCTGACTAGTAAAGTTCAACCCAAAACGAACAACAAAGCTCAATTGCGAGGTCGCGGCAGATCCCTTTCAATGTAGCGCGGCTCGGTCGGCCCTGAATATCCACTCACCGTGGCTCAACCAACCAACGTTTTAAAGTTGCATAGACATTTCGTGCCAAGTCATTCCTCCATGATCAGAGGTTGATGGACGCAGGTAGTTGTACCCAAATCTCTGATAAAGCGGGACGTGATGCTCTTTGCACATAAGGTAGATCGCGGATTTGCCCATTTTTCTCATGCGGCCAGCGAATTCTGTCATCAGTGCCCGCGATAGGCCTTTTCCTTGATGCGCCGGATCTAAGACGACAGACATGATAACCACATTTGGCGCATCGGGGTCATGCCCCACAAGTTCTTTGAATTCCTCATCAGACATTTCGACGTCGTATGCACATCCGCAATTCACAAAGCCGACGATCTCGCCTTCGACCTCAAGAACAAGGAAACCATCGGGATAGACCTCGATTCTCATTGCTATCTTTTCGAGGGTAGCCGCTTCGTCACCTTCATAGGCAGCAGTCTCGATCTCAAAGCATCGAACTGCATCAGAGGGTTGAGCATTTCGGAATCTGTTCATGCATTTACACTATGAACGATGGGTCAAGTTGTATAGCCGCCGTCGGTTTTGCTAGCAGCATTGCTCAATCTGCGCTCGGCGCAGACATTCTCTGCACTTACCCCTAGCGGCAGCTGTGCGTGCAATGTTGCCCTAGGCGCAAACACATGCTTTTCATTCCATAACAACGCAGCGCGCTCTTGCGCGAGCGGTCAATCATGCTCATCGCAGAAAATGGCAGCGCTGAGCCCAAAGCGGTCAAAAAACCTGTCGACAATCCACGAGATTTTGCCCTTTGGAGTGCACGTCAGGCGATTTCTCTTTTGCGCAGCACGTCGCCTGACATGCTAATCATTTATTGTTTAGTCGAACGGGCGCATGGTACTCGTAAGAGAGACGGGGGAGAAAACTATCATGACCTTTTCAAAATCGGGTTTTCTGGTCGCTCTTGCAGCCAGCGTTTCGCTATCAGCACTGGAGGCCGCTGCGCAGTCGGACATTTCCAGTGCATATGCGCCCGGCGAATTGCCTGCGATGATTTTCGACGCAGAGCGGCCTGAGAAAACGCTTATTACAAACATCAATATCTTCGATGGCGTTAACGATGGCTTGAAAGCAGGAAGTGTGCTTGTCGAAGGCAGCCTAATCAGTGAGGTTTCAGAGGGAACCATCGATGCACCGGATGCTGTTGTAATCGATGGCGGTGGCCGCACTCTTATGCCGGGTATGATAGATGGCCATGCTCATGTCATGATCAACGATGACTTCGGGCCAGTAGAGCGCGACCTCGACATTACTGACATCAGCTACAACGCGGTTATCGTTTCTGAACGTTTTGTCAGAGATGGGTTCACGACCGTGAGGGACATGGGAGGTCCTGCGTTTGGCTTGGCCAGAGCAATAAATTTAGGTCGCGTAGTCGGCCCGCGCTTGTATCCATCTGGCGCTTTCATCTCACAGACTTCTGGCCACGGTGATTTCCGTGACCGCGCTGACGCAGGTTTTTCGATCAACGATGCTGGCGACCTGTCGAATTTTGAACGTATGGGTATTGGTAATGTTGTAGACGGAGTTCCCGAGGCACTGAAGGCCACACGCCTGAACCTGCGTAACGGTGCCACACAAATTAAGATTATGGGCGGCGGCGGGGGCTCATCGCGCTTTGACCCAATCGACACGACGCAATTTACCGAAGATGAAATCTGCGCAATTACCGGCGCGGCGGCGGATTGGGGAACATACGTCGCGGCACATACTTTTACTGACCGCGCCGTTAACCGACTTCTTAACTGCGGCGTGAAAACTTTTGAACACGGGTTCTTCATTTCCGAAGAGACCATGCAGCGTATCGCAGCAGAAGGCGGGTACATGGTTCCACAAATGTGGGGCATATCTCCTGACCTTGCACGCAACCCTCTTATGCCAGCAGATAAAATCCCGTTGGTGGAAGAACTCGGCCAACAGTACGCTGATTTTGGTCGCAACCTTCTCAAGAACGGCGTCAAAGTCGTCTTTGCCTCTGACTACGTCGGCAAGTTCGCCGATGCAGAACGAGCGCGACGCTATGAAATCTGGTGGCGGACGCAGACATTCGACAGCAATTTTGAAGTGTTGAAGCAGTTGACTTCGACCGCCGGGGAAATGATCGCCATGTCTGGGCCAAGGAACCCATATCAGGCTGGCAAGCTCGGCGTGATCGAGGCTGGAGCCTATGCTGATCTTATTCTGGTGGATGGAAACCCGCTCGAGGACATCACCGTAATTGGCGGTACTGATCAGTGGTTCGACGCACCAGAGGAGTGGGAACCAATCGACACGATTGACTTCGTCATGCTCAATGGGGCGGTGTACGTGAACGAATTGGATTAGAGTGTCCGCCGACTGACCAATTTGGTGGCGGTACACAGCTTGCTTTCACTTCGATTGCATATGGCTGTTTTGTCCGCATCGTGGTCATCGCGAATTTCAGCCAACGTTCGCACCGAGCCAAAGTGACCTTCAACTCCGACGTTTTCTGCTGATGAAACGTCCCAAAACTTCTATTTCAAAACCCATCTGCGCCCTATGTTGCGGGAGGTTTGGAGGAAAGTCGAATGGAGGGTATTGTCTTTGTAAAAAAACAAGCTGGGTCTTCCAGGGTGATCAAACATGGGCATGCTATTGCCACTGTGATGACTGTCGTCGGAATTGCGCAGCGCCGGTGGTTGCTTGGCTTGGTGTGCCGATGGAGAACTTTGAGTGGACCGGTGATAAACCCCGCACTTACGAAAGTTCCAAAGGCGTTTTCAGGCACTTTTGCGGGACGTGTGGGTCACCCATTGGATTTGAAGCCGATCACTATCCGGGTGGTATGCACCTCTATGCTGCGTCACTCGAAAACCCGGAAGATTTCAAACCGACTTTTCATGTAAACAAGCAAAGCAAGCTGCCTTGGCTTCAAATGAATGATAATCTCGACGCCTTTGAAGGCACATTACTAAACACTCCTAACGACCCAGACGGATATCAGTAGATGGGGAAGTCACCCGATTTCCCATATGGCAGCTTAGTCCGCATAGCAGTCGTTCGTCGCAACTCGCTCCAATGTCTGCTCCGCCCGCAACTAAGTCGTTGCTCCGATTATGTCGAACATCCGCTGATAGTAGAAACTGCCGTTTAAATTCGAGACACTTCATAGGTCCTGAACCCAGATTTAGGCGGAGATCACCATCCCGGTTCTTCAAAACCTCGCTTGCATCGCAATTCAGCCGTCGGCGCGTATAATGCGAATATGACAAGAGATTTTGAAGCTAACGCTAAGACAATCGCTGATGCCCTGACCTCTGCCCAGCAGATACCTAAACTGTCTTCAGATGCAGTACAGCTGACGCTGGATGACGCTTATTCGATTGCAAGTCGCGTCCGAGAACTTCAGGGCAAAATGAGAGTTGGCCGGAAGGTCGGCTTCACGAACCGCACGATTTGGCCTGTTTATGGTGTGGATCAACCCATTTGGGGAGAGGTCCACGCCGATGGGCTGTTTTCGACTGATAAGCCGATAGACTTGGCAAGGTATTCTGAACCGAGAATCGAGCCAGAAATCGTACTAGGCCTTGGCTATGCGCCAACGGCTGAAATGAACAATGAGCAGTTGGCAGGTTGCGTGGATTGGGTTGCCCCGGGATTTGAAATTGTTCAATCGATTTATCCCAACTGGAAATTCTCGGTCGAAGACTCAATCGCAGCACAAGGATTGCACGGCTGCCTTGTTCTTGGCGACAAAATCGCGGCGACGCATGATGTCTTGACCGGCTTGGCGGAGGTGCCAGTAGCATTGTTCAAGGGCGCCGAGGCCATCGAGACCGGCAAAGGTGAAAACGCGCTTGGAGGCCCAATTGAAGTCCTGGCTCATCTTGTGTCTCTGCTCTCCGAAGCCGACCAGCTTCAGGGAGGCGAGCTGGTTACAACCGGAACTTTGACAGACGCATGGCCAGTGTCTCCGGGTGAAGAATGGTCAGCTGGTTTTGGTGGCGTGATGGACACCGAGCTATCGGTACGATTTACATGAGGCTTTGGTAGAGTGGTGACGCCGACTGCGCCAAAGAAAAGTTGCTCTCAATAGCTGACCATGATGGTCTTTCACTGGTTTCATCAATTCTGGGAAGCAAATTACACGATGCTATCCAAATCAGATTACATGATGTTTCTCAGGCACCCTGCCTGGCTATGGATCAAGAAACACGCCAGGCATCTGTTGCCGCCAATTGACCCCTCATTGCAAGCACGCTTTGACGAGGGGCACGCGTTTGAACCTTATGCAGAGGAGCTTTTTGGTGATCTCGTTCGCCTCGGTTTTTCAGATTTTTCAGAATACCTGGCTCTGCCCGCGCGTACTTTGGAGGCTTGAAGAAACAGTGCAAACGCAGTGGCGCAGGGACGCTATGAAGATGGAACCATAACTTGCATCTCCGACATCGTGAGCCGCAGTGACGATGGGTACGTTCTGACAGAGATCAAGAGCGGGACTTCTGCAAAGCCCGAGCACACTTTTGATCTCGCATTCCAGCGTGTCGTGCTTGAGGCGGCCGGGTTCCCCATTTCGCGCTGCGAAGTGGCACATGTGAACCGTGACTACGTCAGAAACGGCGAAATCAATCCGCAAGAGCTTGTCGGCATCACTGACATCACGGATGCGGTGACTGAGCAGATCGAAAAAACACGCACGCGTATCGATCAGGCATTGAGCGTCGTTGCCAGCGGTACGATACCTGATCCGTCCCCCGAACGTACGCGCCTTAAATCCTATGGTGAATGGCTGGAGATCCGCGAAAAACTCGACCCACCTCTCGCGCAAGACAGTATCCACCGCCTTTCGTTCATGAATGCGGAAAAAGCCTCGGAACTCATCGCAAATGGGATCACAAAGATTGACGAGATCACTGATCCATCAGGGTTGGGCAAGTCGACGCAACGCTACTTGAGAGCTACGGCGAATGGTGGGCGCACAATCGATCATCAGGAATTATGCAGGTTTCTGAGCGAGATTGTCTATCCGGTTTATTATTTTGACTACGAGACGTCTCAGAGTTTGCTACCACCCTGGGACGGAACGCGTCCCTATCAGCAAGTGGCTTTCCAGTATTCCTTGCATATCCAGCATGAGCCTGGCGGAGAAATAGAGCACAGGGAGTATCTCCACCGAGACGCCAGTAACCCGATGCCAGCCTTGCTGAAAAGGCTTCGTGAGGACATAGGAGACGTTGGCTCTGTAGTGGTTTGGTATGCTCCGTTCGAGAAATCGCGCAATACGAAAATGGCGGAAACTTATCCAGAGCATGCAGAGTTCCTGGAAGGCCTAAACGCCCGCGTTGTAGATCTTATGAAGCCGTTTGCGGATGAAGTGATCAACGATCCCGCGTTCAAGGGAAGCGCCTCTATCAAGGCCGTTCTGCCTGCGTTTTTGCCAGAACTTTCATACGATGATCTGGACATCACAGAGGGGGCAAGCGCGTCTCGTCTTTGGAAGGACGTGACACTGACCCAACCAGACGATCCAGCGCGCGAGAAGGTATATGCTGATCTTGTTGCGTATTGCACGCGCGACACCTGGGCAATGGTCGCATTTCATCGGGAATTGCTGGCGATGTGAGCTGTGCTGCGAACCTCAAAACAACTGGCAGTGCTGCTCCCCTAGGAGACAAGGCGATTTGCCGGAGTTATGGCGCTCCCAACACTCAATCTTGCCACTCCAACCGATACAAGACGTGGTGACCGCGTAGACCTTTCAGGAGTCTGGGTTCTAATTCAGAAAATGAGAAATCGGTTCGTCCTCCGACCATGGCGCGAGTCGCATCTGAAACGAGTATCTCGCCTTCCGCACCAACGGTCGTTATGCGTGACGCTTTGTTGACCACAGTACCGAAAAAATCTCCACGAGATTGCACGACATCACCGGTGTGAATCCCAATCCGAACACCGAAAGATGGCTCCCCGGTTGCCGATGCAATGGCCTTCTGAATTTTGATAGCGGCCATTAGTGCTTCTTTCGCAGACGAAAAGACGGACAACGTTCCATCTCCAAGGGATTTAACGAACTGGCCATGATGCTTTTCAATGATCGCCGATAAGACTTGGAAGTGGTTTTCGATCAACACCGACCAACGCTTATCACCCAACGCTTCCGCTAAAGTTGTACTGCCCTCCACATCAGTGAAAAGTACCGAAGCTAAACCTTCGGTTTGGATCAGCTCGGGTCCCTCTTCACGCGCAGCATCAACCAGTTTTTGGATGGCCGGCTGTTCTTTACCCACGAGTTCAATATTTGGCGTTGGCACTGAAGCGTGGCGATTAATGATCTTCCAGGCCGCTCCCTCCAAGACAAAAATCAGGACAGTGCGATAAAAGACGGCTTCATCAAAGCCGACAAACTGAATCTTATGGACGAAGGACGACCATCCCGTTTCTCCGTTTTCGAAGGCTTCCGCCTCAACTTCTTCGAAAACGACTGGTGCCGGAATCTCCGCGAAAAAGCTGCTAACCCCACCGCGAACTGCTCGCCCGCTCCAAAACTCACCTTCGCCTGTTCCAACGAACCTTAGTTCATCTGCTTTCGACAGAAAATCCTGCAACTCGTCAGTATTCTTCTTGGTTCTGAGTATTTCATACCAACGCCTCGAAACCGCCAGTAATTCAGGTGAGGAACGTATCATCACAAATGACTCGAGACGCTAAATGGAATGAGGCTTACAAGGTCTTGCAACCGGGATCTCCATTTTTCGAAAGATACAGGTCAATGCTGCCGCTGAGGTTTGGCCAGATCAAGACTTTTGTATTTTTCCAGAACAGAGCGCATCAGACGCAGATCAAAAGACGCGCGTCGGTTCAGAGCGAACTATCGACGGAGTTTCTGAGTTCGCGTCCGGATCACAGGGGATCGAATCGTTTCGCTATCTAAGAGCTACTCGACACTGTGGTTGGAACGGAAAATAAGTGACTTCATTCTTTTGGGCACACGCTAAACTAGAAGGTTCCCAGAACTACGCGGTGAATTTCGAAGTGCAGCACGCTCCGTCTTGACATGGTCATACGAACTGGGTCAGCTTCGTTTCATGACGAACACACGCATCCACTGCCATCGAATATCGGCCTGAGGTCGATAACCCACGCGAAATCCGCGGGAGGCAGCATTGGTATGCGGGCGAGGCTTATATCCTTGTAATCGCTCCAGATTAGAGTGCACGAGTCGGTTCGATTCCGACGCCTCCTACCATCCTCAGGAGGTGTCCGACATGGCGGGCGACGTCACGAACGCAATTGATTTCAAAGACATCAAACAATCGGTCGAGGAGAGCCTCGGACGCACACCCGAAGGCTGGTCCGGCTTGGTCACGGCGCTCTTCACAGAGGTTAAGGAATACTGCAATCTGAAGGGTGCCACCTACCCCTTTGTCCTTCAGATCAAAGAGAAACTCGGCGAGCACCGCATCTACCACCGGTGCGATAATCGACACATCCAATCGATGATCACCGCCACGATTGAACGAGCAAATCGCAGCTGTGAACGATGCTCAAACGCTGCCGAGACCCAGCTGTTGGACGGCTGGTACACGACCCTGTGTTGTTGGTGCGCGCATGATGTCGCGAGCAAGCGCTACCCTGAAAGGAAGAGGTTCTTTGGCGTTCGGAAAAACCCCGTTCGGGACAGGTTGACCTGCTCAGTTTGTGGCTACTATGGCCAAATCGACCGATCTGATGATCGCGGACGTTGTCCTGCGTGCGTGGCGAAAGGCTGGAGAACGATGCTTAAAATCGTTGTCTACGTGAATGAGAGCGAAGTCGCCCGGGCCCATGCCGGGAATGTCAGCGACGATCTTGACGGACTCTGCGACTACGAAGTGCGCGTGAACGAACGACAGTCCGAGCAGCTCGGTATCGAAGAGAAAGCAGTACGCTTCGAGATCTCGCAGCATGATCGCACGCAGACCGTGTGGGCACTGGTTGAGAAGATCGCCTCAATGTGGCTGGAGAAGACAAGTGCTCGAGAACCCCGCACTGACACTGACAAGGTGACGAAGGCGTTCCTGACGCTGAAGAAGGCCGAGTTTCTCGCCGGGCGAGCACCGCTGTCTGTTCCGATCACCAGCGCAGAGGAGTTTGATGCTCTCATTGCGGACGTCGAGATTGACTCACTGACCAGGGCGCTTTTGGCACTGCAAGCAGCGGAGATCGCATTGGGCCATGCAAAACTGTCTGATCCGGTCAGTGCAGACGAAATCAGAGCGCGCAAGGTGAATGAGAGTGACAACGAATTGCTGTCGCAGATCCGGGCGAGCATTCGCGAGTTGGATGATCGCATCACTGACGAAGAGAACGATAATGACGAGGACAATTGAGCCGGTTTTCTCGAATACTGAAGATCCAAGGTTCCTGATGCTGTCGCTCGCTGTCCACGACATTGAAAGCAGTGTTGTGATCCCAATCTCGCCTGCCGATTTCGAAGGTATCGAAGATCTCACTTTTGAAGAGATCATGCGCGCTGTTGATGAAAAATCTGGCGCGCTGAGGGATGTGTGATGAAACAGGTCGTCGACTGGAATGACATCCATACAAGCGTGCTGAAAGCCCTTGGAGAGCATCGTGTGGGCTGGGCTGACCAGCTCGCACTGGCACTTGAGGATGTAAAACGTAGCGTTGAGCAACGTCCTGATATTTTTGGGAGAAAACTACCGGTTGTCGTGCAGATCAAGCAAAAGTTGGGTGGATTGCGCGTTTACACACGAGAATGCAATCGAAATATCTTCGACGAGCTGGAGACACGTGTCGAGGAGATCGAGAAGACATGCGAATCCTGTGGAAACGCCGCGCAGGTGCAGAACATCAGAGGCCATCTGACGACGCTTTGCTGCTGGTGCTACAACACCTACCTTGAATATAGATTTGAAGACGCTGAGGCAAAATGGCCGAAAGATCTTGAGCTAAACATTGCAGATCGCTTTCCAGACTTGGTGAGCGCTGATACGGCATCACTGTGGCCAAGTATTGGGCCGGGTCGGCTAGTCTTGCTTGGTCAGTTCCTCGCAGAGGCGGAACATGTGGTTCGAGAGACCTGTGAGACACCGATTCAAGTGCAGATCTCTGATGTGACGACAGGCGAAGACGGTTCAATCCAGATCAGCTTCAGTCGGTACGATCAATGCCTGGACCCCCTGCTCAAACGTGTCCGGCTGGACAGTAAGCGCACATGTGCAAGGTGTGGCCATGTCGGCGATATCGTCCGGAAGAAAGACAGGCCAACCGCTCTGTGTGCACACTGTCAGGACCAAGGTGATTGGAACCCCTTCGATGAGTGATGAGTTTTCAGATGAAGCGATCTCTGGTCACCCATTGCACGATATTCCTTTGGATAACTTGATTGCAGAGATCCGAGCGCGCTTGAAAGAGGATTCAGATGCATGGCCGGCACTTCTGGCGACTGCGCAAGAACACATCGCGTAGATTGAGCCAGCTGATGGTGTAGCGGAGTGGACCGACCGATGAATTATAGAGAACAAGTGGCCAGAATGAGTGAAAACGATAAAATCACTGAAGGATCTGGCAGCGTCTACAAGGATATTGGCCTGCCGGAACCGGTTGTCAGTATGCTGTTCTGCGACCTGAGGATCGTAGCCGTAAGAGGACAGTTCTACCCAGTTGAAATTGCGGTCTTGAGAGTGATCGATGACGAGCCATACGCCTGGTCATCTCGCATCTACCCTGCCCTGAACTGGTCACGTCAGGTTTTGGACGCATCTCCAATCAACCTTTCGGCGGCTCCACCTGCCGCGGATGTTGCAAGCCAGGTTTTGGGCATCATCGACCAATGCCCAGCGGGTTGGATCTATTCAGATTCTTCTTCAACGTCAGGACTACTGGAGCGCTTGCTGGCAGAAGCAGAGGTTGAATACGTTCAAAAAGTCGATGTGTTCCGTGCGGACCAGATCATGCAGGATGTTGCATCTCGTCAAGCGATGAAACAGCAGCTGAATTCACACAAGCGGTCCACTGAGGATCCGCTCCATGAGGTGGAGCGGTTGTGGACCTGCTACCAAGCAGCGAAGGCCTCAAAGGAAGGAGATGAGCGATGATTTTGGCGGACGATGCCTGGCGTAGATAGTCAGCCCTAGGCAGACATTCGCAACTGGACTTTGCAAATCCGGATAAGCGGACGGAGCTGACATTCAAGATCACCGAGTCTACCATAGCGGCATAAGTTAGGGAGGCTTCAACATGACCGATCCCAATGAAGTCGCGCACCACTACCAATCTGGTCACTTGCTAAGGCGAATTTCTGATGGTTGCGCAGCACTGGACTTGACCCCACCGATTTCTCGCGACGCTTTGGCGCCGGTTGACGAGTTTCACATTGGCGGACGCCTTGCGACCGAACCTTTTGTGAAGGCTTTAAGTTTTCAGAAATCCAGATTCTCAACGCTCAGGGCGTTTTGCTGAATGAACTCTCGGCGGGGTTCGACCACGTCTCCCATCAGTTTGGTGAACAGATCGTCGGCCTCGACCATGTCATCCACACGCACTTGCAACAGAGTGCGCGCGTCCGGGTCCAGCGTGGTTTCCCACAGCTGATCCGGGTTCATCTCACCCAAGCCCTTGTATCGCTGAAGCGACAGGCCCTTTTCGCCCTCTTCCAGAATGGCGCGCAAAAGGTCTAGCGGGCCGTGGATCGCCTGCATCCGATCACGGCGGATCAGGGTAGCCGGGGTGTTGTAAACCTCTTGCAGGCTTTGCGTGAAGCTGCCGGTCTTGCGCGCCTCGCCCGAGCGCAGCATGGGGCCGTCCAGTGTGCGGACCTCTTCGACGCCGCGTAGGATGCGTGCCAGACGGATGCCGTGATCTTGCGTGATACGGCCCTGCCAGCCGCGTTCATATTCCAACGCGATCAGGTCCAAACGAGCGGCAACCTTGTCGGCAACACCTTGCAAGTCGGCATCGACAGCACCGGGGACAAAGGCACCGGCCACGGCGGCCTGTTCCAGAATGTGACGCGGGTAGTGAGTTGGGAAGGCATCCAGAACGCGTTTCAACTGGCGCGCTTCGTCGACGACGCGGGTCAGGTCTTGGCCGACGATTTCCTCGCCCGAGCCGAGTTTCAGAACAGCACCCTCGACCCCCTGATTGATCAGATAGTCATCCAGTGCGGCCTGGTCTTTCAGGTAAACCTCTGATTTACCACGCGAAACCTTATAGAGCGGTGGCTGCGCAATGTAGAGGTACCCACCTTCAATCAATTCCGGCATCTGACGGTAGAAGAAAGTCAGCAGCAGGGTACGAATATGCGCGCCATCTACATCCGCATCGGTCATTATGACAATCTTGTGGTAGCGCAGCTTTTCGATGTTGAACTCATCGCGTCCAATGCCGGTGCCCAGCGCCATGACGAGGTTCCCGATCTCCTGCGACGACAACATTCGGTCAAACCGAGCGCGTTCGACGTTCAGGATTTTCCCGCGCAGGGGCAAAACGGCCTGAGTTAGACGGTCGCGACCTGTTTGGGCGGACCCACCCGCCGAGTCACCCTCGACGAGGAAGACTTCGGTTTTGGACGGGTCTTTCTCGGAACAGTCTTTCAGCTTCCCGGCCAGATAGTTCACATCCATCGCCGTTTTGCGGCGGGTCAGCTCACGCGCCTTTCGGGCGGCCTCACGGGCCAATGCGGCCTCGATGATCTTGCCGACGATACCCTTGGCTTCATTGGGGTTTTCTTCGAACCACTCGGCCAGCTTTTCGTTCATCAGGCCTTCGACTGCGGGACGGACTTCGGACGACACCAGCTTGTCTTTGGTTTGCGACGAGAATTTCGGGTCCGGCACTTTCACCGACAACACGCAGGTCAAACCTTCGCGTGCATCGTCGCCGGTGAAGCTGACCTTTTCCTTCTTCGCGATCCCACTGGACTGCGCATAGTTGTTGATCGTCCGGGTCAGAGCGCCCCGGAAACCCGCCACATGGGTCCCGCCATCCCGCTGCGGGATATTGTTGGTAAAGGGCAGAACCGTCTCGTGGTAGCTGTCATTCCACCACATGGCGATTTCGACACCGATATCGTCACGTTCACCCTTGATATAGATCGGCTCCGGCATCGCAGGCGATTTGGATCGGTCGAGGTATTTGACGAATTCCTTGACGCCGCCTTCGTAGAACAGCTCGGTCTCCAGACGCTCAGCGGGCCGTTCGTCGATAAGGATGATGCGCACGCCCGAGTTCAGGAAGGCCAGCTCACGTAGGCGCTTCTCCAGCGTCTCAAACGAATATTCGAGGTTCGAGAACGTATCTGTCGAGGCCAGAAAGCGCACCTCGGTCCCGGTGCGATCGCCGCATTCGCCGACGACTTTCAGATGCTCAGCGGTCTCACCACGCTCAAAACGTGCAACGTGCTCTTTGCCCGCGCGCCAGATGCGCAGCTCCAGCCATTCGGACAGAGCATTCACAACCGAAACGCCCACGCCGTGCAGACCGCCCGACACCTTGTACGAGTTGCTGTCGAACTTACCGCCCGCGTGCAGCTGGGTCATAATAACCTCGGCCGCCGAAACGCCTTCTTCAGGGTGAATATCCACCGGGATACCGCGCCCGTTGTCACTGACCGATACGCTGGAATCGGCGTGAATTTTCACGGTCACATGGTCAGCATGACCGGCCAGAGCCTCATCAATTCCGTTGTCCACGACCTCATACACCATATGGTGCAGACCCGAGCCATCATCCGTATCCCCGATATACATACCGGGACGTTTGCGAACCGCCTCTAAGCCTTTGAGAACTTTGATGGAATCTGCGCCGTATTCCTGGGGTGCCTGTGCGTCTTCGGACATGCCGTTAGTACCTATATTATTTTGGTAACTTATACGTTTTCTGGTGGGGAATGTCACGCGCTCCCCCAAGATTTTGTGGTTGAGATCCGATTTATCTGCGGATCAAAGCCGATCGAGGTCTGCCGCGATATCAGCTGCAATTTCGGTGGCGTTGACGCCGTCCCGTTCGGCCGTCAATCGCAGGCCCAGAAGGTCCGACTGATAGCGCGCAGCAAGGCGTTCGGGATCGTGATCTGGGCTTATCTCTCCGGCCTTCTGGGCGCGGCGGAACAAGTCTGCGAAACAGGATTTCATAGCGATCATATGCGCACCTGCCTGACCGGCCAAATCGTGATCCTTTGACTGCAACTCGGCATAGGTCTTGGCCAGCATACAAGCTTTAGTCGGCAGATCAGAGGCAGCAATCACGCGATAGGGCTGCGCCTTGAGCGCCCCGAGCGGCCCCAGCTCTTCAGCCAAGGCCAGCATACTGGCAACCCCGTCCTGCGCGTAGCGCTCTAGCGCCAGCGCATATAGGGCATCTTTCGATCCAAACGCCGCATAGAAACTACCCGGCTTCAGCTTCAACTCGCGCTCAAGGTCCTTCAGCGACGTCCCCGCCCAGCCATGACGCCAGAAGATATCACGCGCCTGCGCGATCAGCGCGTCTCGGTCATATGCGGGTTTACGTGGCAATAGATCACCAATTCTTGAGTGCTTGCTCAAATATATACTTGAGTGATCGCTCAAGAAACCCTAAATTCGACTCATCGCGCCAGAAATCAGGAGTTTTGACATGGCCAACTTCCCGTCTCACGACCTCGAATCCGCCCCTGAGGGGTCCAAACCGCTGCTAGAGAAATCGCAAGCTGCCTTTGGCCGCCTGCCCGGTCTGCACAAGGTGATGGCGGAAAGCCCACAGCATCTTGAGGCCTATCAGGTTCTGCACGGTCTCTTCCTGCAAACCGATTTCGACAATGATGAGAAAACCGTCGTCTGGCAGACCATCAACGTCGAAAACGAATGCCACTACTGTGTCCCCGCCCACACCGGCATCGCCAAAATGATGAAGGTCTCGGACGAAATCACCGAAGCTTTGCGCAACGAAACCCCGCTGCCGACAGCCAAGCTGGAGGCCCTGCGCACTTTCACCCTGCAAGTCATGGAAACCCGCGGCAACCCGACCGAAGAACAGCTGCAGGCGTTCTTTGACGCAGGCTATTCCCACCGCGCAGTTCTGGATGTTGTTCTGGGTCTGGCGCAGAAAACCATGTCGAACTACGTCAACCACATGGCTAAAACTCCGGTCGATCAGGTCATGCGCGGCTTCTTGTGGGAACGCAAAGTCAACGAACCGGCCTAAGCCGACACGACCGAGCCCTCATCGCCTTCGGCAACAACCAGCGTTTGGGCCCGGTCGCCCAATTCCGCAAACAGCTCAGGCCCGGTGCCCGTCATCCAGGCCTGAGCGCCCAGCGCACAGATCTCATCATAGAGCGCCGCGCGTCGCCCGGCATCCAGATGCGCAGCCACCTCATCCAGCAACACAATCGGTGGCGCGCCAACCATTCCCGCTAGCGCCCGTGCGTTTGACAGGATCAGGGACACAAGCAACGCCTTCTGCTCACCCGTCGAACAATCCTTGGCCGGAACCCCCTTGGCAGCAAACACCCCATACAGGTCCGAGCGATGCGGCCCGACCAAAGTCCGCCCCGCCGCCAGATCGCGGAAACGGCTTTCGCTCAGCGCCTCGCGCAGATCATCCGCAGTCTCGGGCATCGCACCTTCCGTTTGAATCAACTCCAAGTCTGCTGAAGGAAACGCCGTTTCGGCCTTTTCCTGCGCGGTACGCAAATGATCCAACGCCGCAAGACGCGCCGCGTGTATCCGGTACCCTGTCTCGGCCATCTGACCTTCCAAAGCCGTGTACCAATGGGCGTCCCGGACCTGATCCTTCAGCAGCCGGTTTCGCTCCCGCATGGCTTTCTCATAGGTCAGCGACGCTTCGGCATGCGCGGGATCAAAGCTCAACGCGATGCGATCCAGAAACCGCCGCCGCCCCTCGGCTCCTTCGATCCACAGCCGATCCATCGACGGGATCAACCACACCACGCGCGCAAGTTTGCCCAGATCGATCTGACTGGCAGCCTTGCCATCAATCCGAACCTGACGCGCCGCGCCGCCTTCGGACCATGTCTCGATCTCATACCGCCCGCCCCGCGCACTCAGCAGGCCGGACAGTTTCCAGCCCAAAGCCTCAGGCCGCCGGGTCATCTCCGCCGCGCTGGCCCGCCGCATCCCGCGACCGGGCGAGAACAGCGACACAGCTTCAAGGATATTGGTCTTCCCGGCCCCGTTCGGCCCATGGATCGCAACCGGGCGCCCATCCAAAGACAAACGCGCCAGTTTGTGAGACCGAAAATGCGAGACCGTAAGCTCGGTCAGGGCCAATCCCATGACCCCTCCCTTCTTCTGTTCAAAAATACCTCCGCCGGAGGCATCGCGCGCCAGCGCGATCAGACGCGCATCGGCATGACGACGTAAACCGCGCTCAGATCATTGCCTTCGCGCATCAAAGTCGGGTCACCGGCCGAGTTAAACAGGAATACCGCGTTCTCACGATCCACCTGCGACGCGATTTCGAGCAGGTATTTCGCGTTGAACCCAATCTCGAGACGTTCATCGCCATAAGCAACGGCCAACTCTTCCTCAGCCGCGCCGCTATCCGGGGCATTGACTGACAGCACCAGCTTATCCGCATCCAGTTGCAGCTTAACAGCGCGCGAACGCTCTGACGAAACCGTTGCAACCCGATCCACGGCTTGCGCGAACTCGGCAGCATCCACTTCCAGTTGGCGCGTATTGCCCTGCGGAATGACGCGTGTGTAGTCGGGGAAGGTGCCATCAATGACCTTCGAGGTCAGCGTGATATCCGGCGTGGCAAAGCGTACCTTGGTTTCGCTGACCGAGACAGCGATATCCATCTCGTCATCGTCCAGCAGTTTGCGCAGCTCACCCACAGTTTTACGGGGCACGATCACACCCGGCATGTCCGCAGCGCCATCCGGCAGGTCCGCATCAATCCGCGCCAGGCGGTGACCATCGGTGGCCACGCAGCGCAGGACCTTGCCGCCTTCGGACCCGTCCGCGACATGCATGTAGACACCGTTCAGATAGTACCGCGTCTCTTCGGTCGAGATGGCGAATTTCGATTTGTCGAACAACCGACGCAGCAACGCCGCCGACGCGGTGAAATTCGACTGGTATTCCGAGGACGCCATGACCGGGAAATCCTCTTTCGGCAAGGTCGCCAGAGAGAAGTTCGACCGCCCCGCCTCTACCGTCAAACGGCCAGCTGCGCTGTCCGCCGTCAGGGTGACAAGCGCGCCATCCGGCAGTTTGCGCACAATTTCATGCAGGGTCGTAGCAGCCACAGTCGTCGCACCCGCCTTTTCGACCTGCGCAGGCGCTTTGTCGACAACCTCGATATCCAGATCAGTGGCTCGGAACAGGGCTTGGTCGCCTTCGGCCTCGATTAGCACATTGGCAAGGATCGGGATCGTGTTGCGACGTTCCACAACGGATTGGGCCTGGGAAACGGCCTTGAGAAGGGTGCCGCGTTCGATGCTGATCTTCATACCCTCTGTTCCTCTGACTTGCGTGCCGAAAATGGGCGGGACTGGAACGTTAGCGTCTCAGCCCTGAGGCACAAGGATTTTTTACCGATTTCTGGGTGGGAATACCCCGGTGGTCAAGAGGTACGCGTGCGAAACGCGTCCTTTCCTCTGCAACCGTGGAGATAAGCGCACAAGAAAATGCCCCGGACGCACTGACCCGGGGCATTTACTGACAATGGGTGCGGCTCAGGCCTCGAGCGAGCGGCGCAGCATTTCCACGTCTTCTGCGATCTGACCATCAGTCGTCTTCAGCTCTTCGATGCGCTTGACCCCGTGCATGACGGTTGTGTGGTCGCGCCCTCCGAACCGACGGCCGATCTCTGGTAGAGAGCGGCTGGTTAGTTGCTTGCACAGATACATGGCTACCTGACGCGGACGAGCATAGGACCGCAGGCGCTTGGGGCCGATAATGTCGGACAGGCGAATGTTGTAGTAGTCCGACACTTTGCGCTGGATCTCCTCGACGGTGATTTTGCGCTCTGAGGCGCGCAGCACATCCGCCAGACAGTCCTGCGTCAGCTCCATGTCTATCTCACGCCCCACTAGCGAGGCAAAGGCGAACAAACGGGTCAGAGCGCCCTCGAGAACACGCACATTGGTCGAGATGCGATGCGCCAGGAACTCCAGCACGCCATCGGCGATGACCAGATCGGGATAGGTGGCGATGTGCTGCTGGACCTTGTTCTGCAGAATGCCCAGACGCAATTCGTAGTCGGTAGGATGCAGATCGACGACCAGACCGCATTGCAGGCGCGATTTCACGCGATCTTCCAGATCCTTGATCTCACCCGGTGCGCGGTCGGCCGAGATGATGATCTGTTTGTTCTGGTCCACCAGAGCGTTGAAGGTGTGAAAGAACTCTTCTTGGGTTGAGTCCTTGCCTGCGATGAACTGCACATCGTCCACCATCAGCACATCGACCGAGCGGAACAGATGTTTGAAATCCATCATCCGGCGTTCGCGCAGAGCCTGAACAAAGCGATACATGAACTGTTCCGCCGACAGGTAAAGCACGTTCAGCTCGGGGCTTTTGGTCTTCAGCTCCCATGCGATAGCATGCATCAGGTGCGTTTTACCCAGCCCAACACCACCATAGAGAACCAGCGGATTGAACGTGACCGGGCCACCTTCGGCTACGCGGCGGGCGGCAGCATGGGCGAGCTCGTTAGGTTTGCCGACAACAAAGCTGTCGAAGGTAAAGCGCGCATCTAATGGTGCGGCCTGCAGATCCTCGAGCGCCGCATTGGCGGACTCCGCAACTGGCGCCGCAGCTGCGGCCAGCTTGGGCTCATCCGTGACAACTGCCGGTCGCGTGGTCGAATTGGCAGCTGCCTTGAAAGCAAGACGTTGCACCGTCTCACCCGCGGTATTCAGTTCATACAGAATCAAATCTGCAAAATTCTGGCTGACGTAATTCCCCATGAAGTTCGTCGGTACCGAGAACACCGCTACACCGTCCTGCAGCTCCTGAAATTCCAGAGGCTCAATCCAGGTGGTGAAGTTGTTCTTGCCAACGGCCTTCAGTAGTTTGTTACGCAGTTGTCCCCATTTCTCTTGTGTCATCAAGCGCCTCACGCATCCCATTTTTTTTGACCTGTCGGTCTTATCAATCGTCGCCGGTTGCCCGGTCATTGACGTTCACGCACAAGGGTACCCTGCGCCGGACTGTCCCATCCGGCGGGTAAATGAATACTCAGCATGCACAAATCGTATCCCGCAGCAGGATCCCGGAAAACCGGGGCACGCGTCGTAACCCAATTGTTTGACAGGGCTGAGATCTTCGGAAAACCCGAGACCCAGAGCAGATCGTTTCACCGGCCAAGGCCGGTTTTCGAACGCTGGTTCCTGATGTCTGACTGATGCCCGTCAGTCAGATGTCTGGAACAGCCTGTCCCCCCAAGCGAGTGAATCGCTGACTCAGTGGTAGCAAGATGTTGCCTGTCGCAGCAACGAAACTCTGATATTGACTCGGGGTTCAGGGCGAAAGAATCTCTCGACTTCGTGAGGTCGCGGCTTTCTGGCAACAAACACGAAAGGCGCCGCAATGCGCGACGCCTTTACGTAGGAAAACGCTTGACGCGTCCTAGCGGGAATCAACCCAGCGCTTTTACGCGTGCCGACAGGCGCGACATTTTACGCGATGCGGTGTTCTTGTGGAAAACGCCTTTGGTGACGCCACGCATCAGTTCAGGCTGAGCTGCGCGCAGAGCTGCGGTTGCAGCGTCTTTGTCGCCCGATGCGATCGCTTCTTCAACTTTGCGCAGGTAGGTGCGGATGCGCGAACGGCGCGCTTTGTTTACGGCGAAACGCTTTTCGTTCTGACGAGCGCGTTTCTTTGCTTGGGGCGAATTTGCCATGTGTCTCTGACCTTTGTTCGGTACGATTGTCTAGGGTTGCGCGCCACGGAATTATCCGCACCGGATCAGAAATCACGAGTGTGAGTCGGGCCAGGCGGGCCGCACGCGCATGTATGACGGCGGTCTCTACCCAAGTTTTACAGGTTTGCCAAGCCGATTCTTACCCCCTACGCCAACAAAAAAAGGCAGGCCACAGCCTGCCCTTCCGAAATTCCTTGTCGCGACCCTACTTGTCGCGGAATTGCGCGGCGCGTTTTTCCAGAAACGCCGCCATGCCCTCTTTCTGATCTTCGGTGGCGAACATCGAATGAAAGACGCGACGCTCGAAAAGCAGACCTTCGCTAAGCGGTAGCTCATAGCTGCGGTTCACTGCTTCTTTGGCGGCTGCAGCCGTTAGCAAAGATTTCTCAGCAATCTTATGGGCTGCACCCACAGCTTCTTCGATCAGCTTTTTCGCAGGAACCACGCGGCTGACAAGACCCGCGCGCTCGGCTTCTTCTGCGTCCATGAAGCGACCGGTTAGGTTCATGTCCATCGCCTTGGACTTCCCAACAAAGCGCGTCAGGCGCTGGGTGCCGCCGATACCGGCTATAACACCCAGATTGATCTCGGGCTGGCCGAACTTGGCTGTATCGGCCGCAATGATGAAATCGCACATCATGGCGACTTCGCAGCCACCGCCCAGCGCGTAACCCGCAACCGCCGCGATGATCGGCTTGCGAATGGCCGAGACACGCTCGTTGACCGAGGCAAACAGGTCGGTGCTGAAAACGTCGACAAAGCTCATCTCGGACATTTCCTTGATGTCCGCTCCTGCGGCAAACGCCTTTTCCGAGCCGGTCAGCACGATACAGCGCACTTTGTCGTTCTGGTCCGCCTCTTCCAGCGCGTTGCACAGCTCACCCACCAATTGGGTGTTCAGCGCGTTCATCGCATCTGGTCGGTCGAGTTTGATAAGGGCGACGTGGTCTTCGATTTCGACGATGATCGTCTCAAAAGCCATGAGGTATAAGCTTCCGGTTGTTCCGTTCAGGTACGATTCCTTAACACGCGATTTCGCTGGATCAAGCTATCTTTGGCATTGCGCACAATAGAAGGATGAGCGACCAGACTGGGTGATTCTCTTGATTTCGGCACCGCAGCCCTGGGTTCGGCAGGGTTCTCCTTCTCGGCCATAGACATCAAAGCTGTGCTGAAAATATCCAAGTTCTCCATCGGCTTGACGGAAATCTTTCAGTGACGATCCCCCTGCCTCGATCGCGTCCTGCAACACCTGCCGAATGATCGGCACAAGGGCTGCGACACGCGCCGTAGAAATCTGTCCGGCCTTGCGACGTGGCGACACCTTGCCGCGATAAAGCGCCTCGCAAACGTAAATATTCCCCAACCCGGCAACGATTCCCTGATCCAGAAGCGCCGATTTGACCGGCGTGTTCTTGCCCTTGAACGCGTCAATCAGGTGCTGTTCGTGAAAATCATTGCCCAACGGCTCCGGCCCCAGAACGGACAGCAGTTTGTGGTCTTCTGCGGTTGCTGTTGGCAGTAAATCCATGGCCCCGAACCGGCGCGGATCATTGAACGTCACGCGGGCACCATTGGCCATGTGGAACACGACATGGTCATGCTTTTCGGGCATTGGATGGTCGTGGACGAACTGCCCCAGCGGGTCACCTGATACCGTCATGCGCCCCGACATGCCCAAGTGAATCAACAGTGTTTCGCCACTGTTGAGATCTGCCAGAATGTATTTCGAGCGCCGCCTCAACCGATCCACCCGCTGACCCGTCAATCTCTCGGCCATACGTTCCGGAAAAGGCCAGCGCAGATCGGGACGGTTCACATCGGCACGCTCGATCACCACCCCCTCCATCGCAGGGGTCAGGCCGCGTCTTACTGTCTCGACCTCGGGCAATTCGGGCATTAGATGGCTCCTATTCCAAAGGGCCGCATTGTGCCCGCCTCTGATGGCCCTATAACAGAGGCGAAATTCGACAAACGGCAAGGCAAATGTCCGACAACAGCGACAAGACGACTCATTTCGGGTTCGAAACCGTGCGCGAGGCCGACAAGGCCGGGCGCGTACAGGGCGTTTTCAACTCGGTGGCCTCGAAATACGACGTGATGAATGATGTCATGTCGATGGGCATCCACCGGGTCTGGAAAGACGCAATGATGGACTGGCTTGCTCCGCGCCCCGGTCAGCGCCTGCTGGACGTCGCCGGCGGCACCGGAGACATCTCGTTCCGCTTTCTCAAACGCGCAGGCTATGGTCACGCCACCGTTCTTGACCTGACCGAACCAATGCTGGTCGAAGGCCGTCAGCGGGCTGAAGCCGACCAGATGTCTGATAGCCTGAACTGGGTCGTCGGCGATGCGATGTCCCTGCCGTTCGAGGACAACACCTTCGACGTCTATACGATCTCCTTCGGCATTCGGAACGTCACCCGCCCGCAAGAGGCGCTGAACGAGGCCTACCGCGTGTTGAAACCCGGCGGCCGCCTGATGGTGCTGGAATTCAGCCAATTGCCAAATGACGGGCTGCAAAAACTCTATGACCTCTACAGCTTCAACGTCATCCCACGCATGGGCAAGCTGATCGCCAATGACTACGACAGCTACCAGTACCTCGTGGAATCGATCCGCAAGTTCCCCGATCAGGAGACATTCCTGGGCATGGTTCGCACTGCCGGTTTTGAGAACGCCAAATACCGCAACCTGAGCATGGGAATCGCCGCGCTGCATTCCGGCTGGAAGATCTAAATGCGCGGCCCTCACAACATCATACGCCTGATCCGCACAGGCGCCACGCTAGAGCGCACAGGCGCGATGAATGTCGTGCTTGACGCGTTCGAAGCCCCCCGCGCGGTCCGCTTTGTCGCCCACGCGCTCGGCAAACCGTTTCAATGGCTTGGGTACAAGGGCGACCCCGAGATGCCCCCTGCCACACGCGCCCTGACGGCGCTGGGTCCGGCGTACATCAAGTTTGGACAGGTCCTTTCGACCCGCCCCGACGTGGTTGGCGACGAACTGGCCGAGCAACTGCGCGTGTTGCAGGATAAGCTGCCGCCTTTCCCGAAGGCCGAGGCCATGGCCGAGGTCGAGAAGGAGCTGGGCCAGGCGATCTCGGAAATGTTCAGCGAGTTCAGCGAACCGATCGCTGCGGCCTCGATCGCTCAGGTTCATAAGGCCAAGCTGACCAGCACAGGCGAGGACGTCGCTGTTAAAGTCCTGCGCCCAGGCATCGAGCGCGCCTTCCGCAAGGATGTCGACGCGTTCTATTTCGCCGCCCGCATGGTACAACTCTGCGCCCCAGGCGCGCGTCGGTTGCGTCCGATGGAAGTGATCGAACATTTCGATGGCGTGGTTCGGGGTGAACTGGACTTGCGTCTGGAAAGCTCGGCAGCCTCGGAATATGCCGCCAACACCAAGGATGATGCCGGGTTCTGGTTACCTCCGGTCGTGTGGTCTCTGTCCGCGCGCCGGGTGATGACGCTCAGCTGGGCGGATGGCATCCCGCTTGGCGACAATGACGCTCTGGACGCCGCGGGCCATAACCGCCGCGATCTGGGTGAGCGAGTCTTGCGCCTGTTCCTGCTGCACGCCTTGCGCGACGGCTATTTCCACGCTGACATGCACCAGGGCAACCTGAAGGTCGCCGCCAACGGCGATATCATCGCCTATGACTACGGCATCATGGGCCATATCGACGAATACACCCGCCGGGTCTATGCCGAGATTCTGTTTGGCTTCATCCGTCGCGACTATAAACGCGTGGCCGAGGTGCATTTCGAGGCCGGATACGTCCCTGCCAATCAAGACGTCGACGAATTCGCCCGTGCCCTGCGCGCCGTGGGCGAGCCCATCTTCGGCATGGACGCCACCCATATCTCGATGGGTCGCCTACTGAACTACCTGTTCGAAGTCACCGAACGCTTCGGCATGGAAACCCGGACCGAGCTGATCCTGCTGCAGCGTACCATGGTTGTGGTCGAAGGCGTCGCCCGCTCACTCGATCCGCATATCAATATATGGGAGGTCGCGCGTCCGGTCGTCGAGGATTACATCAAGAAATCCATCGGCCCCCGCGCTGCGCTCCGCGACTTTGGCAAAACCGCTTTGGTTCTGGCTCGGTTCGGCCCACGCCTGCCCGCGCTGGTGGAAGACGCCCTGATCGCGCAAACGCAAAAAGACGATCAGACCAACTCCCGCCTGTGGTCCAAAGCCCTTCCCGCCACGCTCGGAGCCGTGGCAGGCGCTGCTTTGGTCCTGTTGCTAACAGCGCTCAGATAGGCGCAATCCGCCTGCTTCATCTGGCTGAAAATATCCTCGGGGGGAATCGCGCCCAGCGGCGCGATGGGGGCAGACAGCCCCCCGCCAACATCTGCAATCAGAGAAGCTCAAAGGCAATGGCGATTCCCTGGCCGCCACCGATACACATGGTCACCAGACCTTTAGAGCCGCCGGTGCGTTCAAGCTCATACAAAGCCTTCAACGTGATGATCGCTCCGGTTGCACCAACGGGGTGGCCCAGCGCGATGGCACCGCCATTCGGGTTCACCTTGGCCGCGTCCAGACCCAGCTCCTTATTCACGGCCAGCGCCTGCGAGGCAAACGCCTCGTTGCTTTCAATCACGTCGAAATCTTCAACCGACAGACCAGTGCGCGCCAGCAGGTTCTGGACCGCCGGAACCGGACCAATACCCATCACCTCGGGGCGGACGCCGGCGTGGCCGTAACCCAGAATACGCGCTTTCGGCTTCAGACCAGCCTTCTCGGCCGCGTCTGCCGTGGCCAGAACCATCGCCGCCGCACCATCATTGATGCCAGAGGCGTTGCCCGCCGTCACCCGGCCGTCCTTCTTGAACGCCGGACGCAGACCCGCCAGCGCCTCAATCGAGGTCGCCTTGGGATGCTCATCGACCATGAAGTCGATCATGTCGCGCTTGACCTTGACCTGAACCGGCGCGATCTGGCTTTGGAAATATCCGGCCTCAATGGCCGCCGCGGCACGGGTTTGGCTGGTTAGAGCAAACTCATCCATCTGCTCGCGTGTGACCTGATGCTCATCGGCGACGTTCTCAGCCGTCACACCCATATGACCGGTGCCAAAGGGGCAGTTCAACGCGCCAAGCATCATGTCGAGCGACTTGATATCGCCCATCTTGGCACCCCAGCGCGCCTGCTGCAGGATGTAGGGGCTGCGCGACATGCTCTCAGCCCCACCAGCCACAGCAAAGTCGGCATCACCCAGCATCAGCGACTGTACCGCCGACACAATTGCCTGCGCCCCCGATCCACACAGGCGGTTCACGTTCATAGCGGGAGTTTCGACCGGGATACCTGCTTGTTTGGCCGCCGCACGCGACAGATACATGTCGCGCGGTTCGGTGTTGATCACATGACCAAACACAACATTGCCAATCTGGCCGCCTTCGACGCCCGATTTCTCCATCGCGGCTTCGGTCACAACGGTCGCCAGGTCAATCGGCGCGGTCGAGGCCAGAGCGCCCCCAAACGTTCCAACAGCCGTACGGGCCCCATCCAGAATGACGATATCTTTCATGTCTCTTCTCCTCTTGGATTTGGCGGCACTATTACGCCCAGTTGGCGCGTTGTCCTATACGACGTACCGTCACAAGCAGAATTGACAACCCACCGTGAAAAGCGCATCAGATTCCGTCATGACGGAAAACACAGACGATATCCTGACCCTTCTGCCTGCCCGCCTGAAAGAGGCGCGTCGCGCCAAGGGCCTGTCGCTGGAAGCTGTTGCCAATCTCAGCGGCGTGTCCCGCTCGATGGTCAGTCAGATCGAACGGGGCGAAAGCAGCCCGACCATCTCGACCCTGTGGAACCTGACGCGGGCCTTGCAGGTGGATTTCGCAGGGCTGCTAGAAGAGACCAAAACCTCGGACCAAATCGAGGTTCTGCGCCAGGCCGAAGTGCCTAGCATCGACAACATGGGCACGAACTGCCGCATCAGTATTCTGTCCCCCCCGGAAGAGGCCGGAGGGCACGAGGTCTACGACATCCGCTTTGACCACGACGGCACTCTGAACAGCCAGCCGCATTCCCGCGGCACACGCGAACAGTTGACGGTTCTGGAAGGTGCGGTACGCGTCACCTCGGGCACTGCGATCTCTGAAATGCAACAGGGCGACACCGCCCGATATGCAGCTGATGTGACCCATTCCATTGCCTCGAAAGGCCCCGCGCGGGTTTTTCTGATCGTCAAGAACGCCTAAAGCGTTTTGCGTTTTACCTGAGGTAAGACCATCGAAATGCGCGTTCGACCGCAGGGAGAAGCAGCGTATTTCGTTTCAAATCAAACGCAAAACGATACACATTCCGCCTTCACGGAAATTTTTCCCGTATAGTGTAATTCTCCTATTTGGGAATTGTATCCGTTATGTTAGACATCCGACTCAGATGAACGGAGGTCGCCATGGCAGATGCATTCCTGTCCCATATCACGGACACCCTCGCGCAGATCGAAACCGAAGGTCTGTATAAACGCGAACGCATGATTACATCGCCTCAGGGCGGTGAGATCACGGTGGGCGACAAGCAGGTCATCAACCTTTGCGCCAACAACTATCTGGGTCTTGCAGATCATCCCGCGCTGATCGAAGCGGCCACAACAGCGATGGGGCCCAAAGGGTTCGGCATGGCCTCGGTCCGGTTTATCTGCGGCACGCAGGACATCCATCGTGAGCTGGAACAGAAGCTGGCCGAGTTCCTGAAGAAGGATGACTCGATCCTGTTCGCCGCCTGTTTCGACGCGAACGGGGGGCTATTCGAACCCCTTCTCGGCCCCGAAGACGCCATTATCTCGGACAGTCTGAACCACGCCTCGATCATTGACGGGGTTCGGTTGTGCAAAGCCAGGCGCTATCGCTATCTGAACAACGACATGAACGACCTCGAAGCCTGGCTCAAGCAAGCGCGTGAGGACGGGGCGCGGCACATCATGATCGCGACCGACGGCGTGTTTTCAATGGATGGCTACCTCGCCAACCTTCCGAAAATCCGTGAGCTGGCCGATAAATACGACGCCATCGTCATGGTCGATGACTGCCACGCCACGGGCTTCATGGGACCGAACGGCGCGGGCACGCCGGATCATTTCGGTGTTGATGTCGACATCCTGACGGGAACCTTGGGTAAGGCACTTGGGGGGGCAATCGGCGGCTATATCGCCGGACCGCAGCCAGTGATCGACCTGCTGCGGCAGCGGGCGCGGCCCTATCTGTTCTCGAACTCGCTGCCGCCCTCCATCGTCGCCGCCGGGATTGAGGCTATCCGTCTAGTTCAACAGGGCGACATGCTGCGCGCGCAGCTGTTCGGCAACGCCAAATACTGGCGGGCGGGGCTGGAAAAGCTGGGCTTTGACCTTCTGCCAGGTGAACATCCGATCATTCCCGTCATGCTGGGCGACGCGACTTTGGCGCAGGATATGGCGGCTCGGTTGTTTGACGAAGGTGTCTATGTATCGGGCTTCTTCTTTCCTGTGGTCCCGCGCGGGCAGGCCCGGATCAGAACCCAGATGAACGCCGCACTGACACGGCAGGAGCTTGACCAGGCGCTTGCCGCTTTTGAGAAAGTCGGCAAAGAGCTTGGGGTCATCAAATGACCCTTACCTCTGTCATCGACGCTATTGGCAACACCCCTCTAGTGGACTTGTCGCGCATCTGCCAGCAGCTTCAGCTGGACGGTCGCATTCTGGCCAAGCTGGATTATCTGTTGCCCGGCTTCTCGAAAAAAGACCGCGCGGCAAAATCCATCATCGAAATGGCCCGCGCCGACGGAACGCTTGCGCCGGGCCAAACTGTTGTCGAGCTGACCTCGGGCAATATGGGAACCGGTCTGGCGATTGTCTGCGGAGTCATGGGCCATCCTTTTGTCGCGGTGATGAGCGCCGGAAACTCGGTCGAGCGTGCGCGCATGATGCGGGCGCTGGGGGCTGAGGTGATCATCGTGCCTCAGGCCCCTGGCAGCAAGTCAGGTGAAGTTTCGGGCGCTGATCTGGCGCTGGTGGATGAGGCGGCGCAGAAGGTCACAGTGGAGCGCGGCGCGTTTCGCGCGGATCAGTTTGGTCACTCCGGTAACCCAAAAGCGCATTCAACCGGCACCGGGCCGGAAATCTGGGACCAGTCAGGCGGCGCTGTCACGGCCTTCTGCGACTTTGCCGGATCAGGTGGTACCTTGGCCGGAGCAGCCGCGTTTTTCGCGCCGCGTGGCGTGCGATGTTACGCCATCGAACCCGAAGGCGCACGGGCCTTGGCTGGTGAGGTCGTCAACATGCCCGACCATCCGATACAGGGCGGCGGCTATGCCATGGCTGACCTGACCCATATGAACGGCGTCCCCCTCGCCGGGCACCTTTCAGTATCAGGCAATGCGGCCCGAGATTGCGCCCGGCTGCTCGCACGCAGCGAAGGAATCTTTGCCGGATACTCAGCCGGCGCGAACCTAGCTGGTGCGATCGATCTGCTGCGCGGCCCGGAACATGGCGGCTGCGTAGCGATCGTCATTTGCGACAGCGGCCTGAAATACCTGTCCACCGATTTATGGGAGTAGTTCAATGCGTCCCAATACAATGAAAGCACTGGAAAAAACCGAACCTAAGGAAGGCCTGTGGATGATCCAAGCGCAGGTGCCCGAGATCGGCCCGGATGAGGTGCTGATCCGGATCAACAAGACCGGCATCTGCGGGACCGACATTCATATCTGGAACTGGGATGATTGGGCTGCGGCAACCGTTCCCGTTCCGATGATCACCGGCCATGAATTCGCCGGTGAGATCGTTGAGATCGGCCGCAACGTAACCGGGCTTGAGATCGGGCAGCGCTGCTCGGGCGAGGGGCACCTGATCGGAACGGACAGCCGACAGAGCCGCGCGGGCAAGTTCCACCTCGACCCCGGAACGCGCGGCATAGGCGTCAACGAACAAGGCGCGTTTGCGCAATATCTGAAACTACCAGCCTTCAATGTCGTCCCCCTGCCCGACGACGTGCCAGACGAAATCGGAGCCATTCTTGACCCGTTGGGAAACGCCGTTCACACCGCGCTCAGCTTTGATCTGCTGGGCGAGGATGTTTTGATCACGGGCGCTGGGCCGATTGGCATCATGGCCGCCGCCGTTGCTCGCCACGCAGGTGCCCGCAATGTGGTCATCACCGACATCAACCCTGACCGCCTGAAACTGGCCGAACACGTGGTGCCAACGGTCCGCACAGTCAACGTCGCCAAAGAGGACCTGCAGGATGTTATCGCCGAGCTGGGATTGAAGGAAGGTTTCGACGTGGGGCTGGAAATGTCCGGCTCACAAATCGCACTGGACCAGATGGTCGAGGCGCTGGTGATGGGGGGAAAGATCGCTCTGCTGGGTATTCCGCCAGGCAAATCCCCGGTCGATTGGTCCCGCATCGTGTTCAAGGCCATCACCATCAAGGGCGTCTACGGGCGCGAGATGTTCGAGACCTGGTACAAGATGATCGCCATGCTGCAAAACGGTCTGGATGTCAGCCGCGTGATCACCCACCAGATGAAGGTCGACGATTTTGCCGAAGGGTTTGCCGCCATGAAATCCGGCCAATCCGGCAAGGTGGTTCTCGACTGGACCTGACCCTCTGGCGCTGCGTGGGCTGACCCCTTACACATCGGGGAACCTCAGGCGTTTGGAGGAGCAAATGAGCGACACTGACAGGTATCTGGAACGAGGGATCGAAGACTCTCTGGTCACCGATTTCGCCGAGACCCATCGCAAAAGCTATGGCGATTTTCTGCAACTCAAGACGCTGCTGAACCTGCAGAAGACGTTTCAGGACCCCGCCCAGCCCGATGAGATGTTGTTCATCATCATCCATCAGGTCAGTGAGCTGTGGCTGAAACTGATGCACCATCAACTGGTCGAGGTGCGCCGCTTCCTGCAGGAGGACGCGTTTGGTCCCGCGATGAAAAACCTGGACCGCATCAAAGCCATCCAACATCAGCTGATCGCGGCCTGGGAAACCCTGCTGACCATGACGCCCGCCGACTACATGACCTTTCGCAACGCTTTGGGCAGTTCCTCCGGGTTCCAAAGCTATGGCTACCGCCAGATCGAGTTCATTCTGGGCAACAAGGACCCCTCGACCCTGAAGGTTCACGCCCATGATCCCGAAGTGATGGAAATGCTGAACGCGGCCCTCACCAAGCCTTCGCTTTATGACGAGGTGCTGCACATGCTGGCCCGCCAGGGCTTCGACGTGCCGAAAGACCTGCTGGAGCGGGACTATGCGCAACCCTACTCCGGCGATCCTCGGGTGGTCAAAATCTGGGTTCAGGTCTTTCGCGACACCGAAAAACACTGGGAGCTTTATGCGCTGGCAGAGAAGCTGATGGATGTGGAATGCCTGTTCCAACGGTGGCGGTTCGATCATGCGACCGCCGTTGAACGTGTCATCGGGATGCAGCCGGGAACAGGAGGCTCAAGCGGCGTCGGCTTCTTACGCAAAGCATTGGAATTGCGCTTCTTCCACGATTTGTATGATATGCGCACAGAACTGATCTATGCGGGGGATTGATGCTGTATCGCGGGTTTTCACAGGCTGAACTGGAACAGGAATATTCGCCGAGATCAATGATCGGCGGTGACTTGGCACCTTACATTGCCAGCTATAGCGCCCTCAGTGCGCAGGCACGGGGCAGTCTAACGGTTCAGGAAAATCTGACCTATGGCGCAGGCTCGGCACAGGTTCTGGATTATTTCCCAGCAGCCGAGGCAGGCGCGCCGTTGCATGTGTTTATCCATGGCGGCTATTGGCAGGCCCTTAGCCAGCGCGAGTCCGCCATGATGGCACCGGCGCTGATTGAAGCGGGTCAGGCTTTCGCAACATTGAACTATACTCTGGCCCCTGATGCCCGTATCGCGGACATGATCGATGAGTGCCGCGATGCGCTGTTATGGCTGGCGTCGCGGGCCGAGGCCCTGGGGTTTGACCCCAGCAGGATCACCTTGTCAGGGCACAGCGCCGGAGCGCAACTGGCCAGCATGGTTATGGCGCAATCTGCAAACGCGCTGGCCCGCGCCGGGTTGCGGGTGCGTGACGTGATCCTGATCAGCGGTGTTTACGATCTGGAGCCGATCAGCCTGACCTCGGTCAACGATCCGTTGCAACTGACCCCGGTTGAGGTCAACGACCTGTCCCCTATCCGTCACGTACCCCGACCCGGACCGCGCTACCACGTGACCGTGGCCGAGAGGGACACACCGGAATTCATCCGCCAAAGCCGCGATTACGCCGAGCACCTGCGCAAGGCCGGACACTCTGTCAGCTTCGATCTGAAAAAGGGGATGCAGCATTTCGACATCATCATGCATCCCGGGACGTTCACAGCTTCAAAGCAGTCGGGAACGTCCTAGTCTTCGCGATGCACGGGGTTGGCCACTGTCAATTCGCACTCGGGTCCTTGATGCCAATCCGTATGTTCAGGGATGACCGGGCCCAAGGGGATTGCACCCCGTCAGTTTCGCCAATCACGTCCGTACGCACCTGATCAAACATCTGCTCAAGGGTCAGACCTCGGGTCCCGATCGCACGCGCAATGGCTGCTGTGTAAGGACTGTTGGCTCCAGTCCCATCCAGTGCGACGTCGCCGGGTCCGGTGGCATAGGCGATCAGGTTGTTGGTGCGGGCTGTCATACGCGCAAGCCCGTCGCCGACATCCAGTGCACCGTCCGTTTCACTGCCAAAAGGATTGTCGCGGCAAGCGTCCAGAATCATTAAACTCACGGCCTGAGGCGTGTGAATGCGATCCAGAACCCACTCGGCCGGGACAGCCTGATCCGCAATATCGGCTTCGGACTGAATGTTCACGCCCAGGGGAAGAAGATAGTTGAACTCATCACTGCGCACGCCGTGCCCGGCAAAATAGAACACTGCCAAAGCCTCGGACCCCGCTGCGCGCACGGTGCTGGCAAAAGCTTCGACCTCCTGCTCCATCTCTGCGCGGCTTGCATCCGTCAGTGTCGTGACCGCAAATCCTGCACCGCGCAGCTCTTCGCTCATCAAGCGCGCGTCGTTCACAGGGTTGTCGAGGGCCGGGACAGTTGTGTACCCAGCATTCCCGATCACGAGGGCAAACCGTTCATGTGCCAATGCGGGCCCGGCGATCAGGGTGATGACAAAGCAGAGTGCTGTAAAAATACGTGTCAAATCTATCTCCAAATCCGGTCGAACGAGAAAAGCAGGTCTCTTCGTTTGGCCCTTAAGTGCTGCGGGTCCGTTCAATCCCGACCAACAGTAAATCAAGACCGGGCCTCGAAAGTCCATATACGAACTTGTTAAAGCCCCCTGCATAGCTTGAATGTAACGAGGAACACGTTGAACCAAAAAATAGACGTAGATCGCGATGTGCCAAAAAAAACAGCGGCCCAAGTCGAGCCGCTGTTTTCAAACTTACGTGCAGAACCGGATCAGTCCAGCGTGCGGGTGACTTCTTCGCGCTCGAAGATTTCGATCACGTCGCCTGCGCGGATATCGTCGTAGTTCTCGAACGCCATACCGCATTCCTGACCCGACTGAACCTCGGCCACTTCGTCCTTGAAGCGCTTCAGCGTCTTCAGCGTGCCTTCGTGGATCACCACGTTGTCGCGCAGCAGACGGACGCCTGCGGAGCGGCGGGCAACGCCTTCGGTGACCAGACAGCCAGCAACCTTGCCGACGCCAGTGACCTTGAAGACTTCGCGGATCTCGGCGTAACCGATGAACTTCTCGCGGATCTCGGCGCTCAGCAGGCCGGAGGCAGCCGCTTTCACGTCATCCACGAGGTCATAGATCACCGAATAGTAGCGGATCTCGACACCTTTTTGGTTCGCAGTGTTCCGGGCCGATGCGTTGGCACGGACGTTGAACCCGAAGATCGGTGCGCCGGAGGCTTCTGCCAGACCGACATCCGTTTCGGTAATCGCACCCACACCAGAGTGCAGAACACGCACGCGTACCTCGTCGTTGCCGATCTTTTCCATCGCCTGAACGATGGCTTCGGCCGAACCTTGTACGTCCGCCTTCATCAGAATCGGCAGCTCGGTGACGTTTTCGTCTTCCTTAGCCTTCTGCATCAGCTGTTCAAGGGTGGTCGCGGCACCGGCGGCGGCGCGTTTGTCCTTGGCGGCTTGCTCACGATAGGCGGCAATCTCACGGGCCTGAGCTTCGGTCTCAGTCACGTTCAGAACGTCGCCCGCTTCGGGTGTGCCGTTCAGACCCAGAACCTCAACCGGGACCGAGGGTCCGGCCTCTTTCACGCGGTCGCCCTTGTCGTTGATCAGCGCACGGACCTTACCGTATTGCTCACCCACAACGAAGATATCGCCCTGACGCAGCGTGCCGTTCTGAACCAGAACGGTGGCCACGGGGCCGCGACCCACATCCAGCTGCGCCTCGATCACAGCGCCTTGGGCGGCGCGGTCGGGGTTGGCTTTCAGTTCCAGAATTTCGGCCTGCAGTGCGATGGCTTCCAGCAGTTCGTCCAGACCTTGACCGGTGATGGCGGAGACTTCGACGTCCTGAACATCACCCGACATTTTCTCGACGATCACTTCATGCTGCAGCAGATCGGTCCGCACCTTGTCCGGGTTTGCATCTGGCTTGTCGACCTTGTTGATCGCCACGATCATCGGCACTCCGGCCGCTTTGGCGTGGTTGATCGCCTCGATGGTCTGCGGCATCACGGCGTCGTCAGCCGCAACAACCAGAACCACGATATCCGTGACCTGAGCACCGCGCGAACGCATCGACGTAAACGCCGCGTGGCCTGGAGTATCGAGGAATGTCAGCGTGGTGCCGCCATCGGTTTTCACCTGATAGGCGCCGATGTGCTGGGTGATGCCACCGGCCTCACCTGCCACAACGCGCGCGTCGCGGATTGCATCCAGCAGCGAGGTCTTACCGTGGTCAACGTGACCCATGATGGTGATGACCGGCGGACGAGGCTGCAGATCGTCTTCGCTGTCTTCGACCTCTTTGATGACGTCTTCAACATCCGAATCGGAGACACGAGTGACCTTGTGGCCAAATTCTTCGATGATCAGTTCCGCAGTGTCAGCGTCGATAGTCTGGTTCTGAGTAACCATCATGCCCATCTGCATCAGCGATTTGACAACATCAGCCACACGCTCGGCCATACGGTTGGCGAGCTCAGAGACCATGATGGCCTCGGGCAGCTGAACGTCACGGATGACCTTTTCGCGTTCGACCGAACCGCCCATGGCTTTCTGGCGCGCACGCTCTTGCTTACGCTTCATCGCGGCCATCGAGCGTTGGCGGTTACCTTCGCCACCAGTGGCCTGACCCAGTGTCAGCTTGCCCGAACGGCGATTGTCGTCTCGGCCTTTGCCACGACCACGCTGTTCACGCTCACGATCCTGTTTGCGCGGAGCAGCCGCAGGTGCAGGCTTGCTGGCCGGGCTACGGGCCGCTTTGGGCTCTTCCGGGGCCGGGGCGGCAGCCGCGCGTTTGGCAGCTTCCTCCGCCTCTTGGCGCTTGCGCTCTTCTTCTTCGGCCTTGGCGCGGGCTTTCTCTTCGGCCTCACGCTGTTCGCGTTCCTTGGCCTCTTGTTCCGCACGGCGACGGGTGCGTTCTTCTTCACGCGCCTTTTCAGCTGCCTCACGGGCGGCGGCCTCTTCGACCTCGCGCGCTTTGGCGGCCTGCAATGCCTTCATCCGGCGGGCCATTTCCGCGTCGGAGATCCCGGCAGGACGGCGCGACGGATCACCCGAGGGCGTTGCTCCGCCACCCGGCTTTCCGGCACCCGGCTTGGGGACCACCACGCGTTTGCGTTTGGTTTCCACCACGACATTCTTGGTGCGTCCGTGGCTGAAACTCTGTTTCACATTTCCGGGGCGCGCCCCGCCACGAAGACCCAATGTCTTTTTGCCGTCATTATCGCTCATAAAGCTTCTTACCCTTCCGCGCGGCCCCTGCCGCCGTCATCCGTTTCGCGCAAGCCACGCAGGCGCTGCGCTTCCTCTACAACACGTTTGGCGAGTCCGCCAGAGGCCAGCGCCGCATGAATCACGGTTTGGCGCCCAAATGCCGCCCCTAACTCGTCCGCCGTGAGCCAACCGATGTATTTTCCGAAGTGCGGCGTGCTGAGTTTCGACTTACCGCGCCCCGATCCATCGCTGGCCTGAATCAGTACCTGAGCCTCTTCCCGGTCCAGCCACGTCTTGACCTTTTCATATCCGGCGACCGCATCGCCGGACTTGCGCGCCAAGCTGAGAAGCTCAACCACACGACGCGCGACCTGTTTTTCGACCTCATCGGCCAGGTCCGCTTGAGCCGAGACCTGCGCCTTGAACCCGCGCGAGAACAGCTTTTTGCTGACCGCCTTATCCAAGGCTGCGCGATCTGCCGCCACATAGACCCCGCGCCCCGGCAATTTCGCCGCGACATCGGGATAGACCTGACCATCCGGCCCCGTCACAAAGCGGATCAACCCGTATTTGGGCTGAACTTCGCCCGTGGCGATGCACTTGCGCTCAGGTCCGTCGGACCGATCCTTATGGACGCCACCGCGACCCATCTCAGCCACCCGAGGCCCTGAGATCAGGCCTCGGCCTCCTCTTCGGCTTCAACGTCTTCTTCTGCCTGCTCCAGCTCGGCCGGATCAACCCAGCCCAACATGATACGAGCAGTCATGACCAGATCCTGCGCCTCTTCCAGCGTTACGCCGAACGGCTCAAGCACACCGTCATCCTTGATACGCTCACCATCGACCGTGGTCCAGCCACCGGCCAGTTCCCAGTCGGCACAGGTTGCAAAGTCTTCCAGAGTCTTCACATCATCCTTGGCCAGCGCTTCTACCATCTGGGGTGTCAGGCCTTCGAATTCAATAAGGCTGTCCTCGGCACCCAGAGCGCGTGCGGCATCCAGCGCGGCCTTGGCCTGCGCCTCAAGGAAATCGCGGGCACGCGCCTGCAGTTCCTGCGCGGTGCCTTCGTCGACGCCGTCGATGACAAGCAGTTCGTCCAGCTCAACATAGGCAACTTCTTCGAGGTTGGTGAAGCCTTCGGAAACCAGCAGCTGCGCGAAGAACTCGTCCAGATCCAAGCTGTCCATGAACAACTGGGTGCGGGCTTCGAATTCTTTCTGACGACGCGCCGATTCCTCGGCCTCGGTCATGATGTCGATGTCTAGGTTGGTCAGCTGGCTGGCCAGACGCACGTTCTGACCACGGCGACCGATGGCGAGGGACAGCTGTTCTTCAGGAACAACAACTTCGATCTTACCGGCTTCTTCATCCAGAACCACCTTGGAAACCTCGGCAGGCTGCAGAGCGTTCACAAGGAAAGTTGGCTGATCTTCGTTCCACGGAATGATGTCGATCTTTTCGCCCTGCAGCTCGTTCACAACGGCCTGCACGCGGCTACCGCGCATACCAACGCAGGCGCCCACAGGGTCAATCGAGCCATCATACGAGATTACGGCGATCTTGGCGCGCGAGCCGGGGTCACGGGCTACGGCCTTGACCTCGATGATGCCATCATAGATTTCCGGCACTTCCATTTTGAACAGCTCGGCCATGAATTCCGGCGCGGTGCGCGACAGGAAGATCTGGTGGCCACGAACCTCGCGGCGAACCTCTTTGATATAGGCGCGCACACGGTCATTCGGGCGATAGCTTTCGCGGCCGATCTTGTCATTGCGGCGCAGAACAGCCTCGGCACCGCCCAGATCGACGATGACGTTGCCGAATTCTTCACGCTTGACCGCACCGTTGATAATAGTGCCCGCACGATCCTTGAATTCTTCGTACTGACGGTCACGCTCGGCTTCGCGAACCTTCTGTAGGATCACCTGCTTGGCAGACTGAGCAGCAATACGGCCCATTTCAACTGGAGGAACTTCCTCAACAAAGACGTCGCCAACCTCGGGCGATTCCATGTATTGGCGCGCCTGCTCGACGGTCATCTCAGCCTGGTAGTTTTCCAGTTCTTCTTCCTCGACCACGGTGCGGACGCGGGTAAAAGTCGCCTTGCCGGTCTTGCGGTCGATCGACACGCGGATGTCCATTTCGGCGCCGTAACGGCTCTTGGCAGCACGAGCAAGCGATTCCTCCATCGCTTCGACAACCAGACCGGGGTCGATCATCTTTTCGCGGGCCACGGCCTCGGCGGTCTGCAGCAGCTCCAGCTGGTTGGCTGAGGTGATTGCCATCAGTTCGTCTCCTCTTCGGACCCTTCGGTCTCAATCTCGTCGAAAGCGTTTTCGTTCAGGGCACCGGCGTCTTTGCGCTGGCGCAACATTTCCTTGATCAGATCATCGGTCAGGACCAGCTTGGCGTCGCTCAGCCAGTCGAATTGCAGGCCGATGGTGATCGTCTCAGCCCCTTCGGGGATGTTGATCAGAACCTCATCCCCTTCGATCCCGGCCAGTTCGCCTTTGAAACGGCGGCGGCCGTCGATCAGCTCGGCAGTTTCGATCTTCGCCTCATACCCTTCGAAATTCTCAAAGTCCTTGAGACGGGTCAGAGGGCGGTCGATACCGGGGCTGGAGACCTCAAGCGTATAGGCATCGAGGATCGGATCCTCGACATCCAGTGTGGCGCTGACTGCGTTGGAAATCTCGGCGCAGTCATCCACTTCGATACCGCCATCGGGCTTGTCAGCCATGATCTGCAACGTGGTCTGCTTGCCGCTCATCAAACGGACGCGGACGAGTTCATACCCCAGATCCTCAATCACGGGGGTGATGATCTCGGCCAGTCGCTGGTCAATGGCCGCTTTGGCTATCAGGTCGTTTGTCATCAGGTTCTCTACCCTATCGATCGGGCACAAAAAAACGGGCGCGCGGCCCGTCGAATTTTCCGGTGGAGCCTTGGACCAGAAGTCCAACGCGCCGCTGTTGCAACTGCATATACGCAGGAGTTCCCGAGTCTGCAACCCCCGGCGCAATTCGTGATCGGATTTACGCCAACCACCACCGTTCAGCGATGCGACCATCATCCAGCGTCGCTTTGCCGATCTGCCGCGGCATCCCGACCTGAGCCGCCACAGCCAGCGCCATATCCGATTCGCTGGGGTAGTAGCGCAGCCCCCGTTGGGACTTAAGTTCGCCCCTTTCGGGCAGGGCGGCAATGTCCACATACCCGTCGCGTAAAGCTTCGGCCCGAACACGCGCATCGGGGATCACGATGATTTCGACCGTATCGACCCAACCGGCCTGCCCGTCCTTGTAGTGCCCGGCAACTTTGCGGCCCAGGAAATGACGCCCATCCTCGGCCCGCTCGACCCGGTAGCATCCGGTCCCGTTGGCCGCGTGTAAAGGCGTCACCGCCTGCCCATCGCGCGCTACGACAAAGCGGCTGTCGGCCAGCAGGAAAGGAAGACCGGGATTGGCCTCGGCCAGTTCCAGCCGCACGTGATCAGCAGCCAGGGCCTCGGCCTGACCAAGTTCGGCCAGCACGGCCACAATATCATCAGCGTGCAGCGCCGTTCCATTGTGGAACGAGACGTCTTGGCGCAGATCAAATCGCCAGATGCGCGCATTGTCTTCGGTCTGCCACCCAATCGCCAACTCTCCGCGCAATGTGCCATCCGGTGCAATCTCGGTCAGGGTGTCGAACACGGCCCCACGGGCCAACTGCTCCAAACTGTCATCGCGCGGAACTGCCAGCCGCAGCGCGCCACCTTTCTTCGGAGTATCGGCCAAAGACGCGCCCGTGGCCGCCAGCAGCGCTGCGGCGGCACCCGAGGCAAACAGGGCACGGCGGTCCATCCGGGTCATGCCACCCCCTCGGCCACGCGGTCCATGATGCGGACCAGCTCGGCACTTATTCCAGGTTCCGACAGGGCGTGGCCTGCATGCCGAACCATCTTCAGTTCGGCATTGGGCCAGCGCTCGGCCAGCGACCACGCCGCCTGAGGCGGGCAGATCATGTCGTAGCGCCCCTGCACGATATGTCCGGGGATATGCGCGATGCGATCCATCTGATCCAGAATCTGCCCATCCTTCTGCAGAAAGGCATTGTTGGTGAAATAGTGATTCTCGAGCCGCGCAAAGGCCCGCGCGTATTCACCGGGGCTTTCGCCGGTCGATCCGTTGGAATGGATCGACGCTAGGGCGTTCTCCCACGCGGACCAAGCGCGCCCATACAGGACCTCGGTCGCCCGGTCGCCCGAGAACAGGCGTTTGTTGTAGGCCGCAATCGTGTCCGACAGCTCTTCCTCGGACAGCAGGGCAGTAAATTTTGCCCACTGCTCGGGCCAGAACTTGCCCGCGCCGCCGCCGTAGAACCAATCCAGCTCGGCCTGTGTGGCCAGAAACACCCCGCGAAGAACCAGACGGCTAACGCGATCCGGATGCGCCTGCGCGTAGATCAGCGCCAGAGTCGCGCCCCAGCTACCGCCAAACACGGTCCATTCGTCGATATCCAGCAGCGACCGCAGCCGCTCGATATCCTCGACAAGATGCCACGTCGTGTTGTCCTCGACCGAGGCATGAGGCCGAGATTTCCCGCATCCGCGCTGATCGAACAGAATCACCCGGAACACGCGTGGATCAAAGTACCGCCGCATTGCAGGGCTGCAGCCACCGCCCGGCCCCCCATGCAGCACAACCACCGGCACCCCGTCGGGATTGCCGCTTTGCTCCATATAAATCTGGTGCCCATCGCCCACACTGACCAACCGCTGATCAAAAGGATCGATCGGCGGGTAGAGATATTGCACTGCGCGCTTTTGGTCCGGGTACTTGTCCATTATGGCCCTATATAGTCCTTAAGACGTAAAAGAGCACACGGAGACAGGAATGCAAGCGCATCCGAACACGGTCGACCCATCCGAGATCGCTAAATTCGAGGCGATGGCAGCGGAATGGTGGGACCCGCATGGGAAATTCAAACCTCTGCACATGCTGAATCCGTGTCGTCTGGACTATATCACACAGCAAATCGCGGGTGAGTTTGACCGCGACCTGACCGCACCTGCACCGTTTGAGGGCCTGCGCCTTCTGGATATCGGCTGCGGCGGAGGGCTGCTGAGCGAACCCATGGCCCGCCTTGGTGCCACTGTCGTGGGGGCCGACGCCGCAGCAGGCAACCTGCCCGTCGCGCGCATCCATGCCGAGCAATCCGGGCTTGAGATCGACTATCGCCACACCACCGCCGAGGACATGGCCGCCGCGGGCGAACAATTCGACGTGGTGCTGAACATGGAAGTGGTCGAACACGTCGCCGACCCGCTGAGCTACCTGACCGCCACGCAACAATTGCTGAAACCCGGCGGGTTACAGGTGTGTTCGACCATCAACCGCAACCCGAAATCCTATGCCATGGCCATCTTCGGGGCCGAGGTCGTCATGCGCTGGCTGCCACGCGGCACCCATGAGTGGAACAAATTCATCACCCCCGATGAGCTGTTCGACCTGCTGCGCCAAGCCGGGCTGGAGCCAGTCGACCGCAAGGGGTTCGTGTTCAATCCAATCCTCTGGAGCTGGTCGATCTCGGACCGCGACTTGAGCGTGAACTATGTGACCGCGAGTGTGAAACCGGGGTAGTCTCAGCACAAATATGCGACCGATCAGCAACTGGACAATTGGATGGTTCCTTCCGCTCTATGATCGAAATCCGCTTGTAGGAAGCGTTTTGGGCTTAGCGTGCATATTTTTTGCGCTCATTGCGATTGGTGTGTTCATGCTTGCGATCAAAGAGAGCGCCGGAACTCCAATTCCGACAACCGGGCTGGTATAGGCGCATATTGTCATCATGCTGTTGAAACCAATGTCGATGGTTATATGCCTAGCGTGCGAATTCCTATGGCGGAATTTTGGCGTATATTCTCTTCTGAGAGTTAAAGGTTGCCCCATTCGCGAAAGATATGAACCTGCAGACTTGAGCAAGGTCCTCTCGCGCCCTCAAGAATCCATCACTGGTGCGGAGTAACGCTTCTTCGCCGCTACTCCCCTTCCAACTGCAACCGCAAATCGCGCAGCACCGGCAACGTGCTCCGGACACGCTCCAACCCCAGCTCTCCGACCACACGGTTGATCAGCGGGGCGATGGACGAAATCGCCTGATCGCGCGCGCGGCGGCCAGCGGGGCTGATCGCGACCATCTTGCGGCGGGCGTCGTCCCAGTCGGGGCGGATGTGGATGTAGCCGGCCCATTCCAGCTTGGCCAAAGTGTTGGTCATCGCCCCTCGGGTCACGTGGAAGGTGCTGGCGAGTTGCGCGGGCGTCCGTTCTCCTCCGGCATAGGCCAGATGGTTCAGTACCGAGAAATGCGAGATTTCCATGCCCTTGGGCAGCACCCGGCTCAGCCGGTTGCGCAATAGCTGGTCGGCGGTCAGGATCTCGCTGAAAAGCGTGACCGCAAGGGCATTGGTGTCGTCTGTCATGGTCCGGTTCTGGTTCAGGGGCCGTCAAAAGCCCGCACATGGGTCAATGAGGGCACGCGACGGCGCGCCTCGGACACAGAACTATCATTCAATTCGAAAAAGTGAATGCCCGGATCGGTCCCTGCGTCGATCAGAACCTCTCCCCAAGGGGCTACGACCATGCTGTGACCATGTGTGTGGCGGGTTTTGCCTCGCGTTTTGGGATGCGTGCCGGTTTGCGCAGGGGCCAAAACCCAGCAGCCGGTCTCAATCGCGCGGGCGCGCAGCAGCGATTCCCAATGCGCGGCCCCTGTGACAGGCGAAAACGCCGCCGGAATGGTCAAAATCCGAGCTCCGGCCTGCGCCAGAGCGGCATGCAAGTACGGAAAGCGGATGTCATAGCAAATCGTCAGGCCGACCTTGCCGAAATCCGTCTCAGCGATGACGGCCTTGTCGCCGGGGCGGTAATTGGCCGATTCGCGGAAAGTTTCGGTCTCGGTCACCTGCACATCGAACATGTGGATCTTGTCATAGTGCGCCACGATCTGCCCCTTGGGGTCGATCATGTAGCACCGGTTGGCAAAGCGGCCATCCGCATCATGTGTCTTGATCCCCAATGATCCGATCAGCAGCCAAACGCCCAGCTCGGCCGCCTGCGCCCGCAAACCCGCCAGAGTGGTGTCGTCTTCCTCATGCTGCAAAACCTCGCGCTGTCGGGTGGTGCTGTTAGACACGCAATTCGTGATTTCGGGGGTCAGGATGAACTGTGCGCCCTGCTCGGCGGCCTCAGCCATCATGGCGCGCACCATTTCCAGATTCGCAGCCGGATCGTCCGACGAGGTGATTTGCAGCAGAGCAGTCTTCATCACGCCGCCAGAAGACGGTCCAGCTTGCCCTGACGATCGAGCTCATAGAGGTCATCACAGCCGCCCACGTGATCGGGGCCGATGAATATCTGAGGCACAGTGCGTTTGCCGCCGGCACGTTTTATCATCTCGGGCTTGCGCTTGGGGTGCATCAGCACATCGATTTCCTTGAACTCGACCCCCTTTTGCTTCAACAGGCGCTTGGCCGCGTGGCAGAAGCCGCACAGAGGCGATGTGTAGATTTCAACAGGTTTCATAAATCCGTCCCTTCGGGTTTCACACGATCTTGTGCGAATTAGGCATCCTTGGCAACGCGCGCCAGCACCAACACGAAAATATGATTTGCCCCTGCGGCAAGACACGCCCGCGTACAGGCTGCCAGCGTGGCACCCGAAGTCATCACGTCATCCACCAACAGGATATCGCGCCCCTCGATACGCTCAGACCGTTTGGGATGCGGCGCAATGACTCCATCCAGTGCCTCGGTGCGTTGGGCGGCTGTTTTGCCATCCAGAACCGGTGTGCGTGCCGTTCGCACCAAAAGGTCGGGGCAGACCTGCAACCCTATCTCGCGTCCCAGATGCTGTGCCAGAAGCGCCGATTGGTTGTATCGCCGCTTCACCAGACGGGACCAGTGCAGCGGAACCGGCGCGATCAACATGTCGGGCCTCAGAACCTCTCGGCCCGCCTGCGCCATCCAGCGCGCGGCAGGTTTCGCCAGTTCAGGCCGGTCACCATGTTTCAATGCCAGGATCAGGGATTTCGCCCGCCCCTTGTAGAGCAACGCTGCGCGCCCGTCCCTCCAGGGGCGAGGCGTTTTTCGGCAATCGTCACAGTCGATCCGAAAGCCGTCCCGTTCTCCGGGGACGGGCATGCCGCAACTGTCGCAGACCGTGCCGCCGATGAACGGCGTGTCCCGCCAACATGTGGCACACAGGCCAAAGTCGGATTCGGTCAGCTCTCCGCAGCTCATGCATCGCGGGGGATAGATCAGGTGCAACGCTGTTTGAACTCGGCGCCAAATGCGATACCTGCGGGGTATGAAAATGCCTGCGTCCAATGCACCCTCTCTGTTCGACCGAGCCACCCTGCGCCACCGCCGCGCGCGGGTTAAGGATGAGGCCCTGTTCCTGCACCGCGCCGCTGTCGACGAGGTGCAGGATCGGCTGAGCATGGTTAACAGAACCTTTACGGCGCCCGCGATTGTGACCCCGTTTGCGCATATCTGGCAGGATGCCCTGCCCGGCGCGACACTCGTGGCGGATGAGGAAACGCTTGAGCTTACGCCCGGCTCACATGATCTGGTGGTTCATGCGATGGCCCTGCATTGGGCCAATGACCCGGTCGGCCAGCTGATCCAATGTCACCGCGCCTTACGCCTGGACGGGTTGCTTCTGACCATCTGTCTGGGCGGAGAAACCCTGCATCAGCTGCGCACCGCCCTGGGGCAGGCCGAGATCGAGGTGACCGGTGGCCTCAGCCCCCGAATCGCTCCGATGGGAGAGCTGCGGGATCTAGGCGCTCTGCTGCAACGCACGGGGTTGGCGCTGCCGGTGGCGGATGCGGTGCCTGTGACGGCGGAATATCGTGACCTGACCCATCTGATGCAGGACCTGCGCGCGATGGCCGAGACCAACGTGCTGACCAACCGATTGAAATCCCCGACCCGCCGCAAGGTGTTCGAACGCGCGCAGTGCATCTACGCAGAACATTTCGCAACGTCTCAAGGCCGCTTGCCCGCCACGTTCGAGCTGATTTGCCTAACCGGCTGGTCGCCCGACGATAGCCAACCCAAACCGCTGCGCCCCGGATCCGCCCGGATGCGCCTTGCCGAAGCCCTTGGTACCAACGAGGGCAAACTGTCCGATTGACGACCGGATATTTCCCCTTATCTCAGGCCAGACCTAGAAAATGCAGGAAGACCCAAATGTTTGACGCCACACGCCCCGTGCATGCACCAGCCGACCACCCCAAGGTTAAAATGGGGCGCGTGGGCATCCTGCTGGCCAATTTGGGCACGCCCGATCACTACAGCTATTGGCCAATGCGCCGCTATTTGAACGAGTTCCTCTCGGACCGCCGTGTGATCGACTACCCGGCGTGGAAATGGCAGCCGATTCTGCAGGCGATCATCCTGACCAAGCGTCCCTTCAGCTCGGGTGAGGCTTACAAGTCCATTTGGAATCACGACAAGGGCGAAAGCCCGCTGATGACGATCACTAAGGAACAGACCGCCAAGCTGCGCGGTGCGATGCAGGCTCGCTATGGCGATCAGGTGATGGTCGATTTCTGCATGCGCTACGGCAATCCGTCGACCAAATCCAAAGTCCGGAATATGGTGGCGGAAGGCTGCGACCGCATCCTGTTCTTCCCGCTCTACCCGCACTATGCCGGTGCCACGACGGCAACCGCCAATGACCAGTTCTTCCGTTGCCTGATGGAGGAACCGTGGCAACCTGCCAGCCGTACGGTACCCGCCTATTACGACGAACCCACCTATATCGAGGCGTTGGCCCAATCCGTCGAACGCGCCTATGCCAAGATGGAGACCAAGCCGGATGTGCTGGTCTGTTCCTACCACGGGATGCCTGAACGCTATCTGCAACAGGGCGATCCCTATCACTGCCAATGCGTCAAGACCTCACGATTGCTGAAAGAGCGGCTCGGCTGGTCGGACGATCAGCTGGTTTCAACTTTCCAGTCACGCTTTGGACCTGAAGAGTGGTTGAAGCCCTATACAGTCGACCACGTGGCCGATCTCGCGAAACAGGGTAAAAAGAACATAGCGGTGATTGCACCGGCGTTCTCAGCCGATTGCATCGAAACGCTGGAAGAGATCAACGAAGAGATCAAGGAAAGTTTTGAAGAGGCCGGCGGTGAACATTTCACCTATATCCCCTGCCTCAATGACGATGATTCGCATATCGCCGCTTTGGGCAAGATCATCGAAGACAATCTGAACGGCTGGCTGGACTAACCAGCCCCGACAACTGGACATGAAAAAAGGCGGTGGAAAGCTCCACCGCCTTTTCTCTGGATATTGCTCGTCGAATTAGCTTGCTGCAACAGCTGCGGCAACTACAACCAGCAGGATCAGCGGCAGGATGATGCCCTGCGACGTGCCCTGGGTTTCTTCAACAACAACAGGTGCCTCAACAACCGGCTCTTCCAGGTTACCGGCATAAGCGGTCGAAGCAGCAGCGGTCAGTGCAGCGGCGAGAACGAGTTTTTTCATATTAACCTCCAGAATCTGCACGGCTCCAGTCCGCGGAACCGCACATCTAAGACTTACCTCGTGATATTTTTCTAATCAGCAAAGCGGTTGGAATGCAATTGCAACTTGCCGATTAATCGAGTCGGTGAGCGAAAATGTCGTCAAATTAGCAACACTTGCGTGCCAACCTTCGCCATTGAGAACAGCTCGGCAATGTCTTCGTTGAACAGGCCGATGCAGCCATTCGAAGATTTCCGCCCGATCTTGCGCGTGTCATGGGTGCCGTGGATGCGGTAATACTTCCACCCCAGATACAAAGCGTGCGTTCCCAATGGGTTATCGGGGCCGGGCGGGATGTAATCGGGCCATTCGGGGTTTCGCCTCTTCATCGACGGCGTCGGAGACCAGCTCGGCCCCTCAACCTTGCGAATGACGCTGGTGCGCCCGCGACGGGTCATTTCCTCGGTCAACGGAACCGAAGAGGGGTAGAGTTTGTATACAGATTGATCATTTGACCAATAATGCAGCGCTCGTGACGTGGTATCGACCAGAATGGCCCCGTTTCTGGTGTTCGAGAAATAAGGCCGCCAGTCCTGAGCGCGGAATCCTGAGACATTACGCCGGACCGGCGCTTCGGGTTCAGGTGCAGGTCGCAGCGGGTCGCCCGGGATGTACTGCGCGATCGCAGGCGCGGCCAGCAGAGACGAGGCTCCGGCCAGAAACCCCCGGCGGGTCGAAAGAGGAATGTGCTTTTTAACCATGACAAAAGGTCCTTCGTTATGGCGAAATGGAAAATCTGGCCCATTTTATTGCCAGAATGCTTCAGTCGCAAACCAAACCGGCAGAATCATGCAGGGTATGGTCATTGTGCGTTTGCTCAAGACAGCCTAGCGCGTTATGCCCGTTAACGACACAATAATCAGGTCGATCATGACGCGTATCTTTTCTTTTCTGTTGATTTGCCTTGTCGCCTTGGCGGCATGTACCGACACGGGGACAACGGCGCTGGGTGCCGACGGTCGCCCCTTGCCCTCAGTTTACAAAATCCGTGGCAACCCCGAGAAGCTGCAGTTCCGCATGCTCGATTCGGTGAATGCACTGCGGCAAGCGCAGGGCTTGCAGTCCGTGCAACTGAACTCTCAGCTGAACGCGGCGGCCGCGACGCATTCCAAGGATATGGCCCGGCAGAATCGCCCCTGGCACTTCGGATCGGATGGCTCTTCCCCAATCGACCGGGCGGCGCGCGTTGGCTATTTCGGGACATTCCTGGGTGAGGCGATCTCGGAAACCTATGAGACGGAAACCGAGACACTGGCTGCCTGGATGCAAGAACCCGGCCCCCGTTCTGTAATCCTGGACCCCCAGGCCACCCAGATGGGTTTTGCGTGGCATCAGGAAAACGGTGGCAAGATCTGGTGGACGCTGGAAATGGGAACCGGCGGCTAACGGACGCGCCCCTTCCAATAACAAAAAAGCCCGCGATTTTCGCGGGCTTTTTTGTTATTTCACAAAGATTTAAGCGGCTTGCATGGACTGCGCTTCGGTCAAGATCGCGTATAGCTTGACCGGATCGGGGTTCGCCCGCAGCTTGGCGCAAACAGCGCTGTCACGCAGGGTACGCGACACCAGTGCCAAAGCCTTGAGGTGATCCACACCCGCCTCTTCAGGTGCAAACAGCGCAAAGGCGATATCCACCGGCTGGCGGTCAACCGCGCTAAAGTCAATCGGCTTCTCAAGCATCACAAAAACGCCCGAGACCGACTCGATCCCGCCCAGCCGCGCATGTGGCAATGCCACGCCATGACCTACACCCGTGGGGCCGAGGCTTTCGCGCTCCAGCAGGCAATCCACGACGATCTGGGTATCCAGATCCAAAGCACCGGCAGCAACGTCGCCGATTTCCTGAAACAGCCGCTTCTTGCTAGACGCGGCAGATAACACACGTACTGCTTCGGGCTTGAGAATGCTCGAAAGCTCCATGATCATGCTCCATAGCGGCCTTTGCGTGCTAAGGCCGATTTCTCTCAACTTGCCTGTTTAAGGATCAATCCAGCCGATATTGCCGTCATCGCGGCGATACACGACATTCAACCCATCCTTGTTCTCATTCCGGAACACTAACACCGGCGCTCCGGCAAGTTCCATTTGCATTACGGCCTCACCAACGCTGAGCGATGGGATCTTTGTTTCCATCTCAGCCACAATCATGGGCTGTAGCGATTCGGGTTCATCTGCCGTGTTCGATTCGTCAGAGGCGAGGATATAAGAGGACGCCCCAAAGAGTTCAACAGGCTCAGAACGATCCTTGTGATGGTCCTTCAGGCGGCGCTTGTAGCGGCGCAACTGTGTTTCCATCTTGTCACAGCATGCCTCGAACGCTGCATAGATCTCGGTTGCGTGGGCCTTGGCCTGAGCGGTCAGGCCGGTGGATAAATGTACTGTAGTTTCGCATACATATTCATGCGCCGAACGGGAAAAGACGACATTGGCGTCGGTCGGGCGCTGGGCATATTTGCCAACAACTTCGCCCAGTTCGGTCTGCACGTGGGTCTGCAGGGCCGCGCCGATGTCGATCTGTTTTCCGCTGATTTGGTAACGCATGTGATCTCCTTCACAATTCACACCCATTCTGACGTTGCGTCACGCAACATGCTTGTTTTTATCGGGTGGGGGATATCGACATTTTGATCGGTTGCTGCCGTCCCAGCCCTTCAGTGAAGGGGTATCGAGATCCAGACTGGAACCGAATAAATGCCATACCCCAATTGAGACAAGAGGCGGCGGAAGAGTCAATCAAAACAGAGGTGTATATACGCGATTTCCGCGAAGCGTCCGGCGAAGAATCGCCCAACCCTATGAAATACGGAAGTTTTCGCCCAGATAAACCCGGCGCACGTTTTCGTTCTCGACCACTTCGTCAGGTGTACCTGACATCAGAACCTGCCCGTCATGCAGGATATAGGCGCGATCCACGATCTCGAGCGTTTCTCGCACGTTGTGGTCGGTGATCAACACGCCGATACCGCGCTTCTTCAGATCAGCCACCAGATGCCGGATGTCGCCCACGCTGATCGGATCAACGCCCGCAAAGGGTTCATCAAGCAGCAGATATTTCGGATCGGCGGCCAGACAGCGCGCGATCTCGACCCGGCGGCGTTCACCCCCCGACAGGGCAAGCGCAGGTGCGCGGCGCAGGTGTTCAATCGAGAAGTCCGACAGCAGCTCCTCCAACCGCTCTTTCCTGCGATGGGCGTGCTTGACGGTGATATCCAGAACCGAGGCGATATTGTCCTCGACGCTCATGCCGCGGAAAATCGACATCTCCTGCGGCAGGTAGCCGATCCCAAGACGCGCGCGCCGATACATCGGCAGCGTCGTGACATTCTGTCCGTCTATCGTGACCTTACCAGCTTCGGGGAAAACCAGCCCCGCGACTGAGTAAAAGGTCGTCGTCTTGCCCGACCCGTTCGGACCTAGCAGCGCGACAACCTCGGACCGGTCGAGCGTCATGGACACATCCCGGATCACGGTCTTTTTCCGATAGGACTTGCGCAGTTTCTCGATGCGCAGACCTGCGCTTCCTTCTGCGACAGACAAGGTTGGGGCAGCCATCAGTTTCCGCCACCCTGCTGAAGAATGGTTTTGACGCGGCCTGTCATTGTTGCAGTGCCCGAGGTCAGGTTCGCAACCATCTGATCGCCACTGATCGTGCTGGGCCCCTGTGTCAGCAGAACGTTACCCTTCATCACGATCACGCCGGTGTCGATGGTATATTCCGCCTGATCCCCTTCGGCGGCATCCGGAGGGCTGACCAGAACGACATTCTCGGTCGCTTCCATCCGTTCGATGGAGGAGCGATCCTGGCTGTAGATCACCAGAACCCGCTCAGCCGACAGGCGCATTTCCCCCTGAATCACGATCACATTACCGAGAAACTCGGCCGATCCGTCCTCCTGATTGACGTTCAGTGAGTCCGAGGTCACCTCGACCGGCAGGCTGGGGTCGGCCTTGACCGAACCGAATGCAACCTGCGCTTCCTGTGCGATGGCTGAAACCGGGCCCATCAACAGAGCCATGCAAACAAAGAGAAATCGAAAATGGATCACAGGTTATCTTTCTGCTTTTGTTGGCTCATATACCAACTTCACGCCGTCTGTAAAAAGAATATGGACCGGTCCGTCCTTTTTTTCAGTGCCAAATTGCATACGACCGGCAGAGAATGTGCCGATGACGCCGGTGCCATCGACCTGACCGGGAGTGTCGCCACGTATTTCTTCCAGCGATGTATTCAAAAGGTCGGTCGTGACCTGAATGCCGTCCGAGGTGGTAATCACCACATCGCCAACAAAGGTCGCCGTCCCCTTGTCGGGCCGGATCAGGCCAGAGTTGGAGTCCAGCTTGATTTCACCGCCGTTCAGCATCCCGAACCGCCCGCGAAACAGCGATGCCGTCGGCTCTTCACCCTCGGACCCTTGGGTCACCCTGGTCGACTCAATCTGGACCTCTTCGCCCTTTTTGGTGGTGCCGCGGTAGTTGGGTTGCGTAATGACCTGCCCGGCCAGGCGATCTTCGATATCCTCCTGCGAGAAGGGCACTGAGACATCAGTCTCGATGCTGCGCGACAGAAGGAAAACGGTGGACAGCAAGACAATCGCCGTCAGAGGCAGCAGCACCTTGAGGAACTGAACCATGCGGGAATAGCGGTCCACAGTTTCACTCCCTAACCCAGACCGACGCGCAGGCAGTCGTGGATATGCAGCAGACCCTGCGCCTGACCATCCGCGTCGGGATCAACTACGAACAGCGATGTGATCTTGCGGTCATTCATAATGCCCACTGCCTCTTCCGCCATGGCGTTGGGCGCGATGGTCAGAGGATCGCGAGTCATGACCTCATCCGTGGTCTTGTTCAAAAGCCCGTCCATGTTGCGGCGCAAGTCGCCATCTGTGACGATGCCCAAAAGGCGATCCGCATCATCTGTCACACCCACCACGCCAAAGCTCTTCTGGCTCATCACCAGCAGCGCCTCGCTCATGGAGGTACCTGACCGCACCACGGGCAGATCAGCATGCATGAGGTCGCGGACCGTGGACAGCTGCGCGCCGAGTTTGCCGCCTGGGTGGAAGGCGCGGAAGTCCTCGGGCTTGAAATCACGGTGCTTCATCAGCGCGATCGCCAGCGCATCGCCCATGGCCAGCGTCAGCGTGGTCGAAATCGAGGGCACCATGCCGAACCCACAGGCCTCACCCATGGACGGGATCAGCAGATGCACGTCGGCCTGTTTCATCAGCGTGCTTTCCGGCTTGCTGGACAGACCGATCAGCGGAATGCCAAAGCGGCGCGTAAAGGCCAGAAGGTTGACCAGTTCCGGCGCCTCGCCGGAATTCGAGATCGCCAGAACCACATCATCCTTGGACACCATGCCCAGATCACCGTGGCTCGCCTCGGCTGGGTGGACGAAATAGGCGGGCGTGCCAGTCGAGGCCAATGTGGCCGCGATCTTGTGACCGATATGGCCCGACTTGCCGATACCGCTAATGATGATGCGACCGTTGGCCTGCAGGATCAGCTGCACCGCTTCGGCAAATTCCTCGTTCAGGCTTTCGGCCAGCACGTCTAGTGCGCGGGCCTCGTCGGTGACAACCTGACGGGCGGTTTTCAGGAATGCTTCGATATCGGTCATGAGTGCGCAAAAATATCAGTTTCGGGCCAGCCTGCGAGGTCGAGTTTCGCACGCATCGGCAGGAAGTCAAAACAGGCCTGCGCCATCTCGGTCCGGCCTTCGCGGGCCAGCCGTTTGTTTAGCTCGTCCCGCAAGCGGTGCAGGTACAACACGTCCGAAGCCGCGTATTCCAGTTGGGCCTCAGACAGGGTCTCGGTGCCCCAATCGCTCATTTGCTGCTGCTTCGAGATATCGACGCCGATCAACTCCTGACACAGGTTTTTCAGCCCGTGGCGGTCGGTATAGGTGCGCACAAGGCGGCTGGCAATCTTGGTGCAATAGACCGGTGCGGCCAATGCCCCAAAGGCGTGGTACATCGCGGCGATATCGAAACGCCCGAAATGGAACAGTTTCAGCACGTCGGGGTCTTCCAGCACGGCGCAAAGGTTCGGAGCCTCCGTCTGCCCCTTTTCAACCTGAACGATATGGCTGTTTCCGTCGCCGCCGGACATCTGGATCACGCACAAGCGATCCCGATGCGGATTCAGCCCCATGGTTTCACAGTCAATGGCCACGATCGGCCCAAGGTCCAGCCCGTCTGGCAGGTCGTTTTTATACAGGTGGTTTGCCACAGAGGTTTCCTTTGTGCGGTCTCGACCCCGAGATAGGCGGTTTATCCGGCAAACTCAACGCTGAGCCTGTAGCCGGGCATTCTGTCGCTGGATGGGCTTGATATTATCCCCATGGGGGGGATATGGATATATCATGACCAATCACACGCATGAATCGCACCCGCAAATCACCGCCCGCCTGAAGAGGGCGCATGGGCATCTGGCGAAAGTCATTGCCATGCTTGAAGATCACGCGCCCTGCTCCGACGTTGCTCAGCAGCTGTTTGCGGTCGAGAAAGCAATCACCAATGCCAAGCGGGTTCTGATCCACGACCATATCGACCATTGCCTGACATCCGAGGACGGATCGGCCATCGAGGATTTCAAAACCATCACAAAGTACCTCTGACCAATGCTCAGTGTCCTGCAAAATCGCACCTATCGCCACCTTTTGGCAGCTCAGGTCGTTGCATTGACGGGGACCGGGCTGGCGACGATCGCATTGGGCCTTCTGGCCTATGATCTCGCAGGCGAGGCTGCGGGGATGGTTTTGGGCACGGCACTGACCATCAAGATGGTGGCCTATGTGGGCATCGCCCCACTGGCGGCGGCGTTTGCAGAACAGCTCGACCGGCGCAGGATGCTGGTGGTGCTGGATCTGATCCGGGCCGCGGTCGCACTGTGCCTGCCTTTCGTATCCGAGGTCTGGCAGGTCTATGTGCTGATCTTCGTCCTGCAATCGGCCTCAGCCGGTTTCACCCCCGCGTTTCAGGCCACGATTCCCGACGTCCTGACGGATGAGCAGGACTACACGCGCGCGCTGTCCTTGTCGCGCCTTGCCTATGATCTGGAAAGCCTGCTCAGCCCGATGCTGGCGGCTGCGTTACTGGTCTTTGTCAGCTTTGACACGCTGTTTTGGGGGACCGGAGCTGGGTTTATTGCCTCCGCCCTGCTGGTGGTCTCCGTTGTTTTACCTTCGCCCAAACCCGCGGAGCGACGCGGAATATACGACCGGACAACGCGCGGCATCCGCATCTATCTATCGACAACACGATTGCGCGGCCTTCTGGCACTCAGCTGGTCTGCAGCCGCGCTCAGCTCCATGGTGATCGTTAATACGGTGGTCCTTGTGCGCGCGGACCTCGGCCTGTCCGAAAGCGCGGTGGCGATTGCTCTGGCTGGGTTCGGAGGCGGCTCGATGATCGCGGCCTTCGTACTTCCCTCTCTGCTGGATCGGTTCAAGGACCGCCGGGTCATGCTGACCGGGGCGACACTTGGCGTGCTGGCCATGGCCGGAGCTGCAATAACATCCGGAGCACTCTCCTTACCGCTGCTCACGGCCTTCTGGGCCTGCGTGGGCTTCGGCTATTCGATGACCCTGACCCCCTCGGGCCGCCTTTTGACCCGTTCGGCCCGGCCCGAGGACCGACCCGCCGTATTTGCCGCCCAGTTTACCCTGTCCCATGCCTGCTGGTTGGTCCTCTATCCGCTATCGGGATGGCTGATGACCCGTTTCGGCGCAACCGTGGTAATGACCACCACAACCTGCGTTTCTGCCTTAGGCATCGTTGCTGCACTGATCATCTGGCCGCGATCCGACAAAGCCGCCTCGGCGCAGAAGCCTTGAGCCTCCGGGCGCTTCTGCTCTAAACCAAAGCGACCCTGCCGGAGGCCCCATGGATCAGCTCGACCGCCGCATCATCACCGCGCTGCAGCACAATGCCCGTGAATCGACCACGAATATCGCGGCCAAGTTGGGCGTGGCCCGCACCACCGTGCATGAGCGGATCAAACGTATGGAAGAGCGTGGCGTGATTGCGGGCTATTCTGTTCAATTGCACGCCACCGACGATACCCCGCGCGTGCAGGTGATCGTGATGCTTGAGGTCCAGCAAAAGCAAACCACCCGCATCATCAAACGGCTTGAAGCCTACCCCGAGGTCAAACGCTGCCTGTCGATCAATGGCGAGTTTGACCTGCTACTGTCTGCCGAGGCCCCCCGGATCGAGGATCTGGATATTCTGGTCGATGAACTGGCCAAAATCCCCGGTGTTCTGCGCACCAATACCAGCGTCGTGTTTGGGCGTCGGATCGACCGAAAATGATGGGGCGATAACCCTCTGTAAACCGATGACTGGCTAGCTTGGCCCGGAATGACCCGAATCCCGGACCGGCAGAATGCCCCATTGTTTCGTCTCGATTATCGTTGTGCTGACGCTTGCGCTGGTTGCGCAGGCCGGGCGGGCCATGCCGGATGCCCGAGCGGGTGATATCTGCGATCAGGCCGCACGCCGCGCGTCACTGTCCGAAGGCGTACCACTGGACGTCCTGCGCGCCATATCGCGGGTCGAAACGGGGCGCACCCAAGACAGACGGCTACAACCCTGGCCCTGGACCATCAATGTCGAAGGGCAGGGCTATTGGTTCACCTCCGAGGTTGAGGCAAAAACCTATGTTTTCCGGATTTTCAAAGCCGGCAAGCGCAGCTTTGACATCGGGTGTTTTCAAATCAACTACCGCTGGCACGGCAAGGCCTTCCGCTCGATCGACGCGATGTTCGACCCGCAGGAGAACGCCACCTACGCCGCAAAGTTTCTCAAAGACCTCTATGCCGAGCTTGGATCCTGGCCCGCCGCCGCCGGGGCCTATCATTCGCGCACGCCGTCTTTGGCCGAGGCCTATCGCGGTCGGTTCCGGACCGTTCTGGCCCAGCTGGACGGGTCCGTTCCAACCCAAACTCATTTGGCATCGCGAGACCCTTTCACAGGGGCAGCCGCCCCGTTGATCCCGGTACAACCAGTTGAATCCAATGGTGGGTCTCTGGGGTCTCTGGTTCCGGCGGCGGGTGCTGCCACCGCCTTCATCGCATTCAACTAGGAGGTCCGCGTGCCCACCATAAACGCCCGATCCCTGTTCTCGCCCACCGTCCTGTTGGCACTGGCGCTGATGACCGTCATCGTGATGATGATCCTGCCAATGCCCGCCTGGGTGCTGGATGTGGGTCTGGCCGCCTCCTTCGCGCTGGCCATTCTGATTTTCACCCTGACCCTGTTCATCGAGCGCCCACTGGATTTCTCATCCTTCCCGACGATCCTTCTGGCCTCGCTGATGCTGAGGCTGTCGCTGAACGTCTCATCGACCAAACTGATCATCGGTCAGGGCCATACCGGGCCAAATGCGGCGGGCAACGTGATCGAAGGCTTCGCCAACTTCGTGATGGGCGGCAGTATCTTTTTGGGCCTCGTGGTGTTCTGCGTCCTGCTGATCGTGAATTTCATGGTGATCACCAAAGGCGCTGCGCGGATGGCCGAGGTCGGCGCGCGCTTTGCTCTGGACGGGATGCCGGGCAAACAGCTGGCCATCGACAGCGACATGTCTGCCGGAGCCATCGATCACCAGCAAGCCAAAGAGCGGCGCGAACGCGAACAGCAGGAAACAACCTTCTTTGGCTCGCTCGACGGTGCGTCGAAATTCGTCAAAGGTGATGCGGTCGCCGGGCTGCTGATCACGCTGCTGAACCTTGTGATGGGACTGGTCATGGGTGTGATCGTGCATGGCATGCCGGTCACATCCGCCTTTGAAACCTACGCCATTCTGACCGTGGGCGATGGTCTGGTTTCGCAAATCCCGGCGGTGATCATCTCCATCGCTTCGGCGCTATTGCTGGCGCGCGGCGGCACGCAGGGCGCGACCGACAATGCCATCTTCTCGCAACTGGGCAAGCACCCGGCCGCGCTGGGCACGGTGGCTGTGTTGATGGTTCTTTTCGCGCTCGTCCCCGGCCTGCCCTTCCTTCCCTTCATTCTAGGCGCGGGCGTGTTGGGATACGCGGCCTACAGGGTCCATCAAAAGCAGAAGGCCAAGGTGCTTCAGGCACAAACTCCAGCCCCCGAATCGGAGACCCCTGTTACGCAAGCAATCGGAGATATCCTGGATCTGGACGACGTACATCTGGAATTTGCACCCGATCTGGTCAGCATGGTGTTGAACCCCGGAACCGGGCTGGACGCGCGTATTGCGAATATGCGGACCTATGTAGCCTCGACCTTTGGCCTCATCCTGCCCGAGATTCGCCTGACCGACCGCGCCGATCTGCCCACCGGCACCTATGTCATCAAGGTTCAGGGCGTCGAACAGGCGCGCGGCGTACTGAACCCCGATCTGGTGTTGGCGCTGGTGCAGGACGGGCATGAATTTCTACCCGACGGCAATGACGTGACCGAGCCTGTTTACGGTGCCCCCGCTCGCTGGATTCCACCTAAAGATCAAGAGGATGCCGCCCTGAACGGCGCCACCATCGTTTCACCGCCCGAGATTCTGGCAACCCATTTGCTGGAGATCATAAAACAGAACTTCTCGCGCCTACTGACATTGAAATCCCTGCGTCGTCTGTTGTCGGAAACGACTCGCCTCAGCGATCCCGTCCGGGCTGAAGCAAACCGCAAGCTGCTGGATGAGTTGATCCCCGACAAGGTGCCGATCGACACGCTGCACGCAGTTCTAAGGCTGCTGTTGGATGAGCGTGTTTCGATCCGCAACATGGCCCTGATCCTTGAAAGCGTGGCCGAAGCGCGGCTGACCACGACCCAGCCTGAAGGCATTTGCGAGTTGGTCCGCCAACGGCTGGGCTTTCAGCTGGTGGCCGAGATGAAGCGCGAGGATGGCTCGATCCCGCTGATCCAGCTGGCTTCGGAATGGGAGGATACGTTTGCCAGCTACCAGATCGACGGCCCCGCCACCGGGCTGGACGTGGCGTTGCCCCCCAACCTGTTCAACAAGCTGGCCGATGGTGTGGTGGACAGCGTCGCAAAATCCGCGGATCACGGGTTGTTTCCAGCCGTCGTGACCTCGACCCGCCGACGTCGCCTGTTGCGCTCGATCATGCAGGCGCGCGGGGTGTCCAATCCGGTTCTCTCCTTCGAAGAGATCGGGCTCGAGGCACGCCCTGCCCTGGTCGGAACCGTACCCGCATGATCGCCCTGCCGCCCGAGCTGTTGGGGCAACTCGGCACGGGGCTGTGGCATTTTTTTGCCGTTTTTTTGAGGGTGTCCGCGTTGGTCACCCTCTTGCCCGCTTTTGGCGAACGCAGCATCCCGGTCCGGGTCAAGCTTGCGGTCGCTGTGGCCTTTACCTTGATCGTGCTGCCAGCAGTGCCCTCTCAGCAATCCAATCCGGGCCTGCTGCCGATGGCGCGTCTGGTCGGTACCGAGGTTCTGATCGGCATGGTTCTGGGCATGGGGCTGCGCCTATTTGTGCTGGCCCTGCAGACCGCCGGGTCCATTGCGGCGCAATCGACCTCGCTGTCTCAGCTTCTGGGGGGCGCGGCCGCCGACCCGGCCCCGGCCTTGGGGATGCTTCTGACCTTGGCAGGACTGGCCCTTGCGGCGCTGATGGGGCTGCACATCCGAGTCGCCGAATTCCTGATCCACAGCTACGCGTTGTTTCCAATGGGCCAGACCCTCTCGGCCCCTGACCTATCACAATGGGGCGTCAGACAGATCGCTCACAGCTTTGGTCTGGCCTTTGCGCTGGCCACGCCTTTCGTGATCGCCTCCTTGATCTACAATCTTGCTCTCGGGGTCATCAACAGGGCGATGCCGCAGCTGATGGTTGCCTTCGTTGGCGCCCCCGCAATCACCTTTGCCGGGCTGTTCCTGCTGTTTGCCGGAGCCCCCCTGATCCTATCCGTCTGGGCGGATGCGTTGTTCTCATTCACACTGAATCCGCTGGAATCCGGTCGATGAGCTCCGATGACGACAGCGACAAGTCCTTTGACCCGACGCCACAGAAGCTGCAGAAAGCGCGCGAAAAAGGTGAGGTTGCGAAGTCCAACGATCTGTCCGTCGTTGCCGCCTATACCGGTTTGCTGATCGCGCTACTGACGGTCGGAAAGTTTACAGTCGATCAGATGGGCACATTGTTTGTGGTTCTGATCGACCAGTCGGATGACATCGCGCAGCTTGTTACTTCGGGGCCTGCATCAGCACCGGTCGCCGGAATGCTGAAGGGCGCACTTTTGCCGGTGGCTCTTCTGTTTGCACTTCCCACGGCGGCGGTTCTGCTGAGCCTCATCGCCCAGCGTGCGTTGATTTTTGCACCCACCAAGTTGCAACCCAAACTCTCGCGGATCTCACTCCTATCCAACGCCAAAAACAAGTTCGGGCGGGGCGGGCTGTTCGAATTCGCCAAGAGCTTTGCCAAACTGCTGATCTACGGCACCTGTCCTACCCTGTTTCTCAAGGCCAACCTGGCCGAGATCGTTTCCGCCAGCGCAGCCCCGGCCCATAGCTCGATCTTGCTGATGATGAACCTGGTGTTTCGCTTTCTGTCTATCGTGATCGCCATCGCACTTGCGATCGGGGTCGTCGACTACGTTTGGCAATATGCCGAACACATGCGCAAGAACCGGATGTCGCGCAAGGAGATCCAGGATGAGACGAAGGACGCCGAGGGCGACCCGCATGTTAAACAACAGCGCCGCGCCCGGGCGCAGGAGATCGCGACCAATCCGATGATGGCCGATGTACCGAAAGCCGACGTCGTAATCGTGAACCCGACCCACTATGCGGTCGCTTTGAAATGGTCACGGGCGGCTGGGGCGGCCCCTGTCTGTGTGGCCAAGGGGGTCGATGAGGTGGCCGCAGCAATCCGGACGGCTGCGGACGAGGCCGGCGTTCCTATCCACTCGGACCCGCCAACAGCACGCGCGATTCACGCGACCGTCGAGATCGGGCAGGAGATCGCCGAAGAACACTACCGCCCGGTCGCCGCTGCGATCCGGTTTGCCGAAGCCATGCGAAAGCGCGCGAAAGGACAGATTGGATGAAACCTCATGAACTGCCCGCCCTGAAATCAGTGACAGAAGCTGTCTATCAAAGCGAATATCAAAAGCTGCGCCCCGTGTTGGAGGCCGAAGCGCGTGTGCAGGCTCAGTTGGCGCGTCTTGACGCACAGGTCGTGCAAACCCGTCAGGACAGTGCGGTGACAGATGGGTATCAGATCACCGGAACCGATGTTTTGTGGAATGGGTGGGAGGCCGCGACACGGCGGCAATTGAACATGGAATTGGCGCGATGCCGGGCACAGAAACTTGCTGCCATGCAGCAACTGCGTCAGGCCTTTGGGCGCAAACAAGCCGTTGAACGCCTGAATGACACCCTCAAGGCCGAACAGAAACGCGCGCGGTCACGGCCCAAACCGTAACGGCCTCAGGTATCCTGGCGACTGACACTCATGATCAGGACCTTGGAGACATCGTCACCCAGATCCTGCTTCGCCACCTCAAGCAGAGATTTTCGCAAGGTGCCGAGGTTGTCGGAATGCGTGAAAGCTCCGTCAAACCCTCCGGTATTGGCGTGATCGAACAACACTTGCAGAAAACCGTTGCGCAGCTTTGGCTCGATCGCGTAGAAGGTTTCGGTGATGGCCGAGTTTGCCTCGAGGCTCAAGGACATGGTGACGAGGGCTGAGATCTCCTCATCCTCCACAATCGGCACGACAAATTGCTTGGTGAGTTTCAGGTATTCGAAGCCTCCGCCCTCACCCTTTTTCCCTTTGTCCTTTTCCTTGGACTTGGCGGGTTTTTCCTTTGTTTCTTTATCGGCCTTTTCCACCTTTTCGGTCTTCTCAGACTCGACCTTCGCCGCGCCGCCGCCAAGGAATTTCCCAGCGCCAATGCCGGCGCCCGTGCCAGCGATCAGAAAGATCACAGGAAGCAGTTTCTTGATCATGAGAACCCTTTAGAACGGCAAAACGGTATCGAGGATCTGCTGGCCGTAGCGCGGCTGTTGCACATCCGTGATCTGCCCGCGACCACCATAGGACACACGCGCCGAGGCGATCTTGTCATAGGTAATCTCATTCTTGCGCGAGATGTCCTGTGGGCGCACATAACCTGCCACCAGCAGCTCTCGCAGTTCGAAATTTACGCGCAGCTCTTGCGCGCCCGAGATCGAGAGAACTCCGTTCGGCAGCACGTCAATCACCGTTGCGGCCACGCGCAGGGTCAGTTTCTCATTCCGCCGCACCGATCCGCGGCCGGAACTTGAGGCCTCAGATTCGATCCCAACGGCCTCGTCGAACGAGGCCCCTTCGGGCAGTTTGTCCTGTGCCCTTTGCGGTAGTCCAAGCAAGTTCGGCACGGACAAGTTTTCAAATCCTGACCGCGACCTGTTGGTGTTGTTCGAAATCTCAGCCTCTTCATCCAGCTCAATCACGACGGTCAGGATATCGCCTTTCTTGATGGCCCTTTGGTCACCCAGCAGGGACTGCTGTCCGCCGCTCCAGAGCGACGATCGATCCACCGTGCGTTGCGGTTGAGTATGTAAGGGAAGGCCCGGCCACAGCATCGCCACCTGTTCCGGCGAATCCTCGGTCGGGGTGAAGCTGGGCGGTTTGCCCAGGTGATCCAATCGCCCGCAGGCCGAAATCGCAAGTACCGCAAGAAGAAGGGGTTTTGACAATCCAGACATTATTTTACCTCGATTTGACCATCGGACCGTATCCGGCCCGTCACTGTTGTCCGCGAGGACAGGTTCATTACTCGAATTCGGTCCCCCACCGCGCCCCGGCCCAGCGCGCGGCCTTCGGTGGTGATCGACAGCGGCTGGCTGCTGAACACCAAAACGACCAGATCATTGCGATCCACAAGCGCGGGCGGACCGACATCTGCCGCGCGAATGGGACGACCGGGATAGAGCGCAACGCGGGCCTCCTGCCCGATCAGTGCATTCAGATCGGTTACAGCGCCTGGCAGGTCGCGGGGCTTTGTCTCAAGATCCGCAGGTGAGATGATCTCTTTCGCGCGGATCGTTCGGGTCGGCACCACAATCTCGGCAAGGGCCGCGACCGGTGCCATCAGAGTCAGGCCAAGCAGCAACACACGCATCAGCGCACCTGCGTCGTTGCGCTCATCATCTGATCGACGGCGGTGATGACCTTGGCGTTCATTTCATAGCCCCGCTGGGCCTCGATCAGTTCGGTCACCTCGCGCACAGCATCGACCGAGCTGTCCTCAAGATACCCCTGCCGCAATGTGCCCAGCCCATCCTCACCAGGGACGCCCTGCACCGGTGCGCCAGAGGCCTCGGTCTCTTTGAACAGGTTGCTGCCAATGGCTTCCAGCCCCTTGGCGTTCGAGAAGCTGGTCAAGGTGAACTCGCCCAGCCGTTGGCCTTCGGGGGCATCGTCGAAATAAGCGTAGACCTCGCCTGACGCGTTGATCGAAATGGAACGAGCGTCATCTGGGATTGTGATCTCGGGTGATACGGCGAACCCGTCCGATGTGACGATCAGCCCTTCGGCCGAGCGTTTCAGGCTGCCATCGCGCGTAAAAGCGGCCTGACCGCTGGGCAGCGTCACCTCAAGATAGCCCCGCCCTTCGATGGCCACGTCGAGATCATTGCCCGTCGCCGACACGGCCCCTTGTGCCAGCTGCACAGTCACTGCGGACGGGCGCACGCCCAGACCCAGTTGAATACCCGTTGGCAGCACCGTTCCGTCTGAGGCATTGACCGCCCCGGCTCGTGCCATCTGTTGGTAGTGCAAATCCGCGAACTCGGCTCGGCGCGCGTTGTATCCGGTGGTGTTCATGTTCGCGAGGTTGTTCGAGATCGTCTCGACCCGCATCTGCTGCGCGGTCATACCTGTCGCTGCGATTTTCAATGCCCGCATGGGATGTCTCCTTTCTTAGCGCATCAGCGCCTTGAGCGCGCCGCGTACCCGTTCATGTTCGGTTTCGAGAAAGCTCTGACCCAATTCGTAAGCGCGCTGGATTTCGATCAGCCGGGTCACCTGAGCGATGGCGTTAACATTCGAACCTTCGAGAAAACGGTGTAGGACAACGGGCTCATCAACGGGGTCAATATTGCCGGTCGTACTGAACCGCGTATTGCCCTCACGCACCAAGTCCTTGAGGTCTTCGACGCGGTAGACCCCGATCTGACCCAGCAACTGCCCTTCGACGCTGAGCGTGCCGTCGCTGCCCACATCAATCGAGGCCGCATCCGGCGGGATGAAAACCGGCGAGCCATTGCTGTCCAACACCCGCGCGCCATCCGGGGCGACCAAATCGCCCTCGGCATTGGGAGAGAAGCTGCCCGCACGGGTCAGGCGGTTGCCTTCGGGTGTTTCCACCATGAAGAAGCCGTCCCCCTCGATGGCAAAGTCGAACTGCCCTCCGGTTTCGGTCAGGACCCCTTGCTGCTGAGAGGTATTGCGCGCCTCGGCCCGGCTCATGGACAGGGACGGATTACCCGGCATGTCGCGGACAAATTCCGAGAACACCAGCCCCTGCGCGCGGTAGCCGGTGGTGTTGGCATTGGCGATATTGTTCGCCACCAGCCGCATTTCATTCATCAGCCCGGATTGGCGGGACAGGGTGACATAGGCGGTATCCATCAGCGACCTCCTGCGATCAGCGGAACCAGGGTTCCCGTGAAAAACGTGACAAGTGTCTGGGTCATGAATCCCATCGAAATCCAAAACACGACGACGATGGCGATCAGCTTGGGTACGAAGGTCAGCGTCATCTCCTGCACCGAGGTGAGGGCCTGAAACAGACCTACGATCAGGCCCGAGATCAGCGCCACCGTCAGGATCGGGACCGAGGTGATCACCGCGACCCAAAGCGACTGACGGACGATATCGTAGAAAAGACCTTCGCTCAGCATGGCTCAGACCGGCATTCTCAGGATTTCCTGATAGGCCTCGACCACCTTGTTTCGGACGATCACGGCGGTTTCGACGGCCAGTTCCGTCTGGGCCAGAGCCTGCACCAGCGCATGCGGGTCGGCCTGCCCGGTCATCGCGGCCTGCGACATCTGCTCGCTTTGCTTGAGGGTTGTGGCAAAGTCCTCAAACGTTGAACGCAGGCCTTGTGCCATGCCTTCATGGTCGGGATTGGCCTGCGTTGCAGGGCGGGCGACAGTATAGTTCTGTGCGGCGGTCAGGGATCGGATATCCATTCTGGTTCTCCTTTATTTTCTAAGCAATTCCATAAGTGACGACGACATCTGCCGCGTCTGATCGAACATCTTCAGATTGGCCTCATAGCTTCGCTGGGCCTCACGCGCGTCTGCGATCTCGATCATCAGATCGACATTCGAGCCGAGGTAGTGCCCGCTTTCATCGGCAAGCGGATGACTCGGGTCGTGAATGCGAGACAGGTCGCGGCGATCCAGCTGCACGCGGCCCGCCTGAACCATCGCTTTTCCATCCTGCTGGACGGTCTCAAAAGGGACGGTTTTACGCCGGTATCCGGGCGTATCCGCGTTCGAGATATTCTCGGACACGTGCCGCAAGCGGGCCGCTTGCGCGCGCAAAGCACTGGCCGAGGCAGACAGGGAATGGGAAAAATCGCTCATATCAAACGCTCCTTACCCACGGCCCAGACTGGTGCGCAGAATGCCAATGGACGAGCGATAGATCGTCAGAGCGCGGTCGTGCTGGCGCTTGACCTCGATCGCTTTGAGCATCTCGCCTTCCAATGACACGCCATTGCCATTGGGATCGCCATGCGGCTCAGCCTCATACTCGGCCCAGCTTTGCCCGGTTAGGTTGCTGCCGTTCAGATGACCCTGCCGGGTGGCGGTCATTTCGGTCTTGGCCGAGGTGTTTTCGAATGCGGTTTTAAAGGCCTCGATATCGCGGGGCTGGTAGCCCGGCGTATCAGCGTTGGCCATGTTGCGTGCAATGACTGCCTGCCGTTGTCCGGCATGGGTTGCCATTGTGTACGCTGTCTTAAAGACGTTCAGGTCATAGAACATCGGGGCTTCTCCCTCGATCAATTTCAATCAAGGCTTAACCCCGATTCCTTTAGAAACCGTTTTCAGAACCCAGTTGGAGAACCCATAATGTCCGATCTCGATCCGATGCTTCTGAAATACGAATTCGACAGGCTGTCCGCAGTGCGCCATGTGGGCCTTGTGTCCGGCGTGGCGCATGGGGTGATCGAGGTCAGCGGCCTGACCGAACACGCGCGAATCAGTGACCTGCTGACGCTCCACCGCCGCGCGGGTCCCGATCTTGAGGGCGAAGTTCTGCATGTGGGGGCCGAGCATATCCACATGATTCCCGGCTCCGCGCCCGATGGCGTCAGCCTTGGCAACCGGGTGAGCCTGAAGGCCTCACCCGAGTTTGCGCCGGGGATGCATTGGTTGGGTCGGGTCATTGACCCGTTTGGCCGGGCGCTGGACGGGAAACCGCTGCTGCCGGGGGCGCAGGCGCGGGACATTGTGCAACCTCCTCCGCCCGCTGTTGAGCGCAAACCGCTGGGTGAGCGGATGGCAACGGGTCTGTCTGTACTAAACACCATCCTGCCGATCGTGCAGGGCCAGCGCGTGGGTCTATTCGCTGGCTCGGGTGTGGGTAAATCGACGCTGCTGGCGACTCTGGCCCGGTCGATGCAGGCGGATGCGGTTGTGGTGGCTCTGGTCGGGGAACGCGGCCGCGAAGTGAATGAATTCGTGACCCATGCGCTGGGGCCTGAGGCGATGAAACGCGCTATCGTGGTGGCGGCGACCTCGGATCAGTCCGCTCTGGCCCGACGCCGCTGCGCGTGGTCGGCGATGTCGGTGGCCGAGTATCTGCGCGATCAGGGCCTCAACGTGTTGTTCCTGGCCGATTCGGTCACGCGTTTTGCCGAGGCGCATCGTGAAATCGCCGTGGCGATGGGGGAATCCCCGTCGCTGCGCGGGTTCCCTCCGTCGGTGACCCCTTTGATCGCCAATCTGTGTGAGCGCGCGGGTCCGGGCACACAGGCTCAAGGCGACATCACTGCCGTTTTCAGCGTTCTGGTCGCTGGATCCGATATGGACGAACCCGTTGCGGATATCCTGCGTGGCGTTCTGGACGGCCATATCATCCTGAGCCGCGACATCGCCGAACGCGGGCGATTCCCCGCGATTGACCTCAGCCGGTCGGTGTCGCGCAGCCTGCCTGCCGCCGCGACCGAGACCCAGAACCAGATGATCTCGGAAACCCGCAAACTGGTGGGCAGCTACGAGCAGTCCGAGGTGATGATCCGGGCCGGTCTCTATGCCGAAGGTTCGGACCCGCTGTTGGATCAGGCCGTGCGTGTTCATGATGAGCTGGACAGCTTCTTTGGCAAAACCGATCCAGAGGGCATTGAGAACAGCTTCAACCGGTTGTCCCTGATCCTGCGCAGGGCGTCGGCGGGCTTGCCGCGATGAGGCAAAATCCGAAGCATTTTAAGTGTTAAGCCGCCCTTAAGACCTGCACTGCTACGCCTGTAACTGGGTGAAAAAAGGTGGTGGAGATGGGTGCGCAGACTAATGCGGCGCCAATCATCATCAAGAAGAAGCGTGTATCAGGTGGCGATGGCCATCACGGTGGCGCGTGGAAGGTTGCATATGCGGACTTCGTCACGGCCATGATGGCCTTCTTCATGTTGATGTGGCTGCTGAACGCAACGACCGAAAAACAACGCAAAGGGCTGGCGGATTATTTCTCGCCAACGATTCCGGTGAACCCGGTCTCGGGTGGGGGCGATGGAGCCTTTGGCGGCAACAACATGTTTTCCGAGAAAACGATGGTGATGGATGGATCGGGCGCAAGCGCTCGTTTCCCGACCGAGGCTCAAAAGGCGCGCGGCTCCACCGGGGTGGATGCCGATGGCGCAGGCAAAGGAACGACCGAGGATTTCTCGACACTCGAGGCGCAGCTTTTGGGGCGCACGGGCGAGAGTAAGGTGTCGGACAAGGTGCTAAAGCACATCGTTACGCGGGTCACCGACGAAGGGTTGGTGGTCGAACTGTTCGACACCGAGGATCAGCCTCTATTCGAATCGGGAACAAACAAGCCGACCACGATTATGCGCGCGCTTGCCTTGTTGGTGGCCCGATCATCGGATCTGGTGCGCAATGACGTCGCCGTCGAAGGGCATGTCAGCGCGTCTCCAGTGGTTCTGACCGACAACCCGGCCTGGGATTTGTCAACCGCGCGGGCGCAGGTTGTCCGGCAGCTTCTTGAGGATAAAGGCTTTTCAGAACAACGGCTTGACCGGGTGACCGGGCACGCGGACCGAGAGTTATCGAACAGCAATCCCATGGCCGTTCGCAACAACCGGATCGAGGTGATCTTTCTGCGAAATCGCTAAAGGATAGGTGGCATTTTACCTGTTAGCGCGCTGTTAAGGCCCAGCGCGTTACCTGTTGCATCAACGATTGACGCAACAGAAGGGCGTGCCAATGACCATTTCCTCTTCGCTGAATGCCGGTGTGGCGGCGTTGAAGGCCAATGCCAACAGGCTGGCTACGATTTCAGACAACATCGCCAACTCCTCGACCTACGGCTACAAGCGGGTGGAGACGGATTTTCACTCCATGGTCACATCCGGCCAGGGGGGCAGCTATTCCGCCGGTGGTGTGCGCACCACAAGCCAGCGACTGATTGATCAACGTGGCTCTCTGGTCACCACAAACAACTCGACCGATTTGGCGGTGCGCGGGCGTGGCATGCTGCCGGTGCGGCCAAGCTCGCAGATTGCGGGTGGCTCGAATGAGATGCTGCTGACCACCACCGGGTCATTTCGCACCAACGATCAGGGCTATCTGGTCACCGAATCGGGTCTGGTGCTTCTGGGATGGCGCGCGAACCCAGATGGCTCGATCCCTGCTGTGCCTCGGGATACGCCAGCCGCGCTCGAGCCCATACAGCTGAGTGTGAACCAGCTGTCAGGCGCCCCAACAACACAGATGAACCTGCGCATGAACCTGCCCGCGACCGCAACAGATGCGGGCGCGCCAGGAGATTCGCAGCCACTGTCTGTTGAGTATTTCGACAACCTGGGCAAATCCGAAAGCGTCGATATCGAGCTGGTGCCAACCGTTCCGGCAACAGGCTCCAGCAACGAATGGACCATGATCATGCGCGATTCAGCGTCGGGCGGGGCGGTGATCGGCGAATACACCCTGACCTTCACCGACAGCCGGACCGCAGGCGGTTCGCTTGCCACGGTCACTCCGGTAACAGGTGGCGCGTATGATCCGGCAACCGGCAGCGTGGTTGTGAACGTCGCAGGCGGCCCGATGGAGATCAATATCGGCCAGATCGGCGATGCGGACGGGATCACGCAACTGTCGGACACCTTCGCCCCCGTCTCGATCACGCGCGACGGGTCAGCGGTGGGAACGATGACCAGCGTTCAGGTCGATGAAAACGGATATGTCTACGCCTTCTACGACACCGGTGTCAGCCGCCGCATGTTCCAGATCCCTCTGGCAGATGTCCCAAACCCCAACGGCCTGACCGCGCTGGATAGCCAGACCTACGCACCGTCGCGTGAGAGCGGCACGTTCTTCCTGTGGAATGCGGGCGAGGGCCCAACAGGTGACCTCGTATCCTTTGCGCGAGAGGAATCCACCACGGATGTCGCGACCGAGCTGACCTCGATGATCAAGACACAGCGCGCCTATTCCTCAAGCGCCAAGGTGATCCAGACCGTCGATGAGATGCTGCAGGAAACTACCAATATCAAACGCTGACTTTGACCCTCGGAAAGGACCCGTCGGATGAACCTGTCGACAGCTTTGAACAACGCCATGACCGGCCTGACCGCCACCAGCCGGGGTGCGTCGGTCGTTTCCGGAAACATTGCCAACGCCCTGACGCCCGGCTACGCGAAACGCTCATTGGAGCTGACCACCAGCCTGATTTCAGGCAATGGCGTGCGCACCGCAGGCATCATTCGGCATCAGGACCCGGTTCTGACGGCCAATCGCCGCGCCACCGACGCCGATCTGTCGCACCAATCCGCTGTGGCCGACTTTCACACTCAGCTTGAAAGGGTCGTGGGCACGTCCGAGGACGCGGCATCTCTCTCCAATCGTCTGGCCGAGTTCGAAAGCAGTCTGATCACCGCCGCCAGCCTGCCTGACTCGGTCGAGCGTTTGGATCAAGTGGCCCGCAGTGGCAGCGACCTGGCCGCCAGTCTGAACCGGGCATCCGAAGGATTGCGGCAGCTGCGCTCGGACGCAGACCGGACGATCGGCTCGCATATCGCCAGCCTGAACCAGACCCTCAGGGATATCGAGGATCTGAACGCAAGAATTCCCGCGATCCGGAACTCAGGCGGTGACATCAATGCCTTTCTGGATCAGCGGCAGGTTCTGATCGACCAGGTCAATGAGCTGATTCCGGTCAATGTCGTCCCGCGCGACAATGACCGTGTTTCTCTCTACTCCGATGGCGGGCTGATCCTGCTTGAAGGCAAAGCGGCTGAGTTTTCCTTCACCACCACAGGCGACACTCAGCCCCATATGACTGTTGGCAACGGCTTGCTGTCGGGGCTGGAGATGAACGGAAACCCGGTCCGGACCAGCGGTGATACCGCTCAGATCCGCGGCGGGGCCCTGGCGGCCCAATTTGAAATCCGCGACCAGCTTGCGCCCGAGGTTCAAACCCAACTCGACACGGTTGCGCGTGATCTTGTCGAGCGGTTTGAAACACCCGGGTTGGATCCAACGGCATTGGCCACCGATCCGGGTTTGTTCACGGACGGCGGAAACCGTCTGGATTTGACGATGCTGACCGGGATTGCCTCTCGCATCAGCCTCAACACGGTCGTCGACCCGGATTCCGGTGGCGACAGCTGGAGGCTGCGTGCAGGTCTCGGCGCTGCTGCCCCGAACGACCCCGGAGATTCGACCCAGCTGCAGGCCTTCAGCGCCGTTCTGGTTGAATCCCGCCCGGTCGCCGGGGCGATCTTTGGCACCGGCAAAATGCGCGCCTCAGAGATCGCCGAGGCTATGATGTCGCGCGTTGGCGCAGATGCCCATGTCGCCGAACAACGCAAAACATTCGCCACCGGTGCCCAGAAGCAGATGCAGCAGCTAGAGGCGGAGCAGGGCGTTGATACCGATCAGGAACTGCAACAGTTGATGCAGATCGAACAGGCCTACGCGGCCAATGCGCGTCTCATCTCGGTCGTGGATGAGCTGATGGACGCTCTATTGAGGCTATAAACATGACGCTTACATCCATAGGCGATCTGGCCCGAGGTCTGACCTTGCAGACCCGGTCCACCCAGATCAAGCAACAGATTGAAACCCTGTCGTATGAAATGTCGACCGGCAAGGTGCAGGACGTCTCAGGCCATCTGGGCGGGGACTATTCGCATCTGTTCGATTTGGACCGCAGCCTAACGCGTTTGGATGCGTTTGGCATCGCCACGTCCGAGGCCAAGCTGTTCTCGGACGCCATGCAGCAGAGCCTTGGCGTGTTCAGTGACTCGACTGGCGAAATGACGGCAACGTTGCTGGCCTTTGGCACGGCAAACCACGCCGTGACGCATGAACAGGCCTCGGTCCAGGCCCGGAATGAGCTGGACACGATGATGTCCGCGCTGAACACCCGGATTGGCGGTCGCAGCCTGTTTTCGGGCACCGCGACGGATGTCTCGCCGCTGCCCTCGGCCGAGACCTTGCTGACCGCGCTTGAAGCTGAGTTGACAGGCCTTGTGACCGTGACCGACATTCGCAACGCAGCCGAGGCCTGGTTCAACGACCCCGCAGGTTTTGACGCGGTGATCTACCAGGGGTCAAACGCCGCACTCCCGTCGATGCAGATTGCCGAGAATGAACGCATTACTCTCGATATCACGGCGACGCACCCTGCGCTGAAGGCGGCGCTCAGGGATGTTGCTGTGGCCGCACTGGTTGCCGACGATGCCTTGGCGGTGCCAAACGATCAGCGCACCGGGTTGTTCAAGCAATTGGGTGTTGCTCTGGCAAATGCGCAGGATGACACGGTCATTTTAAGGGCCGAGGTCGGTGCAGCCGAAGCGCGTGTCGAAAAGGCGACAACCCGCAACGCCGCCGCGCGCACCAGTCTGGAATACACTCGCAACGCCCTGATCGAGGCCGATCCTTATGAAACGGCCACCAAGCTTCAGGCCGTGCAGTTCCAATTGGAAAGCCTCTATTCCGTCACCGTTCGCAATGCGAACCTATCACTGGTGAACTTCCTGAGATGAGGGTTCTTGTTTTTCTTTTGGCTCTGATGCCCTGCCTTGCTTTCGCCGGCGCAATCCGTCTGAAAGATCTGGTTGATTTCGACGGGGTGCGCGGCAACGACCTGGTCGGCTACGGCCTTGTCGTAGGCCTGAATGGAACCGGCGACGGGTTGCGGAATTCCCCCTTCACCGAAGAGATCATGTCCAACATCCTCGAACGGCTGGGCGTGAATGTGAATGGCGAGGATTTTCGCCCCAAGAACGTGGCCGCCGTCCTTGTGACGGCCAGCCTCCCCCCGTTTTCGCGGGTCGGAGGGCAAATCGACGTCACTGTCTCGGCCATCGGGGATTCGAGCAGCCTTTTGGGCGGCACGTTGATCATGACCCCTCTGAACGCAGCGGACGGGCAGATCTATGCCGTCGCCCAAGGCACAGTGTTGGCAGGTGGCGCATCGGCTGAGGGTGAGGCCGCGACTGTCGTCCGGGGCGTGCCGACCTCGGGCGTGATCCCATCCGGCGCGCGGGTCGAGCGCGAGATCGACTTTGACTTGTCTACCCTGACCCAAATGCGGTTGGCCCTGCGTGAGCCCGATTTCACAACAGCGGGTCGGATCGAAACGGCCATCAACCGTGAATTCAACCGCGCCGTGGCCATAATGCGCGACTCCGGAACCGTTGAGCTGAACATCGCGGCCACTCAGTCCGTGTCAACAGCGCACGCTATCGGTCGGATCGAAAACATCCTGGTTGAGCCTGAAACCAAGGCCCGCGTTGTGGTCGATCAGCGCTCGGGTACGATTGTCATGGGGCAAGAGGTTCGGATCTCTCGGGTCGCGGTGTCGCAAGGCAACCTGACCCTGACGGTAGAGGAGGCTCCGATCGCGGTTCAACCCAACCCGTTTGCTGACGGAGAGACCGTCGTGGTGCCCAGAACCTTCGCAGGCATCGAAGAGGAAGAAGGCACCGGCCTGGCCGAGATCCCCGAAGCCACCACCCTGTCAGAGGTCGTGGCCGGGCTGAACGCCCTGGGGGTTTCGCCGCGCGACATGATCGACATTTTGAAAACGATCAAAGCCGCGGGCGCCCTGCATGCCGAATTCATCGTACGATAGAGGCCCCCTTCACGGGTCGGGCCCCTATTTTGATTTCCAACTATCCAGCCAACGGCGGAAACGACCGCGCCGTTCATCGATAGCGTCGCCTGCGGCATAGATCCCATCTTCCATCGACTCGAGCATTGGGTCGATCCGAGCCTGACGGAACCGGCGCCAGCGTACCCAAAGCGCCCAGACAATGGCAGCAAAGACCGTCAGGAAGACAATGTTGAACCACGGGATGATCCGCACGTCGGGCCCGTCGACCGGTTTGATAAAGACGGCGTTAGGGAAGATAGACATGAACTCATTGCGCCAGCCATAATGGGTTACAACAACCCAGTCGGGGTTGTTCTTGTCCGAGATCGCGTCATTGGCCTCGGTGTACAGGTTGGCGGTGTCGAACTTGAAATAGAACGGCCAGCCCCAGCCGGTATCCTCGTTCCGATAGACGATGGGCTTCCCGTTAGCACGGACGGCCTGGATAAACTGCACGTCGCGGTTCGACAGGCTGGCAGATTGGTCTTCGGGCTCGGACCAGAAAATACGGGTCCAGTCGTTCAGATCTTGCCGTTCTTCATAGGTGTTCACGATGCGCACAACATCATGCTGCGGCAGCGAGTATTGCAGGATCACAGCGACACTGCCCCAGAAGATGATAATGAATGCCCATTTCACATAGGCCATGCTGTAACCCTCACATATAATTCACGATGTAGATCAATGCGCCGATTGCCACCCAAGGGACAATATAAACCGCCAGGATCAGTTTGCGCCGGAACGAATTGTCGTAGACGTGCAGCCCGCGTTCCACAAAGGCCTCTTTGTTTCCCTGTTTGCCCTTTTCGTCCCACCACGTCTCAAGCTTGCGACGGCGGACGCCGCGCGAATAGAACGACAGCGCGAAATAGGCAATTGTCTGCAGAACCAGCAGGACCAGAAACAGGCGCATCGCTCCGAACATATCAACTCCTCCCGACTGCGCCCCAGGGGCCGACCCGCGCGATAATTGTATCGCTGACACGATCTTCTCCACTCATATCCGGTTCATGACCGAACAGAGCCGCACGGGCGCCGGATTTATCCACTTGATACTCGCGGGCCAGAAACTCGGCAACATAGGCCTTCTTGGCCTCGGGCCATGTGGCATAGGTTTTGTAGAATAGCTCTTTGTGGCAGATAAACATCTGGCGAGGATCCAGCGGAGCCAGTTCGGACAGCAACATATTCACCAAATCGCGGTACGGCGTATCCGCGGCGCGCAACGTGTAGAAATACGCCGGATGGTCCGAGGTGATCCGCGGCCAAGGTCCGCCATCCGTCGCCCAGCGCAACAATTGGGCGAGGCCGTGATATGCTTCGGGCAGGCGATCCGAATGGTTTCGCGCCAAACGCCTCATATCGCGGCGATCCAGCCCCATCAGATCAACATCAGCATCTGCGGCGGCGGCAACGGTAAGAAAATCCATCTTTTGCTGAAGGATCGCCGCCGCATCCACGCCGCGCGCCTTCACGATGGGTTGGACCAGATCGTTATAGTCGAGGAATTTGGCAATCTGATTCCTCTGGGACGGGTCAAACGTGTACTTGATTTTCAGGTCGTCCGGCTTTTCGCCCATACAGATCGCCGCAGGGTGATCCATGTCCGGGAACAGGTACAGCCCGCCGAAATGCGCCGTCCAGAAGTTGCGCTGCTCAAACGCAGTGTGGCGCAGGCGGACCGGGTTGCGGGTGACGTCTCCGGTTTCTTTCACCGTTTCGATCATCCGGGCGATCAGCACATCATCGAACCAGGCATCCTCCTCGGTTTTGAACTTTTCGACCATGCCCGCCAGCTGCTCGGCCTTGCGCAGGGTGCCGCCTGCGGTATCGGCCTCAATCTCGATCTTGCGCAGGTTCAGCAGATCATTGGGCGTGGTGAGTTTGAAGACCGAGTTCACCAGTTCACCGGCCACCGCATCGGTGGCGGTCAGGGCAAACAGCTGCGCCTCGTTCATCTCGATAAACTCGCGCAGAATATCGCGCGAGGTCGAGAATTTGACGTTCAGCAAAGGCGCGCGTTTCTGCTCGGTTGTCAGCAGGATGAACTGCCGGTTGACCCCGTTGGGGTTGAGGTAGAGCGGGTCGTCCAGTTCAATCCCCACCTCCGGCGAATAGCCCGAGATATCGACATGGAAATCCGAAAGCTGAGTGGTCTTGCCCGCAAGATGCTCCAGCGCGCGGTTATAACGCTCGACCAGAGCCGGGCTGGAGATGTGGACGAGGTTGCCGAACATCAGGCCTTTTTTGATGAGGCGGATCATGCGTCGATCCGAACAAATACTGGAATCACCGCGTCACTATCCGCTGCGATGAACTCAGGTTCTACGAAGTAACTTGTCTCTTTCGCCACTATTCCTACTTTGCTCAGTACGAAACCAATCAATTCCGATTGTAGTTCCATGATCAGAAAAACGACTTGTGAAGACCACTCTATCCAACTTTTCGCAAGCTCGTCTGGATCTTCGAATTTCTTGTCCGCTTCAGAAAATCGTCGCGGTCGCTCCACGAACATCAACCGTTCTCCCAAAACGCTGTACGAGTTGCAGTCCAGAGAATTTAGGTAGACTGACGCATCCGCGTTTTCAGGCAGACTTTTGATATTCTTTTTGGCCAAATCGAAATCATAGTGAAAACTCACATCGTTTCTAATATTTAGATTCTTCGCTCGGCCATCGGAGCTTTTTAACTCATTAATATTTCGCCATTTTTTCTGAACTAGCGCAAAAATCTCAGAATCGGTCGATTTAGCTTTCTTACTCACTTGTCTGAGGAACTCATGAGCCTCAAAAGCCTTAGAAGTTAAAGTTCTAAGAACCACATTGTATTGCAGATCAGCTGCAAATTTAACTGGGCCAATGTCGTCTACCTGCTGCTCAGTGAGCCTCAGAAATCGCGCGAAAACGTTTAGTTCATTGCAAATGAAGGATAGCATACCAAGTACGGCCATCTCTTCCTTGGTCATCCAACTAAGATTAGACTTCGTTAGTTTGAACTCATTAAAGCGGATTGGACTATCGCTCACCCCTTCCCCTCCAGATGTAGCCGATTGGCCTCTTCTATCCGACGCATTTCACGGACGTTCTCAATAGCGACCTTGTCGCTCTTGTTGGCGGACCGGAATTCACTATCCAGTTGGGTTTTCGTCTGTAGCGTCACTTGTTTCACCCCACCCTCTTGAAACGCCAAACAACCACAACCGCCAACACCAACAAAGGCAATGCAAACGCTCGCCCTGTGATCTGCAAGTTGAACCCGAGGTAAGACACTACGCTGCCCTCAAACAGGATCAGCGACTCTTCCCATGAGGTGCCCTCGAAGCCGCTGCCCGCGTTGACACCGAACTGGGTCAGGAACAGCACCGCCACAGCGCCCAGAAATCCGATCACGCCCCAGCGCAGAGGTAGGATCAGACCCAATACGAGCGCAAAGCCAGAAATCGCGTAGACGAGCACTATCCCTTCCCCTCCAAGTACCGCCGCTTGGCCTCTTCCATACGGCCCATCTCACGAACCGCGTTTTCGATGGCGACCTCGTCGCTCTTGTCGGCATAGCGGAACTCGCTGTCGGCGTAGCGGTTGATTTCCTGCATCACCATCTCGACCGTGATCGGCTGGCGCAGCTCCTCGATCATCGCTTTCTTGGTGTCGTAGTCGCGGAACAGGAACAGGTCGGGGTTCTCCATCCACTCGTCGGGCAGTTCGAAATCCATCGCGCGGACCTTGACCGCGTCGGTGATGTTCTTGATCGCACGGCCGGTGAAGCGCTCATCCGCCTGTTGGATCGCCTTGAGGTAGGTGCCCAGCTTCGCAATCGTGTCCATCTGGCCGATATCGCCGGAGACCCGGTCAAAGACCTGCAGCAGGGCGTCCTCATGCGGGCGGGCGTGGCTTTCGAAACTGGCGGCAACGGCCTTTTTGATCTCCTGCGCGGCATAGGCATCGTGTTCACCCAGCGGGATGTCATGGTTGCGGCCCATCAGCAGGTGCAGGATGTCGATGTAATCCTCGCGTGTCCGCGGCCCGTCCACCAGGAACCGCGCACCGGCCCGCTGACGCAGGGCGTCGTCCACATTCTCGGGGTAGTTCGAGAACATGCCAAAGGTGCAGTTGCCGCGGACAACGGTGTTGGCGCCGGCAAAGCTTTCCATCAGCACGGCGGTGATTTCCAGCTGCCCGGCTGAAGACTGCCGGTCGCCGCGTTTGCCTGCCAGTTGGTCGATATCGTCGATGGTGCCGAACCCGATGACCGAGGGGTCGATGATCGTGTTGACAAACGCCTTGGCGTTCTGGCCGGATTTACCCTGATAGCTGTCGATATTGTCGGTGCTGAGGTTCTGATAGCGGAACGGATAGCCCGCGTTCTGGCAATAATCGTTGATCAGCCCGGCCATCATCTGGATCAGAGTTGTCTTGCCCGTACCCGGCTTGCCGTCGCCCATGAAGGTAAAGATGAACCCGCCGAGTTCCGCGAACGGGTTCAGGCGACGGTCGAAGTCATAGGCCATCAGCATCTTGGCCAGCTTCATCGCCTGATACTTGGCGATATGGTTGCCGACCACTTCGTTTGGTTTCTTGAAGGTCATGGTCAGGGTGGTGGATTTGGCCTTGGAGGCCGGCTCAAACCCCCGGATCGTCAGATCGTCGGCCTCGATATGCCAGGCCGCGTTTTGGAACGGGGACAGATGGCCAGCGGATTGCGCGCGCAGGGCGACCTTGTCCATCAGCTGCTCGGCATAGGCGCTGATGGCGGCGATCAGATGCGCGTCGTCGGGGGCGTGTTTGGCCAGCACCTGATCCAGCTCCCACAAGGATCCGTGCAGGGCAAGCTGGCCATTGTCGGTCAGAACCTCTTCGATCTCACCGAGGTCAAGGGTGGTTTCGCTCAGATGGGACGACATCAGATAAGCCAGCGCATTGCCGAATGTGTGTGATGTGATCAGCGCCTCAGCCGTCAGCAACTCCGAGAACTCCGTCTTGCGCGCGGCCGGCAGGTCCCCGGCCAGATTGGCGCGTTTCAGATCGGCCAGAGGGGTCTGCTCCGCATATGCCTCGGCCACGGCCAGAGCGATGGCAATTGCGCGTCGAATGGCCTGCTGCGCGGTAGCCTGAGGGGGCGAGACCAGCGTATCACCATCATCCGACGCCTCGATCTGCTCAACCAGATGCACCCCATCCGTCCGCGCAGCGCGTCGTGTCACCAATCCCGGCGTAGTCGATCGAAACCTCCGCCCCGTCGACACGCCCGAGGACCGCTCTACCGCCACATCAACCGGTTTCGCAATCCGCGGCGCGTGTTCGAACCCGTTCAACAAGGCCGTCGCCGCCGGGTAATGCTTGCGAATATCGTCTTCCCGCAATTCCATCTGATCTGACGTCAAAGACATGTGCTCAACCCTACATCTTCCTCTCGTTCAAAATACGGTCGCCGAAGGCGAAATTAATAGCGCAACACCTGCCCCGTCTTGCTGACCACGAATTTGCGCACATCGGCAAAGCCCGGCGGGTTGCGTTCGGCCAGAACCTGAAACGGCCGCTGAGGCAGAATGATCGAGCGCTGCGTCCGCGTCGCTCCGGTCTCGGCCCCTTGTCCGCCAAACGGGTCCAGGGCAAAAACCTCACGCTCGACGGTCGAGAACCATCCGGCGCGTTCCTCGATCACCTCTTCGCTTTCCAACTCTTCCGTGGTCCATGCCAGCGCCCAGTCCTGCCCCTGAGGCGCTTGCGCGTCCTCCAGCACTTGCCGCAAGGGGCCGGACTGCTCTGTAAAGGCCGAGGAATACATCGGACCCACATGAATGCGGCGCAGGTGTTTGGGATGCAGGTCGTCGAAATCCTGATCAAAGCCCTTGGCGATAGTCACCAGTTTCAACCCGCCTAAGGATTGCGCCATCAGATGCGCCTGCACCTCGGGCCAGCGGCGTTGATCCTTGGGCAGCGCCGTCTTGCCGCTATCCTCCAACTGCATCAGGTAGATGACCGGAAGATTGATCTGGCTGTCATAGACCGCCCAATGGATCATGAACTTCCGCCGTTCACCCTCATTCCCGATCCAGTGGCATTCGGGATCGTTGCGCGCCCAGAACAACTGACCTTTCAGCAATTCCTCGTAATAGAGCCTTTGAGACAGCGCGAATTGCAGCTTGGTCGGGATTTCCTGGTCGCCGATGATCGTTCGCACCATGTCGGTTTTCAGATCATCTTCCGAGGGCATATTCGCCAGATGCACCTGAGCCTGCTGCGCGTCATTGGCCATGGTCAGCAACTCGGCCGCCACCGGAAAGCCGCTGTCGCGCTTGTCCATGGCGAGGCTGCCGAAGAACCGCCCCGTATCGCTCCCGACCAGCAGGTATTTCATGCTGAGCGCACGGAAGGTGTAGAGCAACCCCGAGAGGTAGCGCGACACGATCCGCACCTCTTGCTTGCTGATCGCGCCCTCAGCCTCCATCGTCGCGGCCACGCGCAGGAGGTGGACGGTGATCACCTCGAATTTGCGGAAATAGCGGCGCGAGGCGAAGGTGTCGGTCAGGCCGACATGGTCTTGGGTTGGGTTATTCATTTAGATTACCGACCAATAGAAGGAATACCTCGAATGCCAACCAAAGCGCGCCCCAGACTGCAAATACGGCTGAAACTCCAAAGGATCCAAGCGCGAAGACCAATGGTACGAAGAACATCATCAACCTCAGATCGGGACCAAGGTATGCTGGAATCAATTGGGTCAGGTACCCGAATAGGATGAGAAGCGCCCCAAAGAGCGCAACGCCCACTGCTGAACTTAGCATCTTTAGCGGCGAACGGATTGAGTCCTCACCCCCCATACAAATTCTTGTCATGCTTCTCGACAATCGAGGCAAAACGACGGGCAAAGCGTTCATCCGCCTTGGCCTTTTTCTCCAGCACGTCGCGGGCAAAGACCATGTGGTCCTCATGCGCCTCAAGCATGTCGGCCATTTTCTGGTTGGTCGCGGTGCCGATGGCGGCCATGGCCGTCTGCGCCTCTTGGTCAGTCTGAACGCCGATCTCGTTGATGCGGTGGGCGACGTCCTGTTGCTGCGCGGTTTTCAGCGATTTGGTCAGGGCGTCATACAGCACCACGCGCTGTTGCGTGTCTGTCTGCAGCTTGTTGATCAGCACCATCTGCGTCGCCGCCTGATTTTGCAGTGAATCGACCCAGGTCTTGCCCTTTTCAATGTACCGCTCCAGCGTCTGTGACTTGGCCAACTTCACCTGCTCTTCCTGAACTTTGGCGTTGTATTGCTTGTTCAGCTCGGCCAACTCGGTTTCCAACTGGGTACGCGCGGCGGCGTCCTGTTCGACGCTGATCTTGTTCTCCAAGGTGATGATCGTCGGGTCCATGCCCTGAATTTCGGCCCGCAGCGCCTCAAGTTCTGCAACAGTCGCCTCACGGTCATCCAGCGTGACGGTCAGGTTGTCCTCGACCTTCACGCGCTGTTCTTCCAGTACGGACAGTTGCCCCTCCAGCAGTTTGACGATCACGTCGGATTTGGCGATCAGGTCCTGCAGCTTGTCGTCAATGTTGGCCGTGCGCATCCGCTCCTGCCGCATCGACTCGGATTTACCTTTCGAGAAGATTCCAACAAACGACTCCCACCCGGTTTTCGAGCGCATCTCATCGAAATCCTTGGAAAACGCACTGGTGACATCGTCCAGCCCCATGATCAACTCAGCGATATTGGCGTTCATCACCTCGGTATGGGCATGCACATCCTCAAGCGTGGCGTTTTCGATGTCGATATCCGCCTCAGCCGTACCGATCTTGGCGCGTGCAGCCTCGATCCGTGAAGTCAGGCCTTCGATCTGCGATTGCGACTCACGCACCTTGGACTGAGTCTCTTTGATCAATGCCTCAAATTGCTGGTTCGACATCTATGCTATCCCTTTTTCTTTATATTTCTATATAGATAGGTAATGTAACGCTCATTTACATCTCCTATCGCTCGGAAATTTCAAAAACTGTCGCAAACTCCCAAGAGAAATGAAAGCCATATGGCACCGGCGGGGGGCCAAAGTCGCTTCGCAGTGGAAAAGAGGCACAACTGGGTTCATCGCCGCGCAACAATGGACATAGACAAAGCGCATGACACCTGCTTGGGTGCGCGCAACGCAAATATTGCCGGAGGCTGACCCATGCTGGACGCAACGACCGATCTGAAATCCCTGCTCAAGAATCCCGACCTTCTGGTGACCAAAGCCTATATTGGCGGCCAATGGGTGGATGGTGACAACGGCACGTTCGCAGTGACCAACCCCGCACGCGGGGACGTGATTGCCGAAGTTGCCGATGTCAGCCGCGCGCAGGTCGCAGGCGCCATCGCACAGGCCGAAGCCGCGCAAAAGGAATGGGCCAAGCTGACCGGTAAGGAACGCGCCGCCATCCTGCGCCGCTGGTTCGACCTGATGATGGAAAACGCCGAGGATCTCGGCAAGATCCTGACCGCCGAGCAAGGCAAGCCGCTGGCCGAGGCTGTTGGCGAAATCGGCTATGGGGCCTCTTTCATCGAGTTCTTCGGGGAAGAAGCCAAGCGGGTCTATGGCGAGACCATCCCCGGCCATCAGCGCGACAAGCGGATCATGGTGATGAAACAGCCGATCGGCGTGGCGGCTTCGATCACGCCTTGGAACTTCCCCAACGCGATGATCACCCGCAAGGCTGGCCCGGCACTGGCTGCGGGCTGCGCCTTTGTCGCGCGCCCGGCGACAGAGACCCCTCTGTCAGCCCTGGTTCTGGCGCTGCTGGCAGAGCAGGCGGGCGTGCCCGCGGGTGTTTTCAACGTCGTGCCGTCGACTCAGGCCAGCGAGACCGGCAAGGAGTTCTGCGAGAACCCGGGCGTGCGCAAGTTGACCTTTACTGGCTCGACCGAGGTGGGACGCATCCTGCTGCGTCAGGCGGCCGATCAGGTCATGAAATGCTCGATGGAGCTGGGCGGCAACGCGCCCTTTATCGTGTTCGACGATGCCGATCTGGATGCAGCGGTCGAAGGCGCGATGCTGTGCAAGTTCCGCAATAACGGTCAGACCTGTGTCTGCGCCAATCGCATTTACGTGCAGGCCGGCGTCTACGATGCCTTTGCCGCCAAGCTGAAAGCTGCGGTTGAGGCGCTCAACGTCGGCGACGGACTGAGCGCTGGCACAACCACCGGCCCCTTGATCAACGACGACGCAGTGGCCAAGGTCGAAGAGCATATCAAGGACGTCACCGACAAAGGTGGCGCGGTTCTGACCGGCGGCCTGCCTCATGATCTGGGCGGCACCTTCTTCCAACCCACGATCGTGACCGGCGTGACTCAGGACATGATGGTCGCTCAGGACGAAACCTTTGGCCCACTTGCGCCCTTGTTCAAGTTCGAGGACGAAGATGACGTTATCGCCATGGCCAACGACACGATCTTCGGCCTGGCCTCGTATTTCTATGCCAAGGACCTGAGCCGCGTTTACAAGGTGGCTGAGGCACTGGAGTACGGCATCGTCGGCGTGAACACCGGCATCATCTCGACCGAGTTGGGCCCGTTCGGCGGCGTCAAGCAATCCGGCCTTGGCCGCGAAGGCAGCCACCACGGTATGGAAGACTATATGGAAATGAAATACGTCTGCTTGTCGGTCTGAACTGGAAGACTGCCCCTCTCGTCGCGTTGAGGGGGGCAACCAATACATCAGGGTTTCCCCTCCTGGTATCTTTTTTCCCTAAAACGGATCAAAGATGCTCGGATGTAGACGGGCCGACAGCCAGTCGCGCGTCTCAACTCGTGCGTCAGATGTTATGCCCTTCGGCCATGATGAATACTTGGAAACAAGTGGTGCCGCTGAAGGGACTCGAACCCCCGACCCCATCATTACGAATGACGTGCTCTACCAGCTGAGCTACAGCGGCACCGTTGGTCCTCCGAAGCTGAATTCGGAAGGATGCGAAGGCTTCTTTAATTCGTCAGGTCTGCGCCTGCAAGCCCGGATCAGCGCGCCGAGGCTTCATGAAAATTCTGTGACACAATAGGGTTCCCGGTTGACCACCAATATATATTTTCATAATTCATGAAATATGATAGAAGAGATCACCGATCAGCTGGCCATTCTGGGGCATCCGCAACGCATCACTGTCTTTCGCATGTTAATGCGACGGTTTCCTGACATCGTGCCAGCGGGTGAGCTGGCCTCGGAGCTGGATATCAAACCCAGCACCATGTCGAATTATCTGAATGCGCTGCAAAGGTCCGGCTTGGTGACCCAGGAACGCTCTGGCACGTCCCTGCTTTACTCCGTTGATATGGCTAAAGTGCAGGGAATGTTTGATTTTCTGGTCGTCGATTGCTGCCGGGGTCGTCCCGATATCTGCATGCCTTTCACACAGGGAAATGAAGACATGACTGACCGCAAGTTCAACGTCCTGTTTCTATGCGTGGGCAATTCCGCCCGCTCGATCTTTGCCGAAACACTGCTGCGCCAATTGGGTGGCGACAGGTTCACCGTCTATTCCGCCGGAACGCAGCCCGCGTCCGAGTTGAATCCCTTTGCCGTGCAGGTGTTGCAGGACAAGGGTCACGATACTTCGGTCCTGCGCTCCAAGCATATGTCGGAATTTGCAACGGACGGGGCGCCGGAGATGGATTTTGTTTTTACCGTTTGCAATCAAGCTGCGAACGAAGACTGCCCGGCCTGGGAAGGCCAACCGATCAGCGGCCATTGGGGCATGGAAGACCCGGTGAAAGCTACCGGAACCGATGCCGAGAAAAGCCTCGCCTTTCAAAACGCCTATGGCGCGTTGAAGCGCCGGATCGAGGCGTTCACCTCCTTGCCGGTCGAAAGCCTTGACCGGATCGCCCTACAATCTGCTGTCGATGACATCGGCAGAACCTCTGTCGGAGACTGAAATGACCACATATGCTGTGAATGGCCTGGGCCGGATGGGAAAGCTGGCCCTGAAACCGCTGCTGGAGAAAGGTGCCAAGATCGCCTGGATCAATGACGCGGTCGGTGACGCCAAGATGCACGCGCATCTAATGGAATTCGACACGGTTCATGGCCGCTGGGACGCCTCTTTCGAGCATGATGAGGATAGCGTCACCGTCAACGGCACCCGCATTCCCTTCATCGGCACCAAGGACCTGAGCGCCCTGCCGCTGGACGGCGTCGATGTGGTGATCGACTGCACTGGGGTCTTCAAGACCGAAGCCAAGCTGGCCCCTTACTTTGAGGCGGGCGCGAAGAAGGTTGTTGTGTCGGCCCCGGTCAAGGATGGCCCGACCGCCAATATCGTGATGGGTGTGAATGACGACATCTACGATCCGGCGACCCATCAGATCGTGACCGCAGCCTCCTGCACCACAAACTGTCTGGCGCCTGTAGTTAAGGTGATCCATGAGAATCTGGGTATCCGCCATGGCTCGATGACCACGATCCATGACGTGACCAACACGCAGACTATCGTCGACCGTCCCGCCAAGGATTTGCGGCGTGCGCGCTCGGCGTTGAACTCGCTGATCCCGACCACAACCGGCTCGGCCACGGCAATCACGCTGATCTACCCTGAACTCAAGGGGCGTCTGAACGGCCATGCGGTGCGCGTACCGCTGTTGAATGCCTCACTGACCGACTGCGTGTTCGAGGTTGAGCGTGAGACCACCGTCGAAGAGGTCAATGCCTTCTTTAAAGCCGCCGCCGAAAGTGAGTTGAACGGCATTCTGGGCTATGAGACCCGCCCGCTGGTCTCGACCGACTACACCAATGACGAACGCTCTTCGATCGTCGATGCGCCGTCGACCATGGTGGTGAACGGGACGCAGGTCAAAATCTACGCCTGGTATGACAACGAGATGGGCTATGCGCACCGTCTGGTCGATGTGGCGCTGATGGTTGGGGCTTCGCTGTGACCGACCGGCCCGAGGGGCTGTCGGCCTATATCGCGGTCACAGCGGCCTATTGGGCCTTTATGCTGACCGACGGGGCCCTGCGGATGCTGGTGCTGTTGCACTTTCACACGCTGGGCTTCTCGCCGGTGCAGTTGGCCTACCTGTTTGTCCTGTATGAAATCGCCGGAATGGTGACGAACCTTGCAGCGGGCTGGATCGCGGCGCGGTTTGGCTTGACCTCGACGCTCTATGCAGGGCTGGGCTTGCAGGTTGTGGCGCTGCTGGCGCTGACGCAACTAGACCCTAATTGGGCGATTAGCGCATCTGTGGCCTTCGTCATGATCGTGCAAGGCGCAAGCGGAGTGGCCAAGGATCTGGCCAAAATGTCCTCAAAATCCGCAGTGAAATTGCTGGCCCCGACCGAGGGCGGCGGGCTGTTTCGCTGGGTAGCGGTGCTGACCGGATCCAAGAACGCGGTCAAAGGGCTGGGCTTCCTTCTTGGTGCAGCCATGCTAGCAACGCTGGGCTTTCAGGCGGCGATCATCGTGATGGCACTCGTTCTCGCCGTGATCCTGTTCGCCGTCATCCGCTTCATGCCCCCCGGCCTACCCAAGGGGCGCAAGGGCGCGAAGTTCTCTGAGGTCTTTTCGAAATCTGCCAACGTCAATTGGCTGTCCGCCGCGCGGGTCTTTCTGTTTGGTGCCCGCGACGTTTGGTTCGTGGTCGGCATCCCAATCTATTTCTACGCCGTCCTCTCGGATGGTACGGAAGAGGGCAACCGCGCCGCCTTTTTCATGATCGGCACCTTCATGGCGTTCTGGATCATCCTCTACGGCGTCATTCAGGCCAACGCGCCCAAAATCGTGCGGGCCTCAGACCGGTCCGAGGGCGATTTAATCCGCGCCGCACGCAGCTGGGCCGCCATGCTGTTCTGCGTTCCTGCGGCTCTAACGCTAGCAGTTTTGCTGTCTTCCGGGCCGGAAACATGGCTGACAATCACTTTGGTCGTAGGCCTTCTGGTGTTTGGAGCAATCTTCGCCGTTAACTCATCCCTGCATTCCTACCTGATCCTCGCCTTCACCAAGTCCGAACGGGTCACGATGGATGTCGGCTTCTACTATATGGCCAACGCGACAGGACGCCTTTTGGGCACCGTCCTGTCCGGCTTTACCTATCAGGTCGGCGGCCTGCCCCTTGTGCTGGGCACAGCGGCTGTCATGGTGGCCCTTGCGGCGCTCACTTCGGGCAAGCTGACCGACCAAACAACTGAGGCATATTCATGAGCATCTTCGAGCGCTATCTGACCATCTGGGTCGCCCTCGCCATGGTCGGCGGCGTGCTGATCGGACTGGCCGCGCCTGGTCTGGTCGGCCTGATCGCCGGGGCCGAGGTGGCCAGCGTCAACCTGGTCGTGGCCCTGCTGATCTGGGCCATGGTCTATCCGATGATGGTCGGCGTCGATTTCAAAGCGGTCGCGGGCGTGGCCCGGCAACCCAAAGGCCTGATCGTGACGCTGGCGGTCAACTGGCTGATCAAACCCTTCACCATGGCTCTACTGGCAGTATTGTTCTTCGACAATGTCTTCGCCCCGTGGATTCAGCCGGAAGATGCTGCACAATACACCGCGGGTCTGATCCTGTTGGGGGCCGCACCCTGCACCGCGATGGTGTTTGTCTGGTCACAACTGACCAAAGGCGATGCGACCTATACTTTGGTGCAGGTCTCAGTAAATGACCTGATCATGGTGGTGGCTTTTGCGCCCATTGTGGCCTTCTTGCTGGGGGTCACCGATATCTCGGTCCCATGGCAAACGCTTGTTCTGGCAACTGTCCTCTATGTGGTTTTGCCGCTGATTGCTGGTTTGATCACCCGCAAGCGGCTGGGCTCGCAGAAGGCCATCGACGCCTTCTCCGCCCGTGTCAAACCGTGGTCGATCATGGGTCTGATCGCAACGGTGGTGATCCTTTTCGGCCTTCAGGGAGAGACGATCCTGGCCAAGCCGATGGTCATTGTTTTGATCGCCGTGCCGATCCTGATCCAAAGCTATGGCATCTTCGCGCTGGCGTACGGAGCTGCGTTTGCCCTGAAGGTCCCACACCGCATCGCCGCCCCGTGCGCTATGATCGGGACCTCGAACTTTTTCGAACTTGCCGTGGCGGTCGCTATCAGCCTGTTCGGCTTGAATTCTGGCGCGGCTCTTGCAACGGTGGTGGGTGTGCTGGTCGAGGTGCCGGTGATGTTGTCACTGGTTGCCTTCGCCAATCGCACGCGGGCCCGGTTTCCCGAACCCGCGACGCAGTAACTTAGTCAGCGCACCGATTGATCATACAGCACCGCAATCGCCGCCGAGGCGATGCGGGTGCGGCGATCATCGGCGCGGCTGGTCAGCATGATCGGAACCTGCGCGCCCAAAACAATCCCTGCGGCCTCGGCTCCGGCCAGATACATGAGCTGCTTGGCAATCATGTTGCCGGCCTCAAGGTCCGGCGCGACCAGTATATCGGCCTGCCCCGCCACATCGGATTTGATGCCCTTTGTCGTGACCGCGCGCATCGACACGGCGTTGTCAAAGGCCAGAGGACCATCGAGCATACCGCCCGTGATCTGCCCGCGATCCGCCATTTTACACAGGGCACCAGCTTCGACCGTGGATTGCAGCCGGGGTGTAATGGTCTCAACCGCTGACAGGATCGCCACCTTTGGTGTGTCGATCCCGATGGCGCGCGCCAGATCAATGGCATTCTGAACCATATCCGCCTTGGTCTGCAGATCGGGCGCTATGTTGATGGCCGCATCGGTGATCAGAAGCGGTTTGGAGTAGGTCGGCACATCCATGACATAGACATGGCTCATTCGGCGTTCGCTGCGCAAACCATTGGCCTTAGAGACAACGGCGGACATGACCTCATCCGTGTGCAACGCGCCCTTCATCAGGGCCTTCACACGACCATCCCGCGCCAGATGCACCGCCCGTTCGGCCGAGGCATGGCTGTGCGGTGTATCAATGATCTCGAGCCCGCCGATATCCAACCCGGCCGCATCCGCCGCATGTAGAATTCGGCTGCGCGGGCCGACCAAAACAGGCTCTAACAAACCCAAATCGCGGGCCGAGAGCGCCCCCTCCAACGCGCTTTCATCACAGGGATGGACCACAGCCGTTGGCAATGGGTCCATTTTCTGAGCCGCGCTCAGCAATCGGTCATACGAGGCCCCTCGATGATGCAAAACCAGATCGGGCATCGCCATTCGGGGCCTTTTGACTTTTTTGTCTGGCGCGATCACAACGGCCTGTCCGGTGATGACAGGCTTGCCATCGCCAGTCGTACAGAGACAATCCAGAGTGACGTGTTTATTCTCGGGCTGCTTTTCGGTCACGGTGACGCGCACAGTGACCGTATCGCCGATGCCAACGGGTTTGAGGAATTTTAGGGTCTGATCCAGGTAAATCGTCCCCGGCCCCGGCAATTGCGTGCCCAAAACATTGGATATCAGCGCACCGCCCCACATGCCATGCGCGACCACCCTGTGAAAGACATCCTCCTGCGCGAAGGCCTCATCCACATGGGCCGGGTTCACATCGCCTGAGACCGCCGCAAAGGCATCGATATCCTGCGCGGTCAGGGTACGGGACAGTTCGGCCGTATCTCCGACGCTGATCTCATCAAACGGCCGGTTTTCGATAAAGCCGATGCCGGTATCCTCATCCGATGACATTCATTCCCCTTTCAATACAAAAGCCAAACCTTGGGCAGACACCCCGAACAGTTGCTGTTCAACGACCCATAAAGGCTGAATATGACAGAGACATGCAAGCGCCGCGACGTTCAGACCGCACGATCCTGTGCGCGATAGGAACCCGGGCTGCGGTTGGTCCATTTCCTAAACGCGCGGTGAAAATTCGCCGGTGCAGAGAAACCCGTGTCGAACGCAATCTGCTCGATACTGTCGCAGCTTTGCTGCAGGGCGCGGATCGCAATATCGCGGCGCAGGGCGTCCTTGATGTCCTGAAACGAGGTGCCCTCGTCCTTGAGACGCCGGTTCAGGGTCCGAGGTGTCATCTTCAGCGCAAGGGCCGCGTCGGGAAGCTGACTGCTTTTCCAGGACGCCCGATACAGGAACGCACGGACCTGCAGGCTGTTCGTGTGCGCGCGTGAGTTGGTGAAAATCCAGTCGATCGGTGCGCGCTCCAAGAAGAGAGACGCCTCAGCCGGGCTGCGCGTGATCGGGGGATCAAAGCGGCGCGGATCGAACAGAATGCTGGTCTGCGGAGCATCGAATGTGACCGCGCAGGGGAAGACAACCGCATAGTCCGCTGCAAAACTTGGCCTCGCAAAGGCAAAGCGAACGGCTTTTACAGGCGTTTCCAATCCGCTCAGCCATGACAGCAGCCCATGCGCAAGTTTCAGGATCAGCATATGGCCGAAGCGTTGGGGTGCCGTGTCTTGCCGATACGGTATTAGCGAAAGTTCAGCCTCGTCCGATCCGGTGCGCAGGTCCAGATGAAAATCATCCAGCAATAAATTCCAGAATGTCGAGAAACGATACAGCGCCGAGGTCAGGCTGCTTGCTTCGCGCAAGACGGTCACAAGATGCTGCAGAGCGCGTGGCCGAATGGGACGGCTCCAAAGGCCCATCATTTCGTCCCCAGTCTCAGGCGCGGCCAGTTGGTACAAGCGGGCGATTTCCTGAAGCGTCACACGCTGCGCAGGCTCTAACGCACCGGCGTGAAGGCCCGAACGGCTCAGCAGGAACTGCATCTGATCTGCGTTGCAACATATCCTCAGCGCCTCAAGCCAATCCTGGATGAAACCGGCAGAAACGGTCGTAAGTGAGATGGGGTCATTGCTGACCATGATCGCCCCCAGTTTGGCAATATCGGATATTAACTTGGCAATATATGAGCTTTTCGGCAAGCTAAACGGCAGATAAATGACGTGAAAACACAATTACCATTGGGGGAATCTGGCATGTCCTATCAGCCACCCGTACAGGATCTGATGTTCTGTATCGAACACCTGTCCCATTGGGAAACAGTGTCCACTCTGGACGCATACTCGGACTTCGAACTGCCCGATATCGGCGCTGCGCTAGAAGGCTATGCGCGGTTCTGCAGCGAACAGATCGCGCCGCTGTCCCATATCGGCGACACGTTGGGTGCACAGTTTGACAATGGCCGCGTGACGATGCCCGAAGGAGACGCGCAGGCCTATGCGCAATTTGTTGAGATGGGCTGGCAGGCCCTTACACACCCGCCTGAGTTTGGTGGTATGGGACTGCCGCGTACGGTTGGCGCGGCGGCAGTCGAGATGCTGAATGCTGCCGACATGAGCTTTGGCCTGTGTCCCTTGCTGACCGACGGCGCGATCGAAGCGCTGCTGTTGACAGGCTCGGACGCGCAGAAAGCCACCTATTTAGAGCCTTTAATCGCTGGGCGCTGGTCGGGCACGATGAACCTGACCGAACCGCAGGCGGGCAGCGATCTGGGTCGCGTTTCGACTAAGGCAGTGCGGCGCGAAGATGGTAGCTATGGCGTGTCCGGCACCAAGATCTTCATCACATATGGCGCGCATGACCTGACTGAGAACATCATCCATCTCGTTCTGGCGCGCACCCCTGACGCGCCAGCCGGACCGAAGGGTCTGAGCCTGTTTATTGTCCCGCAGAAGATGGTGGCAGAGGATGGCTCGGTCGGGGCGGAGAATTCGGTGAACTGTGTCAGCATCGAACACAAGCTGGGCGTTCGCGCCAGCCCAACGGCGGTGCTGGAATACAAAGACGCCACGGGCTTCCTGATCGGTGAGGAAAATCGCGGGCTGGAATACATGTTCATCATGATGAACGCCGCGCGCTTTTCGGTCGGCGTTCAAGGCATCGCGACATCAGAGCGTGCCTATCAACGCGCCTTGGCTTATGCGCGGGACCGGGTCCAAAGCCGCCCTGTGAATGGGCAGGTAAAAGACGCGGTGGCGATCATCGAACACCCCGACGTGCGTCGCATGTTGATGCGGATGCGCAGCCTCACGGAAGGCGGGCGCGCCATGGCAGCGGCCACAGCCGGTCTGCTTGATATCGCACATCATCAGAAGAATCCGGAAATGGCCGCTCTGGCCGAGTTCATGGTTCCGCTTGTCAAGGGCTTCTGCTCGGAACGCGCGGTCGAGGTCGCCTCACTTGGCGTTCAAATCCACGGCGGCATGGGCTTCATCGAAGAAACCGGCGCCGCTCAGCACTACCGCGACGCTCGCATTCTACCGATTTACGAGGGCACCACCGCTATTCAGGCCAACGACCTTCTGGGTCGCAAGGTCATGCGCGACGGAGGCGAGACCGCCCGCCGGTTCGCCGCCCGCATCGCCGCGACCGAGGCCGAGCTGGCAGATGGCGACGCCACCGCGCAAGCCATCGGTGCAAGCCTTGCGCAAGCACGCGGCGCGTTTGAAGCCGCCTTGGAATGGCTGTTGGAACACAGCCGAAAAGATATCGACGCCGCATTTGCGGGCTCGGTCCCGTTTTTGATGCTGGCAGGTACGCTTGCGGCGGGTTGGAAACTGGCAAAAGGTGTCACCCCGGCGCAGGCTGCGTTGAATGATGGGCAGAACACGCAGTTCATGACCCAGAAGATCGCCACAGCGCTGTTCTTTGCCCAGCATATCCTGCCCGAATGCAGCGCCGAACACACCCGCATCCTGCACGGCGCGCGCAGCCTGCTTGACGCGGCCTTCCCCGAATAACGCCTTAAAAAGGATCCGCAAAATGAATAATGTCGTGAACCCCGCCACTTACGAAAACCTCGCGATTTCCGAGCGTGACAATGGCCTCTATGTCGTGACCCTGAACCGCTCGACCAAGCGCAATGCACTGGACGTGGCCACGATCGAAGAACTGATCCGCTTTTTCAGCGGCGCGCGTATGGCCGGCGTGCGGGCGGTGGTGCTGACCGGCGAGGGCGATCACTTCTGCGCAGGCCTGGATCTGGTGGAACACTGGAAAGCTGACCGAAGCCCCGATGACTTCATGCATGTCTGCCTGCGCTGGCACGAGGCGTTCAACAAGATGGAATATGGTGGTGTGCCGATCATCGCCGCCTTGAAAGGCGCGGTGGTTGGCGGAGGGCTGGAGCTTGCCAGCGCCGCCCATATCCGCGTCATCGACCCCGGCACCTATTTCGCCTTGCCCGAGGGTCAGCGCGGGATTTTCACGGGCGGAGGCGCAACCATCCGCGTCTCAGACATGATCGGCAAATACCGCATGATCGACATGATCCTGACCGGCCGCGTCTATCAGGGGCAAGAGGCCGTCGATCTGGGGCTGGCGCAGTACATCACCGAAGACGGCGGTAGCATGGCCAAGGCAATGGAACTTGCAGACCAAATCGCGCAGAACCTGCCTTTGACCAATTTTGCAATCTGTTCGGCAATCAGCCATTTGAACAACATGTCCGGCATGGATGCAGCTTATGCCGAAGCCGTGGTGGGCGGTGTGGTCAACACCCAGCCCGCCGCCCGCGAACGATTGGAAGCTTTTGCCAACAAAACCGCCGCCCGCGTGCGGCCCAACAGCTAAGACAGGCAGGACCCGGATGCGTCACCATTTCGAAGCTCTTCAGAAGACACGGGCCAACCACGTGCCTTTGTCACCTTTGTCCTTCCTGCGCCGCGCCGAAACCCTGCACGGCGCGCGCACCGCTGTTATCTATGGCGATATCCGACGAAGCTGGGCGGAAACCGCCGCCCGCATTCGCGCGGTGGCCAGTGGGTTGGCCGCGCTTGGGGTGCAGAAGGGCGATACGGTCTCAGTCCTAAGTCCGAACATCCCGGAACTGTTTGAGCTGCATTTTGCCCTGCCCCTGACCGGGGGGGTGCTGAATACGCTCAACACCCGGCTTGAGCCCGAAACCATCGCCTATATTCTGGATCATGCGGACACCAAGCTGGTGATCGTGGACCGGGAACTGGTGCCGCTTCTGTCCAAGGCCTTTGATCTGCTGGGTCGCACAATACCTGTGGTCGAAATCGCCGATCCTGCCGCCACTGGTCAAAGCCTCGGCGGCCAGACCTATGAGGCGCTGACCACGGCCCCGCCCCTGCCGGTCGATCTGCCCGATGATGAGTGGGACGCGATTGCGCTGAACTACACCTCGGGCACCTCGGGCCGCCCCAAGGGCGTGGTCTATCACCACCGTGGCGCTTACCTGATGGCGTTGGGTACGGGCACCGCGTGGCAGATGCCGCCCTATCCGGTCTATCTGTCCGTCGTGCCGATGTTCCACTGCAATGGCTGGGGCCATCCCTGGTTGATGGCAATGCTTGGAGGGACGGTTGTGTTTACACGCGTTCCCGCTGCAGACCGTATTCTGGACGCGATCCGCACCCATGGCGTGACCCATTTCGGTGCCGCCCCCATCGTGCTGCAAATGCTGGCCGAGGCCGAAAGCGACGCCGCCCCCTTTGATCCCGCAATCCGGGTGCTGACCGCCGGCGCACCTCCGCCCCCTTCGGTCTTGGAGAAGACCCGCGCGATGGGGTTTGACGTCATGCAGGTCTATGGCCTGACCGAGACTTACGGCCACATCTCGCAATGCCTCTGGCAGGAAGAGTGGAACGATCTCAGCCCCGCAGATCAGGCTGAATTGCAGGCGCAGCAGGGCATCGCCTTCCCGATGGTCGAAGATGTCACGGTGATCGACCGCGACAGTGGCGCACCGGTGCCACGCGATGGAGCCACACAAGGTGAGATCGCCATCCGGGGCAACACGGTCATGGCTGGGTACTACAAAGACGCCGAGGCGACCTCGAACGCCTTCGAAGACGGCTGGTTCTGGTCCGGCGACGGAGCTGTGATGCATGAAAACGGCTACATCCAGATCCGCGACCGGCTGAAGGACGTGATCATCTCGGGCGGAGAAAATATCTCATCCGTCGAGGTCGAAGCGGTGCTGTATCGCCATGACGCGGTTCAGGCCGCCGCCGTGGTCGCGATGCCGCATGAGAAATGGGGCGAGGTCCCCTGCGCCTTTATCGAATTACGCGACGGGGCCGAGGCAACCGCTGAGGACATCATCGCTTTCTGTCGCGATCATCTGGCCGGGTTCAAGGCCCCAAAAGCGGTTGTTTTTGAAACACTTCCCAAGACCTCAACCGGCAAGATCCAGAAGTTCCAACTGCGCGACCGTGTCAAAACACTGTCGCGTTGACATAGCTCTGCCCGGGTTTCTCCAACGAAACTCGGGCAAAGCCTCAAACCTAGGGCGAGGCTTCATAGCCAATAGATAACGAGTGCTGCGAGGGCGATTGCTGACAGGAAGACCTTTGGGCACCTGTCGTAGCGGGTTGCCACAGGCCGCCAATCCTTCAACCTGCCGAACATGATCTCGATCCGGTTGCGCCGTTTGTAACGACGCTTGTCGTACTTAACCGGTTTCTTCCGCTACTTCCGGCCAGGGGTGCAGGCGAGCACCCCTTTGTCTGTCAACGCTTCCCGGAACCAATCGGCGTCATAGCCACGATCCCCGAGCGGCCAATCGACATCCGGCAGGCCGCTCAGCAGTGCCCGCGCACCAATGTAATTGCTGACCTGACCGGCGGTGATGAACAGGTTGAGCGGACGTCCTCGGCTGTCGCAGATGGCATGCAACTTGGTGTTCATGCCGCCCTTGGTGCGACCCCTCTCGGCAGCATCCTCCGGATGCGACTGCCGGGCAGTGAATCAGGCGTCTACGTTCCCTTTTTTGACACCCAAACTGCTTGCGTCACGGTGGGCCTTCAGGTCGGTGGCATCGACCATCACAGTCTTCTCTTCACCGTGTTCGGCAGCCAGACCGGCCATCATCCGGGCGAAGATGCCTTGTTCGTGGCGGCATTCGAACCAGTAGCGTTTGCCACTCACCTCCTCCGCTTCCAACGGTTATAGGGCGTTTCCGCGGCTTGCGCGGTCCCACTAGGACCACGATTCCCTTAAACTGTGTGGGCCATAAGCCAAAGGGGCATTCCCTTTGCCAGTATCCCGACCAGATCCACGAGGCCTTCACGCATGACGCAGAGCGCGACGTTTTTGTCTGCCCACAAGGGCACGACCTGAAACTGTGCGCCAATAGCCCCGAATAATCGCCGCACTCACCGGGCGCGGTGATAAACCGGCGCAAACACTAGATGTAGTCGGGAGCTTTTTTCACCGATATCGACTGACTATGAGATCGGAACCTAAGCGCCGAACAACTTTCGGATTTTCCGCTTAGTGTTGCGACGGCGATAAGTCCACGTCCTTTGGTAACTTTGAATGAACTGCGCGACCTGCGGGCTAAGATCCGAAGCTTTCCGGATATCTTCGGGCCGATCCTGCCTGATGCTCTGCTCGATAAAGTGTTCGAGCCACCTGAAAAACAGGTCGGGGTAAGCGCGGCCCGGGAAGTACTTTTCCCCCCACTGCACGATTGTCTTGATCTGCCGGAAGGCGTTCTGGTGCAGATTATTTCCGTGTTTGCGGTAGGAGAGAACGATCTTGTTCCCCAGCGAAAAGGTCAACTCGGGGTGTCGCACCATGTGCTGAAACAGGCGCGTCCGCAGAACTATGTCGTCCCCTGTCATCGTGTCATCAAAACCGCCCACGGCCATGAGGGCGTCGCGGCGGAACACCTGACCCTGGATGTAGAAGGAGCCAAGGCTCCTAAACTCCAGCTCAATCAGGTCCTGAGCCGTTTCGGGGTGGTTCGCAGGAAGCGGAAGGTGAATGGCATCCGTAATCCGGTGGCCGTTTTCGTCGATCTCGTAATGACCGGTATTGGCTGCGAAGACGATGTTCCGAGCTTTCGACAAAACCTCGACCGCATCTTTGATACAGTCCGGCATCAGGAGGTCATCCAACGACATCATTGTGACAAATTCGCCCGACGCTGCGTCGAGAACCTTGTTGAAGTTCGCCGGCACATTGCCGGAGTTTTCCTGCTTTATGAAAGTGGTCGGAAAGGGGCTCTTAGCCAGTACGGCCTCAATCACTTCGACCGAATTATCCGGTGATCCATCGTCCAGGACGATGATTTCGATATTGCGATAGGTTTGTTCGTAGATCGATTGCAGACCCGCCGCAGCAAATCTCGCGTGGTTGTAGGAGACGCATAATACAGAACACAAATGAGACATTCAGTTCTCGCTTTTCGGCCTCGTCATGAACGGGACGTTCAATTGAAGCGATTGACCGTCCAGCGCCCATGTCAGCAGGCGCGCAGGATCTCGGGTATGACTCGGTTTTTAACGCGTGATCTATCCAGTTGAGGTCCCATTGGCAAGCTCAGCACTTCTTGTGCCAGACGGCGGGCAATCGGGAAAGCCTCGGCTTCGAAGCACAGATCGGCATAGGCGCCCTGCATGTGCGGCGGGATCGGATAGTGGATGAGCGTCCCGACCTCGGCCTCGGCCAGATGCGCCTGCATCTCAGCGCGCATTGTGGTGCGGACAACAAAGAGGTGCCAGACAGGGTCTGCCCAATCGGGCACATGCGGCAGGATCAGGCTGCTGTCCTTCAACCCCTCGAGATAGTCGACGGCGATCGCGCGGCGCCGTTCGGTCCAGTCGTCCAGCGCCTTCAACTTTACCCGCAGAACAGCCGCCTGCACGGGATCGAGGCGTGAATTCACGCCGGGCTCTTCGTTGACATATTTCTCGTGAGAGCCGTAGTTGCGCAGTATCGCCACCCGGGCGGCCAGGTCTGCGTCGTTGGTGGTCACCGCCCCGGCATCCCCAAGTGCCCCAAGGTTTTTGCCCGGATAGAAGCTCCAGCAGACGATATCGCCATGCCCGCCAAGCCGCTGCCCCTTGTAGGCCGCACCATGCGCCTGCGCCGCATCTTCGATCACCCGAAGCCCGTGGCGGCCCGCAATCTCGAGGATAGAATCTAGGTCGGCAGGCTGGCCGTAAAGGTGCACCGGAAGCACAGCGCGGGTACGCAGGGTGATGGCCGCCTCGATAAGGGTCGGATCGATATTGTGGGTGGCCGGGTCAGGTTCGACCGGAACTGGTGTTGCACCGACACCAGAGACGGCAAGCCAGGTGGCGATATACGTGTTCGAAGGCACGATAACCTCGTCTCCCGGCCCGATGTCCAGCGCACGCAGGGCCAGTGTAAGTGCGTCTAGTCCGTTGGCCAGCCCCACGGCGAACTTGCTGCCGCAATAGGCGGCCCATTCTGCCTCGAAGGCCTCGACCTCGGGACCGAGGATGTAGAAACCACTGTCTAGCACTCGCGCCACAGCGTCGTCGATTTGTTGCTTCAGCTCGCGGTAGGCCGCGCCCAGATCGAGGAAAGGGATCATTCGACCCCTCCACGCAGCGCGTTCTGAAATTCACTATAGTCCCGGAAATAGTCGGACTCATCATAGACATGCGAGGCAAGCACCATGCAGACTGCGCCCTGACTGAAGGCATCCATTTCGCGCCAGATCATCCGGTTGACGTAAAGCCCTTTGCGCGGGTCACGCAGCCAGAATTCGGTCTTGGTTTCTCCGTCGTCAATCTTAATGCGGAAACTGCCGGACAGCGCAAAGATGACCTGTTCAAGATCGCGGTGCGCATGGCCGCCACGTTCGGAGTCGACGGGTACGTTGTAAAGGTAATAGACCCGAGCAATGTCGAACGGCAGATGGTTGCCCCCTTCCACGAAGGTCAGGTCGCCACGGGGATCATGGATTTGCGGAAGGTCGATGATCCGGACGCTGCCCTGGTGCGCGGAAATTCGTGTCATGGAAAGGTCACCCTTTGAGAAGTTGTAGATATGTGACGCGTAACTCTTCGAACAACTTGCGCGGATAGTCAAAGAAGATGTCTTGCGCGGTCCTATTGGTCTCGATCATGCCGAGACGGCGATAGAACGCCTCGGCGTGGGTGTTTTCCACCCGGACATCAACCTTAGCCATGCCGAGGTCTAGATGGTCGAAGCCGATACCAAATGACAAGACGGCACTCTCCAGCGCGGCTTTCCGGGGTTTGTTGGCGTCGAGTATCCAGCTGCCCCAGGTGAATTGGTCTTTTTCGATTTTATACAGGCGCACCAACCCGCAGCGGATGCTGTCGTGACGTTCGATCACGTAATAGAGCTGCCGACACTGGGCCTCCTCGGCTTTGTAGCCTTCGATCCACTGTCGCTGATCCGCAACCGTGCCCGTGACCGGGGACAGGTGCCGATTGTAGCGCGGGTTCGTACGCAGTGCATGCACATAGGGCGCATCAGCGGGCGTGATAAGCCTGAGTCTAAGGTTTGGCCCGGCCACTTGGGCAACAGGTGATTTGGTCATGATCCCCTTAGAGCTTGTGGTAGCGCCGCGGTCACAGGCGCCACTATGGATGTTTCCGACGCGTTGCACCAGCCATAACTTCGGTCTCAGGCTGAGGTCCGCGGTGGCCCTTTCGGCTTTGCAAGGCCTCATTGAACGGGCGAAACTCTCTGGCGCCGGGGACGTTCTCGAGCTTCTGGAAGCCAGGGTAGTCATGCGCGGTGTCGCAACCGGCCAGCTCCGGGCCACGTGTCTGACCTGGCAGCCAGCGCATCGGGACAATCACGGTCTTATTATGGTTGTCGTTCAGCAGGCCGCCCCAGTACCCGAAGCTGGAATTCGAGCTCACCTGGTGATCGCACTCCGAGATCAGCAGAAGGTCCAAGTGTCCAGCCTCGGTATTGTTGACATCGATGCAGCGCCATTCGATGTGTGGCGGCAGTTTCGGCGCCAGGTGACTGCGCACCCAGTCGATGTCGTCAGAGAAGAAGAAGACCTTCGCCTTATCCTGATCCGAGGCTGAGACGATATGATCGATGGCAGTTCTGTAGTAGTCCTCGCCAAGCATCGCCATGCCGATGCTTACGTAATCCCCGCGACGCACATGGACCGCGATCGACATGGGCGCCTTATGAATATCCGACAGTACATCGCGGTTGGCCTCGTTCAACTCAAGGTCCTTGAAGCGCAGTTCTGAAAGCACCTTGTCTTCGACGTCGGCCACGTACTTCCAGTGTTCTGCGTAACCATCGAAATACAGCGGCTGTGGGTGATCAAAGATGGCCGGGTCGTACCAGTAGGGCTTCGGATTGTTATAGTAGAAGTGTCGCTTGTAGAAATCGATCTCGTCCTGCGTGGCGGCGTCCATTTTGATATTTGGAAACAGCGTAGTCAGGGTAAACAGGCGGCGGCTCTTGTTGGAGCAATCCATGCCGTTGGTCTCGAACCACATCAGATCGTATTTGACGACCATCCCGAAGGCCTTTCGGAAACACTCGCCCAAGACGTACTTCGTGATCGCCGAGCAGAGCCCACCGTCAACCATGACAATAATCATCGGGTCTTCCCCGCGCGCGCGCAGGATCTCCTCTCCCTTCTGGCGAAGTGAACGGTTCTTTCGTTGAGCGACCAACGAATGCAAGGTTTTACGAAGACTACGAGGCGTCATGGGCTTATAGATATGACATTAGATATGCCATGACCATGCCAAAAAAAACGGCATTTTAGACCTGTGCCGTTCAGCGACGCCGCTATCCAGGCCTGCCTTACCTTGAAGGTTTTGTTTAGGATGCCGCTCCGGCCAATGATCGGGTTCGTGCAGAGTTTGTTGCGGCTGGTCGGTTTGGATTGGGCTGTCCAGACTACAGCACGCTATACCGAAGCCAGAAGACCCTGAATGACAGCATTCCGTATGGTGGAGGAGCGGGGCTATTGAACCTACTGATAGGCAGCACTGGCATCAAATCCGAGGGTGAGATAGTTCAAAGCAAGTTTCGCCGTAGGTTTGTGCTCGGAGCGAAAGCAACCGTTTTAGGGTCAGGACTCATAGCCAATAGATAGCGAGTGCTACGAGGGCGATTGCTGACAGGAAGACCTTCGGGCACCTGTCGTAGCGGGTTGCCACACGCCGCCAATCCTTCAACCTGCCGAACATGATCTCGATCCGGTTGCGCCGTTTGTAACGACGCGTTTTGTATTTAACCGGTTTCGTCCGCTGCTTCCGGCCAGGAATGCCGGCGCGTATCCCTTTGTCTTTCAACGCTTCCCAGAACCAATCGGCGTCATAGCCACGATCCCCGAGTAGGCAATCGACATCCGGCAGGCCGCTCAGGAGTACCCGCGCACCAATGTATTCGCTGACCTGATCGGCGGTGATGAACAGGTTGAGCGGACGTCCCCGGCTGTCGCAGATGGCATGCAACTTGGTGTTCATGCCGCCCTTGGTGCGACTGATCAGGCGTCCACGTCCCCTTTTTTGACGCCCGAACTGGCTGCGGTAAGGTGGGAATTCAGGTAGGTGGCATCGATCATCACAGTCTTCTCTTCACCGTGTTCGGCAGCAAGACCGGCCATCATCCGGGCGAAGATGCCTTTGTCGCTCCACCGCTTCCAACGGTTATAGAGCGTTTCCGAGGCTTACGCGACCCTACTGGGGCCACGATCCCCTTCAACAGTGTGGACCCTACGCCGAAGGGGCATCGCGCCATCTCTACCTATTGCGATTAATGAAGATAATGCCGCTCAACACACGTCGGTCATCAACGCGTGGTTTGCCGTGGGACTTGGGGAAGAAAGGTTCAAGTCGCGCCATCTGCGCATCCGTCAGCCAGAAAAGATCAGACATGGTCACCGCTCGATTTTCGAACCGCGAACCACGCAGCCAAGCGGAAATCAATGAATCCTGACCCTAGCGAGGCAAACGGCACAGCCAAGTCTGACAGTGTTGCAAGTCACCAAAAGCAAATACCGGCCAGATTGAAATCGCATCGTTTGTCCATCCAGCATAAAGTCATCCAGTTCTCCCCAAGGCACGTAACTAACCTACCCCAAACTGTTTCCCAGGCTCACCTTTCCACTCCTCGGTAGCGCGGAATTTTTTTGTTAATGCCATCATTTCGGCCATTTGGCCCAAATTCGTCTGCAAATCACATGCCGGTTTGGGCATGTGTTCCTATGTACTTTTTGAGTGCTGTAGGAAGGGGACTCCTATGAAGCAATTTGCATTTGCCGCTGCCGTACCTGCACCACCCTAAGCAACGACCGCCCAGGCGTGGGTTTTGGAGGACATAGTGTCTGCCGAAAATATGCCCGGAGTAGAGGTCGTAATCCAAGATGACGCTGACGGACGCTGTTGGAACATTATCGGAGAGGTGAAGACCTATGCGCAAGACAAACCGAGAGAGCTTGGCAACTCCATTTATTCTAGCGACGACGGTGCTGAAGATGGAAGGCAGATGGACTTCGACATCTTGGTCAACAGCGGGCGTGGTTCGGATGGTACTTGCTATGGAGCTGTTTCGATAAGATTGCTCGCACCGGCGGAGCTCGTATATTCAGAGGGTAGTGCTTTTGCTATCTTGGGTGAGCAAGGATATACATTCGTGAAGCGCGAGAATGCCAACGCACTCGTTCTGGACGTGATCAAACTATTGACGGATGAAATGATACCTGAGGCTTTGGCAGCTTCAGTTTCGCCCTCTCTGGGATTAGATCTCTGGCTCTCTGGGTACCGGATGCTTTGGTGGCCGAATCCCGTGTTGGTTCAACCACTCAAAGATCGCACCCCAATCATCCTGCAACGACGGAGCGCTGCGATATTCGCGTGTGCTCTCAAGCTTGCATTTGAGGTCAAAGGGAATTGTTCTGGGCCATTTGTTCATGAACAAATATTCTATTTTTGTTCTCATGCGAGTCAACGCAAGAATAATGAAGAATTGCCTCACATCGTACTTCAGATTTCATTAAACCTTGTGAAAATACTGCTCTCATTGTCAGATGCGTGACTTCAAAGCAGCAGACAATCACGCAGTATCGGGAGTGTAGTCTGGCCGAGGTTCCAGATTTTTTGTCGCCTAGCGATGGAGATGCGGGGGGATTAAAAGGGGGATTAAACTATGCTCACACAGTTCATATCATTGAAAATAAACATAAATTAAAATGAAAATGGTGCTGCTGGAGAGAATTGAACTCTCGACCTCTCCCTTACCAAGGGAGTGCTCTACCTCTGAGCTACAGCAGCATCGTGGGCGGGTGATTAGACTCAAACGAAACGCGGCGCAAGGGTGTCTGGACGGTTTTTTTCGCCTCCTGTAGAGAAAGACCATGGCAGACAAAGATACACCTAAAAAACACGGCAAATCCGGTGATGCGCGGGAAGAGCGGCTGAAAGCAGCACTCAAGGCCAACATGGCTCGGCGCAAGGCGCAGGCCAAGGCGCGGGCGGCCTCGGATGACAAAGCCGACAAGGATGAGGGATAAGAGCAGATGGATTCGATTCTGGTGACGGGCAACGGGCCGCTGAACGGTCAGATACCGATTGCGGGGGCCAAGAACGCGTGCCTGACGCTGATGCCTGCGACGCTTCTCAGCGAAGAACCGCTGACGCTGACCAACGCGCCACGCCTCAGCGATATCAAGACCATGACTGCGCTGCTGCAATCGCTGGGGGCCGAGGTGTCCGCGCTGCAGGATGGGCAGGTCATCGCGATGTCCAGCCATAACCTGACCAGCCAGACGGCGGATTATGACATCGTGCGCAAGATGCGGGCCTCAAATCTGGTGCTGGGGCCGTTGCTAGCGCGATTCGGTCAAGCGGTCGTGTCGCTGCCGGGCGGCTGTGCCATTGGCGCGCGTCCGATGGACTTGCATGTCGAAGGTCTGGAGGCTCTGGGGGCCGAAATCGAACTGAAAGACGGGTATCTGCATGCCAATGCTCCGGGCGGGCTGAAAGGCGCGGTGCACGAGATGCGCTTTGCCTCGGTCGGAGCGACCGAAAACATCGTCATGGCTGCAACCCTGGCCAAAGGCACCACTGTCCTGAAGAACGCCGCGCGCGAGCCCGAGATTGTCGATCTGGTGGAGTGTTTGCGCAAGATGGGCGCTCAGATCTCGGGCGAAGGGACATCGACGATCGAGATTCAGGGCGTCGACCGCCTACACGGTGCCACCCATCAGGTGGTGACAGACCGGATCGAATTGGGCACCTACATGCTGGCCCCTGCGATCTGCGGCGGCGAAGTAGAACTGCTGGGCGGGCGCATGTCGCTGGTCAGTTCCTTCGTGGAAAAACTCGAAGCCGCAGGCGTCAGCGTTTCGGAAACCGAAAAGGGCCTGAAAGTTGCGCGCAAGAATGGTCGCGTGCGGGCCGTGGACGTGGTCACCGAGCCTTTCCCCGGCTTCCCCACTGACCTGCAGGCGCAGATGATGGCGCTGATGTGTACGGCCGAAGGGACCTCGGTTCTGGAGGAGCGCATTTTCGAAAATCGCTTCATGCACGCGCCGGAGCTGACGCGCATGGGTGCGCAGATCGAGGTGCATGGCGGGACGGCCACGGTCACAGGAGTTGAGCAGCTGAAAGGCGCACCGGTTATGGCCACAGATCTGCGGGCTTCGGTCTCGTTGATACTGGCGGGTCTGGCGGCAGAAGGCGAAACAACTGTCAGCCGGGTCTATCATCTGGACCGCGGATATGAGCATGTGGTGCGCAAGCTGGAAGGCGTGGGTGCCAAAATCGAACGGATCAAGGGCGAATGACAGACGCAAGTTTTGAAGACGGCCGCGAGACGCCGCTGAATCTGGGTGCCGAAGACGGCGATGATCTGCAGGTGATCTCATCGCTTGCGCAGGATGCGGTGTTCCCGGTGACCGAGATGAAGTGGCAACCCTCGCAGCGCCGTTTCGGGCTGTTGCTGAACCGCTTTAGGTGGGAGGACAAGGATGCCGCCACTCGCCGCGATCGTCCGTTTGAGCGCGTGCAGTCGGTTCTGGTGTTCGACTCGGTGCTATCCGTCGCCAGTCAGGGCATCGACCGCCGCGACACGGATATGGTGATGTCCTTGCTCTCGGTCGATTTCGAGGCGGGCGAGGACGGCGCGGGACAGATCCTGTTGACCCTTGCGGGTGACGGCGCGATCCGTCTGACGGTCGAGGCAATTGAAGCCACCCTGAAAGACGTGACGCGCCCCTATAGCGCCCCCTCGGGCCAGGCACCGCATCATCCAGAATAAACGCGGCATATCGCAGGCCTTCTCTGGACCCGCCTCGGGTCTGGAGCTGCGCCGTGCGACCGTGTTTGATGTGTTCCAGATCAGCCAGGTGCTGATCCGCTCTATCACCCATCTCTGCGCGGCGGATCACCACAAAGACCCCGAACTTGTGGCGCTGTGGACATCCAATAAAGACCCGCAGACCGTTCGCGGCTGGATACAAAGCGGCTCGGGTATCTGGGTGGCTGAGCTTGACGGACAGATCGTGGCCGTCGGAGGGCTGCGCCACGGCTCGATGATCTCACTGCTTTATGTCGATCCCGGACATGTGCGGCGTGGAATCGGGCGGGCCCTTTTGGCCCGACTGGAGCAGGAGCTGGCGGATCAAGGCTGCGCACAGGCCTATCTTGATGCCACCCACACAGCACGGGCCTTCTACCTCAGATATGGCTGGGTTTCGGCGGGCGATGTGGAAGAGTGGCAAGGGATGACCCAATTCCCCCTGCGCAAATCGCTGCACCCGGCCGAGAAGGGTTGAGACCAACCCTTGCGGGCGATATGTCCCCGTGAAACGCTCCGGAGTGCCAGATCATGCCCGTTTTCCTCGACACCACCTCGCCCGAGTTTGAGGCCGCCTTTCAAACGCTGCTATCGGCCAAGCGCGAAGACAGCCCGGATGTGGATGCGGTGGTGGCCGGGATCATCGAGGATGTCCGCAGCCGTGGCGATGCGGCGGTGATCGAGCTGACCGCAAAATTCGACCGTCTGGAACTGACGCCCGAGACACTGGCCTTTTCGGCTGACGAAATTGCGGAAGCCGTCGCACAGGTGAGCCCGGAAGACCGCGCCGCTTTGGAACTGGCGGCAGAGCGCATCCGCGCTTACCACGAAAAGCAGATGCCCGAGGATCACCAGTGGACCGATGAAGCCGGCGCAACGCTGGGCTGGCGCTGGTCGGCTGTCTCGGCGGCGGGTCTTTACGTGCCGGGCGGATTGGCGTCCTACCCGTCATCCGTTCTGATGAACGCAATCCCCGCCAAGGTGGCAGGGGTCGAGCGGCTGGCCGTCGTCGTGCCCACACCCGACGGGCAGGCAAACCCGCTGGTCCTGCTGGCCGCGCAACTGTCCGGTGTGGATGAGATCTACCGTATCGGTGGCGCGCAGGCCGTTGCCGCGCTGGCCTATGGCACCGACAGCATTGCACCGGTCGACAAGATCACTGGCCCGGGCAACGCCTTTGTCGCCGCAGCCAAACGCCGGGTGTTCGGCAAGGTCGGAATCGACATGATCGCAGGCCCCTCGGAGATCCTCGTAATTGCCGACAAGGACAATGAGCCCGACTGGATCGCGCTGGACCTGCTCAGCCAGGCCGAACATGATGAAAGCGCGCAGTCGATCCTGATCACAGACGATGCCGGGTTCGGACAGGCCGTGGCGCTGGCCGTCGAAAAACGACTTGAGACCTTACAGCGCCGCGCCATCGCCGGAGCCAGCTGGCGCGACTTTGGTGCGATCATCACCGTGCGCGATCTGAATGAGGCCGCCGCGCTTTCGAACCGCATCGCGCCGGAGCATTTGGAACTCTGCGTGGCCGACCCGGTGAATCTTAGCGAAAAGACCATCCACGCAGGCGCGATTTTCCTTGGGCAATACACTCCGGAAGCCATCGGAGACTATGTCGGCGGCCCCAACCATGTGCTGCCAACGGCACGCTCGGCGCGGTTCTCATCCGGCCTCAACGTGATGGATTTCCTAAAGCGTACAACCCTCAGCCAGATGACCCCCGAAGCGCTGCGCGCGATCGGCCCCGCGGCAGAGACATTGGCGCAATCGGAAAGCCTTGAGGCGCATGGTTTGTCCGTCACCGCACGTCTGAACCGGCTGAACGGCTGATAGGGCGCAAAGATCGCCAGCTTGAGGCGTTTCTGTGCGTTGCCCATTGAAATCCATTGTTATAGGTCTGAGCAGACGTGAAGGATTGTGACCGTTATAATGACCCGTATCTCGCAAATCGAACTGGATGACCGGAACCTGCCCCCGCCGACCCCTGAGATCGAGCAGGAGCGTAAGGTCGCCATCTATGATCTGCTTGAGGAGAACAGCTTTGACCTGCCTCAGCGGGCTGATCGCGCAATTCCCGACGGCCCCTATCACCTACAGCTTTCGATCCGCGACAAACGTCTGGTCTTTGATATCAGCACCGAAGAAAGCCAGAAAGCGGCTGAATTCCACCTGTCCCTCGGGCCGTTCCGGCAGGTGGTGAAAGACTATTTCCAGATCTGCCAAAGCTATTTCGACGCGGTCAAATCTCTGCCTCCCAGCCAGATCGAAACCATCGACATGGCCCGGCGCGGCATTCACAACGAAGGCAGCCGGGTTCTGCAGGAACGGCTGGAAGGCAAGGCCGACGTAGACACCGACACCGCCCGGCGCCTGTTCACGCTGATCTGCGTTCTACATTTCGGAGGCTAACGGGTGACGCCTCTGCCGCAGTCCATTCTGTTCTGTTGCGACCACAACTCGGTTCGGTCTCCGATGGCCGAAGGCATCATGAAAAAGTTCTACGGCACCGGCACCTATGTACAGTCCGCTGGCGTCCGCAACGATCTGGACATTGACGGCTTCTGTATCGCGGTCTGTCAGGAAATGGGCGTTGAACTGTCCCGCCACCGCACACGATCCTTTGACGAGATGCAGGAATGGGGCGACGACCTCAGCTCGTTCGATCTGATCGTCGCTTTGTCCCCGGCCAGTCAGCGCAAAGCGCTGGAGCTTACCCGGATTTTCCACCTCGATGTCGATTATTGGCCAATAATGGACCCTACCGGGATGGGCGAGACACGGGAATCAAAGCTACATCACTACCGACAGACCCGCGATCAGATCATAAATCATCTGAAAGACCGCTGGGGCGAACCAACGGAGTGACTGATGAACCAGACCGTGAAGACCTATTTCGACGCCTTCAACGCCGGTGATGTCGATGGCATGCTGGCCTGTCTGTCCGATGACGTGGCCCATCATGTGAACGAAGGCCAGATCCGCGTCGGCAAAGAGAAATTCGCAGCTTTCTGCGCCCATATGAACCGCTGCTACGAAGAGAACCTGACCGATATCGTGGTGTTCGATGCCGAAGGTGGCACCCGCGCTGCGGCCGAGTTTATCGTCAACGGCACCTATCTGGAGACGGACGAGGGCCTGCCCGAGGCGCATGGCCAGACCTACCGCCTGCCTGCAGGCTCGTTCTTTGACCTGCATGACGGCAAGATCACCCGCGTCACCACCTTCTACAACCTTGCGGACTGGACCAAACAGGTCTCGAATGGCTGAGGTTACATCCGTCCGTCCCCTGACCGGAGCGGCTCTTGAAGCCGCTCTGGACGACGTCGCGCGCCTGCGGATCGAGGTGTTTCGGGCCTGGCCTTACCTCTATGATGGCGACCTCGAATACGAGCGCAGCTACCTGCAATCCTATCGCAACAGCGACAAGGCCATCGTTGTCGGCGCCTTCGACAATGACCGCCTGATCGGAGCCTCGACGGGCGCGCCTGTGACCGACCACGCTGACGATTTTGCCGCCGCGTTTCAAGGAACGGGTCTGGACCTGTCACAGATCTTCTACTGTGCCGAATCCGTCCTTTTGTCCGACTACCGAGGCCAAGGCGTCGGTCACAAATTCTTCGACCAACGCGAGGCCCACGCCCACGCTCAGGGTTTCACCAAATGTGCCTTCTGCAGCGTCCAACGCCCGGCAGATCACCCCATGCGGCCTGCAACCTATCGCCCACTTGATACGTTCTGGAAATCCCGCGGCTACGAGCCATTACCTGGCGCGATCGCCCAATTCTCGTGGAAAGATGTCGGGGACGAGGGCGAGACGCTCAAGCCATTGCAGTTTTGGATCCGGGATTTGTGAGTATGAGCCTTGCCGGCAGTCTCCGGTGCCATACCCAATCAACGAAGGCTTGAGCTGCAGCCACATTCTGAGGAAGTCTTGAAAGACAAGCGAGGCAAAGTTTTCAAGCTCAGCGCCTTCGACTGATCAAACCGTATTTGACGGCCCAGCCGCGGAGAGACCCGGTTTTGCGCTTTTTCGGGACCACACTGTCTTTGCTCTGGGCGCCGCCTTTGCGGTTGAACTCATACACGTCAATGACACGTTCAGCGCAGCCGCAGGCCTCGCCCATGCCGACCTTGGCGAAATAGAACTTCTCGAAGCTTTCCGGTTTTTGCATGGTGTCCTCCGGGTTCGATTAAACCACATGGGCCTGAGACCTCCAATTCACTTTGTCGTCGTTTCATCAGACCGAAAGGTTGGGCCTGTACACGCCCAGCCATCGTCACTTAGTGTCCCGACAAATCAGTATCGAAGGACAGATCGATGAGAGTCGCCACCGCCGCCTACGACCTCGATTGGCTCGACAGTTGGGCGCAGTATGAGGACAAGTTGAACGCATGGGTGGCGCGGGCCGCCGGGAACGGAGCCGAGTTACTGGTCTTTCCCGAATACGGCGCCATGGAACTTTCGACACTGGACGGGGCCGACGTGGCAGGCGATCTGGAGCAGTCGATTCAGGCAGTCTCGGACCGGATGGACGAGGTGCAAAACCTGCACCAGCGCTTGGCGAAGGAATACAAGGCCTACATCCTAGGGGCTTCGGCCCCAGTCGCAACAGGTGCAGGGCGTCCGGTGAACCGGGCGGAACTTTATGCGCCGGATGGCCGTCAGGACCATCAGGACAAGCAGATCATGACCCGGTTCGAGCGCGAACAATGGGACATCGCCCCCGGCGGCCCTCTTAAACTGTTCGACACGGCATTGGGCAAGATCGGCGTATTGATCTGCTATGACAGCGAATTCCCCCTGCTAGGCCGCGCCTTGAGCGATGCGGATCTAATCCTTGTCCCCTCCTGTACCGAAGCGCTGGCCGGATATTGGCGCGTGCGCATCGGGGCGATGTCGCGTGCCTTGGAAAATCAATGCGTTACGGTCATGGCGTCCTTGGTGGGGAACAATGACTGGTCCGAGGCCGTGGATATGAACACCGGCACAGGCGGCATTTTTGGCCCGCCTGACAAGGGCTTTCCACAGACGGGCGTTCTGGCCGAAGGTGTGTTGAACCAACCGGGCTGGACCTATGCCGATATCGACCTGAGCGCCATCGCCGATGTCCGCGCCGACGGGCATGTCCTGAATCGCACCCACTGGGACGAGCAATCCCCCCGAGTCGAATCTGTCACATTCTCCGCGCTTTAATGATTCCGCCCTTGAAATAAGGGAAAAATAGGCTCATTTAAGCGCACATCCTCGCAGATTCTGCGAGTGCAACGTAATGATGGAGACAACATGGCCAAGGAAGATACGCTCGAATTTCCCGGTGTCGTGAAGGAACTCCTGCCTAATGCGACGTTTCGGGTCGAGCTGGAAAACGGCCATGAGATCATCGCACATACGGCAGGCAAGATGCGCAAGAACCGCATCCGTGTTCTGGCCGGCGACAAAGTTCAGGTCGAGATGACCCCTTACGATCTGACCAAAGGTCGGATCAACTACCGCTTCAAGTAACGCCCTACCTCATGGCGTTTATCCTCGGATCGGGCAGCCCAAGGCGGCTGGACCTGCTGGCGCAGCTTGGCGTGCAGCCCGATGCCGTGCGCCCTCCTGACATTGACGAAACACCTTTGAAGAGCGAGCTTCCGGTTCCCTATTGCAGCCGTATTGCACGCGAAAAAGCGCAGGCAGTTCAGGCAGATAGCGCGGATATCGTCCTGTGTGCTGATACCACGGTGGCGCTGGGACGACGCATTCTGGGCAAACCCGAAAACGCAGGCGAAGCGGCCGAGTTTCTGCATGCTCTGTCCGGGCGTCGGCACCGGGTTGTGACCTCGGTCGCGGTGCGCTGCGGAGGTCGGGTTTTGCAGCGTGACGTGGTCTCTCAGGTCAAGATGAAACGCTTGTCGGATGTCGAGGTGAACGCCTATCTTGCGACAGATGACTGGCAAGGCAAGGCGGGTGGCTATGCCATCCAAGGTCCGGCCGGGGCGTTCATTCCATGGATTTCCGGATCGTTCACCGGCATCGTGGGCCTGCCCTTGTCCGAGACCGCCGCACTTTTGCAGGCAATCGGCTACCCATTGTACAGAGAGGCGCCATGAAAGGCCGCACAATCGTTCTGGACCATATCGAGGGCCGCGAAGCAGCCGCGCTGATGGTCGACGGAAAGCTCGACGATTTTCTGATCGCCGGAGACGCACCGCCCCCCGGCACGATCTACCGTGCCCGTGCAGATCGCCCGGTCAAAGGCCAAGGCGGCATGTTCCTCACCACCCCGGACGGGCCCGCCTTTCTGCGCCAAGTTAAGGGCCTTGCACCCGGAGCGCTTCTGCTGGTGCAGGTGACAGGTTTTGCTGAACCGGGCAAAGCCATTCCGGTCACCGACCGCGTTCTGTTCAAAAGCCGCTATGCGATTGTCACACCCGAAGCTCCGGGCCTGAACATCTCGCGCAGCATCAAGGACGAGGATGAGCGCGACCGCCTGCTGGAAATCGCCCACGAGGTCATGGGTGACAGCGCCTACGGCCTGATTCTGCGGTCATGCTGCGTTGGTGCGGGTGCGGATGACATTGCCGAAGACATCGGCGCCATGCTGACGCAGGCCGATCAAGTCCTGAACGATCCGGGCACCGAGCCTGAAACCTTGGCCGAGGGCGACGGCCCTCATATCCTGGCCTGGCGAGACTGGACCGACCCTGCGGATGTCGTGACCGAGGCCGGAGGCTTCGAACATCACGGTGTTCTGGACGCTCTGGACATTGCCCGCGGCATTGCCGAGCCTCTGCCGGGCGGAGGGCATCTATACATCGAACCCACTCGCGCGCTTATTGCAGTGGATGTGAATACCGGCGCCGACACTTCGCTGGCAGCCGGTACAAAAGCCAATTTCGCCTGCGCCAAGACCCTTCCACGGGCCCTTAGGGTTCGTGGTCTGGGCGGGCAAATCACTATCGACATGGCTCCGATGCCCAAGAAAGACCGTCGTGGTCTGGAGCAAGCCCTACGTGCCGCGTTCAAGGCGGACGGGATCGAAACAACACTCGCAGGTTGGACACCGCTGGGCCATTTCGAGCTGCAACGCAAACGTGGGCGCATCCCTTTGAGTGAGGTGCTGGAATGACTTGCCCGATCTGTCAGGAAAAGACGGTTTCCAAATACCGCCCGTTCTGTTCCAAACGCTGTGCGGATCTGGATCTGGCAAAGTGGCTGAACGGATCGTACGCCGTGCCCTCGCAGCGCGAAGAGGATATCGAAGACGCTATTTCCGAACCCGAAGACATCCCCCGCCGTCCACACTGAAAAAATGTCAAAAAGCCTCTGGACACTGCTTGGTGCAAGTCATAGAAGGCCTCCACCCAATGGCTATTGCCATTCCCGTGCCCGGGTAGCTCAGGGGTAGAGCAGTGGATTGAAAATCCTCGTGTCGGTGGTTCGATTCCGCCCCCGGGCACCATTCCCAACAGGTAAGCTACTGTTTCCCTTCAGCTTTAACTGGAGCTGACCAAGGGCGTAGTACATGCTGGAGAACAAAACCATTCCCTTCTCATTTGTTAAAGCAGGGGTCTTCTGCTTCACACGGCGGGACCCGAAGGACCTCGATTATCACTATACCACCGGAAAAACATCTTTCTCGCTGCGAACAAGGTTAGAAACGGTCGCGAAGTCCCGAGCGCAATGAACCGCTCAGCAAAAGTATGATCACTGGTATCACCCAAGTTTCCAAGACGTAGACCTACCAGGTCTGAGGATGACCGCCCTCCCTTGATGAGACGAGATTAGATCTAATCAGATCGACTAAACCTTCGACTCTATGATTTGTTGTATTCCAAACATCGGGGATGCTTACCCTATGGACCGATGATGACCGCGGCGCCCAGTATTCTGCGGCTAGTGTTTTCAGGTGTGACTGGCGACGAAATCCAAACCGATATCAAGACAGGGTGCGCTGTGGGTGATCCAGCCCATTGAAATCAGATCGACCCCGGTTTCCGCCACCGCGCGCACGGTGTCGGGTGTAATCCCGCCAGAGGCTTCGGCAATGGCTCTCCCATCAATCATACGCACTGACTCGCGCAATGTGGCCGGGCTCATGTTGTCGAGCAGCACGGCATCGGCGCCGATTTCCAAGACCTGCTCCAACTGCGCGAGCGTATCGACCTCGATCTCGATCTTGACCATATGACCGATCGTTTGTTTCGCGCTGGTCAGGGCCGGGCCGACGCCTCCGGCAATGGCGATGTGGTTGTCCTTGATGAGCACCGCGTCGCTTAGGGAATAGCGGTGATTCATGCCTCCGCCAGCGCGTACGGCATATTTTTCCAGCGCGCGCAGACCCGGGCTTGTCTTGCGGGTGCAGGCGATCGAGACATGCGTGCCTTCGACACGGCGCACCAGATCAGCGGTTACACTTGCGATGCCTGAGAGATGACCCATGAAATTGAGCGCGGTCCGCTCAGCGATCAACAGGCTGCGGGACGGCCCTTGGAAAGTTGCGATCGGCGCGCCGCGCGAAACCGAGTCTCCGTCGTTCACATGGCGGGTCATAGTGATGGCGGGATCAACCAAGGCGCAGGCCAGCTCGGCACAGTCCAGACCGGCGATGCAACCGGGTTGACGGGCGCTCGCGACGACTTCGGATCGGTGATCTGGCGGAATGACGGCGGCAGAAGTGACATCGCCCGCCAGGCCGAGATCTTCATCCAGAGCGCGCCGGATCATCGGCTCAAACATCGTGCGCGGCAACGGGGTTAGGGGCATGGCGGTCATGGATCAGGCTGTCCTCAGCTGGGGTTCTTGGTCGACCGAACCCGCATGCGACAGGATTTCGGTCAGGTTCATCAGGGTTGATCGCGGATTAGTCTCTGGCTCAGGGAAGTCGCTACGATAGTGCCCGCCGCAGGAGCCTCGGCGCTTTTCGGCGAAGACTGCGATTGCAAGCGCCACGAGGGCCGGGTCCGAGGCAGGCCCGCACGACCGAACCAGCGGCAACAGGTTCGAGATCGCGTTCCGCAGCCCAGCGCCATGGCGGATCACACCCAGATGCTGCGACATTATCGGCCGGACAGCGCCGGGATCGGGATCAGGCAACGCAGCGGGGTTGGGGACAAAAGCCCGGTCTCGCATCTTGCTGGCCGCGACATCGCTGGCGGCGCGGCGCGCCATCACAACCGCCTCGAGCAGAGAATTGCTGGCAAGGCGATTGGCCCCGTGCAAACCGGTCGCCGCACATTCACCGATCGCCCAAAACCCGGGCAACGTACTCTGGCCGGTCTGGTTAACGGCAACGCCACCCATGTGATAGTGCGCAGCCGGACGAATTGGAATCGGGTCACGTGCGGGGTCGATGCCATGCGCTGCGCATAGGGCCTGAATGCCGGGAAAACGTTCAGCAAAGCTCGCGCCCAGCGCAGCGCGGGCGTCAAGAAACGTGCGCCCGCCGCCTGTGATGACCTGATGCACGGCGCGGGCCACCACGTCCCGCGGGGCCAGTTCGGCATCCACGTTATGCGCCATGAACCGCTTGCCTTTCTGGTCGATCAGAGTTGCCCCCTCGCCCCGCACCGCCTCGCTGATCAGGGCCAAGGGTGCTTGGGAGGTGGCCAGCGCGGTCGGGTGAAATTGTACGAATTCCATATCGCGCAGAGCTGCGCCTGCACGTGCGGCCATCACCAGCCCTTGCCCGAAATTGCCGGATGGGTTGGTGCTGGCGTCGAACAGACCCCCGCAGCCACCTGTCGCCATGATGACCTGAGCGGTTCGCAATACGGCCGCTTGACCCATCGCTTGCAGATGAACTCCGGCAACGCACCCGTCGGCGGTCACAATACGCCGGGCTTCGACGCCCGTGAGGCAGGTGATTGAGGGGCAATTCTGCACGGCGCGGGTCAGAGCGGACATGATATCGGCCCCGGTTCGGTCGCCGCCGATATGCAGAATACGGCGATGGGAATGCGCGGCCTCGCGCGCCAGGGCAAATGTGCCATCCTGCGCCCTGTCGAAGTGAATGCCGTATCGCTCAAGCACAGCGATCGCCTCTGCGGCCTCTGCAAGAATGCCCGAGGCGACAGTTGCATCACACAGCCCATCTCCGGCCCGCAGCGTATCAGCCAGATGCCGGGCAGGATCGTCATCAGCACCCAGCGCCGCTGCAATCCCGCCTTGCGCCCAGGCACTTGAGCATTCCTGCCCCAGCCCGGCGCGAGTGATCAGCACCACAGGCTGCGGCGCCAGTTCCAGAGCGGCCACCAGCCCAGCGATACCGCCACCGATGATGGCGATCCGGTCATGGAGCCCCTCGAGCCGGATCATTTCACGGCCAGCATCCGCTCGACCGAACGGCGCGCATCGTCAGCGATGGCCGGATCGACGGTGACTTCGTGGCGACCCAATTCCAGCGCTTTGCGAATATTACCCAAACTGATGCGCTTCATATGCGGGCACAAATTGCACGGGCGCACGAATTCCACGTCTGGGTGATTCAACGCCACATTGTCGCTCATGGAGCATTCGGTCAGCAGACAAACCCTTGCAGGTTTCTTTTCGCCGACGAAGTCCGACATCACAGCGGTAGAGCCTGAGAAATCCGCCTCGGCCACGACCTCGGGCGGACATTCCGGGTGGGCCAACACCGTGACGCCCGGCCACGCCTCGCGCATCGCCCGAATGTCGTCCGGGGTGAACAGCTCATGCACCTCGCAATGCCCGTGCCAGGCGATCAGTTCGACATCGGTCTCTTTGGCGACGTTCTTGGCAAGGTACTCATCCGGTATCATCAACACACGCGGCACCCCGAGGGACTCCACCACTTTCACCGCGTTGCCCGAGGTGCAGCAGATATCTGAGGCAGCCTTCACCGCAGCCGATGTGTTGACATAGGTGATCACCGGCACACCCGGATGGGCTTCGCGCAACAGTGCGATATCTTCGGGCGTGATGGAATCCGCCAGCGAACATCCTGCCCCCATATCGGGGATCAACACGGTCTTCTCAGGGTTCAGCAGCTTGGCGGTTTCGGCCATGAAGTGCACGCCCGCCAGTACGATGACATCGGCGTCGACCTCAACTGCTTCGCGCGCAAGAGCAAGGCTATCGCCTACGATATCGGCCACGCCGTGAAAGATCTCGGGCGTTTGGTAATTGTGCGCTAGGATGACGGCATTCTTCTGCTGCTTCAGGTCGAGAATAGCTTCCAGATCCTCTTCGTACTGCATCCATTCGGCTGGCGGAATGACTTGCTTAACCCGATCGTACAACTCTGGCAGGCGGAAATCTTTCATTGGCTCCTCCATTTATACTCGATTCGAGTACATTCGAGCCGTGATTATTCTCGATTCGAGATTATGTCAAGTGCAACTCAGGATTTGGACAGAGGCAGCCTTGCGCCCGACAGCATGCGGGCCTCAAGAATAGCAGGTCGATATCGGAACAGACGCGCCGGGCGGCCGCCGGTGCCGCTCGAGATTTCGCCTGTTTCTTCAACCAGTTCCTGCTGGTCGATCTGGCGGCGGAAATTGGGTTTGTGCAAATGCAGACCCGACAGCGCCTCGACCGTGCGCTGCAATTGAAGCAGGGTAAAGCTCTCAGGCATCAGCTCGAACACGACCGGAGAATATTTGATCTTGGCCCGCAACCGCGAAATGCCAGTGGCAAGGATGCGGCGGTTGTCCCCCGCCATGGGCAGGCCAAACTCGGGCACGTCGACCAGACCGGCCTCATACATTAGCTCATAGCGCTGCAGAACCAGTTCCTCGTTCCACGTCTTTCCGTTCAGACCGAACAGATAATCGACACGCTGTGCCTTGAGCGGGTCCACCCCCGCCCAAGCCGTTAGGCGATCGGCGATGCGCGGCACTTCTTCGGGGATGCTGTCGCGATGATCTTCCCACGGGAAGTACCGGTACCAACTTCGCCAGGACGGGCGCCCTGCCCCGGCTGCATCCTGTTCGCGCACCAGCCCTAGATAGCTGATCGAGATCCGCTGCGAGGTTTCTACATCCCCAGACCGAGGATCGCGATCCCTGTCCGCAAAGGTATAAAGCTGTTCGAGATACCCCACGGGATGGCCGGTCTGGGCTTCAATCCAAGCACGCAGGCTGCTCTGTAGGCTGCGATGAGAAGATTCGAACGGCCCCGATGGCAGCGCCTCACCGCCCCGCAAGGTCATGACACGCGGCTGGTTGTCGGTCACGGCGACAAGGATTGCGATCAGTTCGGCAGGGGCTAGTCCGCTGGGCAAGAAGATACCTGTGTATTGCGCAATGCCAATCATTGACATCGTGTTTGATTTCTAACCCAGATTTCAAACCTTTGCTTGAGGAAAATGCCATAGTGCCAACACCGACCTCAAAATCAGGTTTTCGCCGTTGATTGAAGGCATTTCCGGCATTTGCAGTGGCGACCCCGGCAGGATTCGAACCTGCAACCTGCCCCTTAGGAGGGGGCTGCTCTATCCAGTTGAGCCACGGGGCCGTGCAAAGCCCTCTCTACCTTTGTTTTTTCGGCTTGTCATGGGGTTTACTGTGGGTTTGCTGTAGGCGTGCTGAACAGTTGTAAACTGCACGGTGTTTACGCTAGCATCAGATAAAACAACAACGCAGGTGCCTTCCGTGAACACAGAAACAAAACGCCCGCTTACCCTCCGCGATGTCTCTGAGGCTTCTGGGGTATCCGAGATGACGGTCAGCCGGGTCCTGCGCAATCGGGGCGATGTGTCGGATGCGACGCGCACCCGCGTTTTGGCCGCTGCGAAGGAACTGGGCTATGTGCCCAACAAGATCGCAGGCGCGCTGGCCTCTAGCCGGGTCAATCTGGTGGCGGTCATCATACCATCCCTGTCCAACATGGTCTTTCCCGAGGTTCTGACCGGCATCAATCAAGTGCTGGAAGACACCGATCTGCAGCCTGTGGTCGGCGTCACCGACTACCTGCCCGAGAAAGAGGAAAAGGTGCTGTATGAGATGCTCTCCTGGCGACCCTCGGGGGTGATCATTGCCGGGCTCGAGCATACAGACGCGGCGCGGGCGATGCTGGATTCGGCGGGAATTCCAGTGGTCGAAATCATGGATACCGACGGCAAACCGGTTGATGCGATGGTCGGGATCTCTCATCGTCGCGCCGGGCGCGAAATGGCGCAGGCGATCCTGAAAGCGGGCTATGAACATATCGGCTTCATGGGCACCAAGATGCCGTTGGACCACCGAGCGCGGAAGCGCTTCGAAGGCTTTACCGAGGTTATGGGCAAGCACGGGATCGAGATCGAGGATCGGGAATTCTATTCGGGCGGCTCGGCTCTGGCCAAGGGGCGCGAGATGACGCAAGCAATGCTGGAACGCTCGCCAGATCTGGATTTTCTGTATTATTCTAATGATATGATTGGCGCTGGGGGACTGTTGTACCTGCTAGAGCAGGGCATCGACATTCCCGGTCAGATCGGCTTGGCGGGTTTCAACAATGTCGAACTTCTGCAGGGCCTGCCCCGCAAACTGGCGACGATGGATGCCTGCCGACTTGAGATCGGACAGCAAGCGGCCAAGATCATCGCCACGCAGCTTGACGATCCAAATGCCGAGATCGAGACCCGCGTGACTCTGACCCCCAAGGTCAACTTTGGGGATACGCTGAAACGGCGCTGATATCGTGGCGCTGAAACGGCTGGACAACCGCACGGCGCGGGCGATCTTCATGGATCGCCACGCGCTGGCCGAATCTCCTTCGGGCGGCTCTAAGGGCACCGATCTGCTGGATCTGATCCAGAGGCTGGGCTTCGTTCAACTCGACAGCATCAATACCGTGGCGCGCGCGCATGACATGATCCTGTTTTCGCGTAGGCCCAGCTATCGCAGCGGGAACCTCAAGCGTTTGTATGAGCGGGACCGGGCGCTGTTCGAACACTGGACCCACGATGCCGCCGTCATTCCGATGGAGTATTACGCGCATTGGCATCTGCGGTTCCAGCGCGATGCAGATCTGCTAAAATCGCGGTGGAAAAACTGGCGCCGTGACGGGTTTGAGCAGCAGTTCGAAACGGTTCTGAGCCATATCCGCGATCATGGGCCAGTGTCCTCGTCCGACGTGGGGAAGGATGAAAAGAAGGGCTCTGGCGGGTGGTGGGATTGGCACCCGTCCAAGACCGCGCTTGAGTATCTGTGGCGCTCGGGCGCGCTGACCGTTGTCGGGCGGGAGGGGTTTCAGAAACGCTATGATCTGACCGAACGGGTTATCGAAACGCATCTCTGCCCCGGTCAGCGACCCTATGACGCCGAGGCGACGGTTGATTGGCTTTGCAATGCGGCGCTGGACCGGCTTGGCTTTGCCACTTCGGGTGAGCTGGCCGCGTTTTGGGATACCGTTAGCGCGGCTGAGGCTAAGGCCTGGTGCGCCCAAGGGTTGCAATCAGGCGCACTAGAGGAGGTCGAGGTCGCTTGCGTCGACGGACGCCTTCGCAAACTGTTTACCCGCCCCGATCTGACCGATGGCTTGAGCGATCTGCCCGCACCAACAGGCCGCATCCGAGTTCTCAGCCCATTCGATCCGATGCTGCGTGACCGGAACCGGGCCGAGCGGCTGTTCGGTTTTCACTACCGGATCGAAGTTTTCGTGCCCGAGGCCAAGCGGACCTACGGTTACTATGTTTTCCCGCTTCTGGAAGGCGACAAGCTGATTGGCCGGATCGACATGAAAGCCCATCGCGACGAAGGCGTTCTGCGCGTCACATCCCTCTGGCCGGAGCGCGCGATACGCTGGTCGGATGCGCGCACGCGACGGCTGCAATCCGAGTTGGACAGGGTGCGCCGATTTACCGGTCTCGATACGGTCGAATTTGCCAATGACTGGCTGAAAGAGCCTAAATAGACTCTATTCTGCGTCCGTCAGGGTCAGGTGAATGGGCTCCAACCCATCTATCCCACCTTCAATTTCATCCCCTGCACCAACCGGCCCTACCCCGGCGGGGGTGCCTGTCAGGATCACGTCGCCGGGGCGCAGGTGATAGAAACCGGACAGGTGGCAGATGATCTCATCAATTTTCCAGATCAACTCATGCAAAGTCGCGTCCTGCCGAACCTCGGCGTTGACGCTCAGGTGAATGCGCTTGCTGTCCTCTGGCGACCATTCGGCGGCACGGGTCAAAGGCGCAAAGACAGCACCGTTCTCCACATCCTTGCCCAGATCCCAAGGGCGCTGTTTGTTGCGTTCGCGGATCTGAAGATCGCGACGGGTCATATCCAGCGCGCAGCCATAACCATATACCGCTTCCCACGCCTCTGCAGGGGCGGCGCGGAACACGCGGCGACCGATGGCGACGGCCAGTTCCATCTCGTGGTGGTAATTTTCGGTCCCCGGCGGGTATGGCACGCTCGCTCCGGTCAGAATGGCGTTTGCGGACGACTTGGTGAAATAGAACGGTGCCTCACGATCTACCTCGTGGCCCATTTCAGCGGCATGCGCCGCATAGTTGCGCCCAACGCAGAAAATCCGACCGATGGGATAGGTCGCCTGTTCGCCGACCACGGGGATCGAGATTGGTTCGGGTAGAGAAAACAGATGCGGCATGAGGATCCCCTGAGTGTTGCGCAGCGCAGCTTATCGTCTGGCACGCAACTGGCAAGACGTAGCGATGCGCCGGTTCACGCCGACATTTGCGGCGAGATCAGGCGCAAAGCCGCCCAATTTCTACCGCGGCGCATCTGGGCGTATGAATCCCTTGGAAACAGGTAAAATCGCGCTAGATCGCGTTTTGGATTTGAGAATTGATGGCGCCCCCACCACCTGCCCGGCACAGAAGTACTGCCGGAAAGATCAATACGACTGAAGTGACCTGAAGATACCTCTTGCGGACGCCTCAACATGTCGGCATTGGGACGTGAACGTATCGGAGACGGCAGGCGAAGACACCCATCCCCCTGGGAGTTTCGCCCGTGTTAGACCCTGTTTCTGGGCTGACGCGCCCTCCGACACGTGGGCCGGGCCGTCGGGTAAGACGACACGCAACGGCCTTGGGCCAGGCACAGAATCCAACCCGGGTCTGGCCACCCCGCCGGAGAATTCCCCCTACCTTCTCCGGCGGGGTTTTAGCTCAGCGGCTCACTCTTTGAAGTTTTTCAGCTCGTTGAGGATATCCAGAAGCGTTTCGTGCTTTTCGGGACCAAGATGCGCGCGCATGCGATCGGCCTGTTGAACAATGCCCGTTAGGTTGTCCTGAATGATCTGTTCCCCCTTCGCGGTGATCTCGACAATCTGACGTCGTCGATCCTTGGGGTGACAGCGGCGCTTGATCAGGCCCTTGTCTTCCAGTTTTTGCAGGATGCGCGTCAGGCTGGGCAACAACAGGCATGCCCGTTCCGAGATATCAGTCGGTTCGCTTGCACCTTCTTCTTTCAACAAGCGCAGCACGCGCCATTGCTGCTCGGTTACCCCGGCATCAATCAGCAATTTGCGAATAGGACCCATCACCCGTTCACGGGCGCGCAACAACGCGATGGGAAGGGATCGCGACACCAAGGGGAGTTGATCGGACATGCTGAATCATTACTGAAAAAGCAGAAGGCCTCAAGCCACCTAGAGAGGAAAGACCTATAAGACACTGATAAATATCAATTTAAAGCCACTAGTAGCAAACTACACCCGCATCGCCTCGGCAGCTTTTGCATATCCACCCGAAGCCCCATCCACGAAATGAACGTGATCGTCCCGCATGGCTGAAGGGACAAAGCAGGTCATCATCGCCTCGTCCTGAACATGCAATCCATAGCGGATTTTGCCGCGACCGCGGGCTTCATCCAGCATACGCTGGAGGCGGTCCAACGTGGCAGGGTCACAGTCCAGCGTCATTTTCAGGCCATCGTCGAATTTGCGGTAGTCTGCATTTTGGCTGACCATACGCCGATAGTGGCCGGGTTCGAACTGCCCCAACCGCTTGCCCGTCAGAAATAACAGGGCAATCAACAGGTTCTGACCAAGCAATTTCAGCTTTTGCGCAAACAGATTGCCCCCTGCGCGCGAGACATGAGCATCCAGCCCAACATCCGGCGGTGGCCATGTCATCGGAGGTCCGTTTTCCGGAACTGGATGCCCCGAACGATCCAGTTCTGCGGCCATGGTGACAACAGATTGCGCCAGATCCGCAAAATCCCGCTCTGTCGCCTGGGCCGTCGGCTGCACCACAACCGAGACGATCTGGCCATGCTGCGCAGGGCTGTTGGACCAGCGGCAGGACAGGCCGTCCAGGTTTGGCTGCGCGTTGGGCGCGGCAGGCGCGACCGAATAGTGCCCGGATTTCATCTGCGCCTCGGCCCAGGCCAGCCCTCCGCCCGCGAACATGGCATAGTCCACCCCGGTGGACGGAGCATAGCGCGCGACCCTCAGGTCTTTCCCGGCTTTGCGCAGTTCCGCCACCGGAACGAGGGCAGCGCGCAAAGGCATCTCAAACTCCTCTTCGGCCCAGCGCCGCAGGGTTGCCAACGCCCCCGCTGCTATATCGGCCGCACTGGGGGGCACGGCAAAGCCAGCCCCATCGCCACCAAAGACATAAGGGAAAGGCTTGTTTTCCAAAGCGTTGATCATGGCCGAGATCACCGCAGCACCGACCATGTTGACGGTTTTGTACCGTCCCTGGGCGATCTGCGCGGTCGAATCCACAATGTCGGCAACACCCACAACCCAATCGTCCGGAACCGAGGCAAACTGCGCCGGGTCCGACAGAAGGGTGAAATCGCGCCAAAGCGGCAGGGACTCGTAAAAATCTGAATGGAGGTCTTTCATCGTCCCCCCTTTGTTCCAATTGGAGGTAAAGCTAGCCCGAATGTGATCGCTGTCCTCCCCTTGCAACATAGTACACGTGCTTGTGCGTTTTGCCACGGCGTGCCAATCAGGGCGGTGGAAATGCGCAGGAAAGGGCCGTTCATGCAGGCAGGTTTGGTTGTACTATGTCTGGCTTATGTCCTGAGCCAGTTTTTTCGCGCGTTCCTTGCCGTTCTCAGCCTTGATCTGGCGCGTGATATCGGGGCTTCGCCCGAGGATCTGGCCTTTGCCTCGGGCCTCTGGTTTCTGGTCTTTGCCGCAATGCAGCTCCCAGTGGGCTGGGCGCTGGACCGGATTGGACCACGGCTCAGCGCATCCGTCTTGCTGCTGATCGGTGGGGCCGGAGGGGCGCTTGTTTTTGCCGCCGCCACCAGCCCGCTGCATGTCAGCATTGCGATGGCCCTGATCGGTGTCGGCTGTTCACCGGTTCTGATGGCCTCGTACTTCATTTTTGCGCGCGAGTTCCCTCCGGCCCGGTTCGCCACGCTGGCGGCGCTGATGCTGGGCGTCGGGTCGGTTGGCAATCTGGTCGCGTCTTATCCAACGGCGCTGGCTGTCGAGCTGATGGGCTGGCGCGCCACGATGGTTGGGCTGGCGGTTCTGTCCGCCGCAATCGCCTTGGGCATCTGGTTCAGCGTGCGTGATCCGAAAAAGGTCGAGACCGACCACAAAGGATCTTTGCTGGACTTGCTGAAAGAGCCTGCCTTGTGGCTCATCCTGCCCTTGATGCTGGTCGCGTACGCTCCGGCGGCGGCATTGCGCGGGCTTTGGGCGGGGCCATACCTGAACGACGTGTTCAGCCTGAACACCACGCAGATCGGTACGGCCACGTTGGTGATGGGAACCGCGATGATCGCGGGGACATTTGTTTATGGCCCGCTAGATCGTCTTCTGGGCACTCGCAAATGGGTGATTGTCGGTGGCAATGTCCTCTGTGCGGTCGCGCTTGGGCTTTTGTGCCTGTGGGTGGAAAATGCCGTCTGGGTGTCGGTTGTGATGTTGTCGCTGATCGGGTTTCTGGGCGCGAGCTTTCCAGTCATCATGGCGCATGGCCGAGCCTTCATCCCGCCGCATCTGACTGGGCGCGGCGTGACCTTACTGAACCTTTTCGGCATCGGCGGCGTAGGGCTTGCGCAATTTGCCACCGGGCAAATTCACGCCGCCTATGCGGGCTCAAGCCCCACGGCCCCCTACTCGGCGATATTCGGCTTTTTCGCGGTGACCCTTGCCATTGGATGCGTGATCTATCTATTCAGCCGGGATAGCGTCGACTGACGCAACGATCAGGAGAGCCCGGTGAAAGACCCCGTCGTCATTGCCCCCAATCTAAAACGCAGGCTTTCGGGCGTGACGGCAACGATTGCTCGGCTGGTCCCTTTGCAGGCGCAACAGATCGACATCGCCGCCACCGGGCCGGGGCTGCCCGCCGACATTCCGCATATCCCGCTGGGCCGCCTGCCCTTCCTGTCCCGTCGCACGCTGCGGGTCTGGCACGCGCGCCGCAATACCGAGATGTTGCTGGGCCTGATCCTGCGCAATGTGTTCCGGTTGAAACTGAAACTGCTGTTCACCAGTGCCTCGCAACGGGCGCATACGGGCTATACCAAATGGCTGATCGACAAGATGGATGCGATTGTCGCGACCTCGCGCAAGACCGCAGGCTATCTGGAGCGGGACGCGCAGGTGATCATGCATGGCATCAACCTGGGCGATTTTACCCCGCCCGAGGACAAAGCCGCCCTTCGCGCACGGCTGGGGCTACCGGATGGCCTGCTGCTGGGCTGCTACGGACGCATCCGGCACCAAAAAGGCACGGACGCGTTCGTCGACGCCATGATTGATCTGTGCGCGCGGTCCCAGGACGTCTCGGGCATCGTCATGGGCCGCGCGACTGAAAAACACACGGGTTTTCTGGCCGAGCAAAAAAACAAGGTCGCCAAGGCAGGCCTGTCGGATCGTATCCTATTCATGCCCGAGGTGACGGTCGATCAGATTGCCGAATGGTATCAGGTGCTGGACCTGTTCATCGCCCCCCAACGGTGGGAGGGCTTCGGCCTCACCCCGCTTGAGGCGATGGCCTGCGGCGTGCCCGTTGTCGCAACCGATGTCGGGGCGTTTTCCGAGATCGTGACCGACCCGTCGCTGGGCCGGGTGGTGGCCCCGGGTGACATCCCGGCACTGGCCAATGCGGCGGCAGAAATGCTGGAAAACCGTGATTCCCTATCCCAGGCCGGACAGGCCGCCCGCACCCATGTCGAGCAGAATTTCGACATTCAGGGCGAGGCACAGACGCTGGTTGCCCTTTATGAGCGTCTTCTGAGCGAATGAAGCGCCTCAATTCGGCGTCATTAGTCGAAATACCCGCCGAAAGCCCTTTTTTCTTCGCTGCAACGCGGCTATGAACGCGCGTCCTTAACTTTGGAGACATGAAATGGGCTATCGCGTCGTCGTCGTCGGCGCCACAGGTAATGTGGGCCGCGAAATGCTGAACATCCTGGCGGAACGCCAGTTCCCCGTGGACGAAATTGCCGTGCTGGCAAGCCGTCGTTCGCTGGGTACTGAGGTGACATTTGGCGACAAGACACTCACGACCAAAGACCTGGACACCTTTGATTTCACCGGCTGGGATATGGCCCTGTTCGCTGTAGGCTCTGCCGCGACCAAGGATTATGCACCCAAGGCCGCTGCGGCGGGCTGCGTGGTGATCGACAACTCGTCGCTCTATCGCTACGACCCCGAGATCCCGCTGATCGTGCCCGAGTGCAACCCGCAGGCGATCCACGACTACAAGAACAAGAACATCATCGCCAACCCCAACTGCTCGACCGCGCAGATGGTCGTCGCGCTGAAGCCGCTGCATGACCGCGCCAAGATCAAACGCGTTGTTGTCTCGACCTATCAGTCGGTGTCCGGTGCGGGCAAAGAGGGCATGGACGAGCTGTGGGAACAGACCAAAGCCGTCTACAACCCGATCAACGAGGTTGAGCCGAAGAAGTTCCAGAAACAGATCGCGTTCAACGTCATCCCTCAAATCGACGTCTTCATGGAAGACGGCTCGACCAAGGAAGAGTGGAAGATGGTTGTCGAAACCAAGAAGATCGTCGATCCGTCGATCAAGGTCACGGCCACCTGCGTTCGCGTGCCCGTGTTCGTTGGCCACTCCGAGGCCGTGAACATCGAGTTCGAGGAATTCCTGGACGAAGACGAAGCGCGCGATATCCTGCGCGAAGCGCCAGGCATCATGGTGATCGACAAGCGTGAGGCCGGCGGCTACGTCTCGCCCACCGAATGCGTTGGTGATTTCGCAACCTTCATCAGCCGCATCCGTCAGGACTCGACCGTTGAAAACGGTATCAACCTGTGGTGCGTCTCGGACAACCTGCGCAAAGGTGCCGCCCTGAACGCGGTTCAGATCGCCGAGCTTTTGGGCCGTGAGGTTCTGAAAAAGGGCTGACGTCTGAATTGATATTCTTCGCAAGGGGCCGTTTCGTCAGAAGCGGCCCTTTTTCTTTGCGTGTGCTCAGCCATGATCCCGTTCAATACAAAGGACAGACACAACAATCCGTGCTAAGTTGCGTTCATAGCCTTAAGAAAACCATCCAAAGGGTTTCACGATGCGCATTTTCTCTGTTCCTTTCATAATACTCGCCACTCTTTCTCCGCTGTCCGCGACATCACAAGAGATAGCCGATACGATCTATTCCGGCGGTCCCATTCTGACGATCAATGATGAGCAGCCCTCGGCCGAGGCCGTGGCGGTCCGCGATGGCCGCATTCTGGCGGTTGGATCGCTTGCCGATATGGCCGCGCATCAAGGCGATGGGACCACAGTATTCGATCTTGCAGGCCGAGCAATGTTGCCTGGATTTGTCGACAGCCACGGGCACGTCGTGATGGGCGGGCTGCAAGCCTTGTCGGCCAACATGCTGGCACCTCCGGACGGAGAGGTGACAGACATCGCCAGCCTGCAGGCCACTCTGACAGCCTGGGCCGAGGCAAATGCCGAAGCCGTGGAAAACGCGAACATGATCATTGGCTTTGGGTATGACAATGCGCAACTGGCCGAATTGCGGCATCCCACGCGCGAGGATCTGGACGCCGTATCCACCACCATACCCGTTGTGATCATCCACCAATCCGGACATTTGGGTGTTGGCAACTCAAAGGCACTGCAACTTGCGGGCATCACTGCCGAATCCGAGGCACCACCAGGCGGCGTTATCCAGCGGGATGAAAACGGAGAACCCAACGGCGTACTAGAGGAATACGCGTTTTTCGCTTTGTTAGTGCCTCTTCTTGGCGATCTGGGCGAAGAGGGCTTGGCTGAATTTGCCCGTGCTGGCAGCGCGCTTTGGGCGCGGTTCGGATACACCACCGGGCAAGAAGGCCGATCATCCGGTGAGATCGTCGAGGTGCTGAAAAAGGTTGGGGCCAATGGCGAACTGCCCATTGACGTGGTTGCCTTTCCCGACGTTCTGGAGGCACAAGACTACATCGGCAGCAATGTCTCAGAGGATTACACGAACAGGGTCCGCGTGGGCGGCTGCAAGCTGACCATTGATGGCTCACCCCAGGGTTTCACGGCGCTGCGCGACCGTCCCTACTACGATCCGGTTGGCTCTTACCCCGCAGGCTATGCCGGCTATTCCGCGATCACGATGGAGCAGCTTCAGGGCGCGGTGAACTGGTGCTATGAGAACGGCATTCAGATCCTGGTGCATTCCAATGGCGAAGGCGCATCGGATATGCTGATCGCCGCTCTGGAAGAAGCTCAAATGAAATACGGCGACCCCGGAAACCGCCCGGTTCTGATCCATGGCCAGTTTCTGCGCGAGGATCAGGTCGCCAGTTTCAAGCGCTTGGGCGTTTTCCCATCTGTCTTTCCCATGCACACGTTTTATTGGGGAGACTGGCATCGCGACCATACCGTCGGCCCGATCAACGGTGAGAATATCTCGCCGACCGGATGGATACGAGAGCGTGAAATGATGTTCGGAACGCATCACGATGCGCCGGTCGCCTTGCCCGACAGCATGCGTGTTCTGGCCGCGACAGTGACGCGACGTACCCGGTCAGGCGACATACTTGGCCCGCATCAACGTGTCGATGTTATGACCGCCCTCAAGGCCATGACGATTTGGCCCGCATGGCAGCATTTCGAAGAGGATCAGAAGGGCTCAATCGAAGTTGGCAAGGTCGCCGACTTCGTCATCCTTTCGGACGCTCCGACAGCGGTGGACCCGGAAACTTTGGCCGAGCTTCAGGTTCTGGTGACCGTGAAGAACAATACAGTTGTCTACGAAGCTAAAGAAGGCATCCGAGAAGGAAAGCTGGACGTCTCACCCTTTTCTAACGATCCGGTTGTTGCACATACCTTCCTGCACGCGATTTATCAGGGGATGAAAGTCGAACAGCCTTGGCTGGCGACGGAACCAAAACGCAATTAAAGGGCGTTTCCGAGGGCAGGGCTATCCCTGCCCTTCCACCAAAACCTTGAGGTTCATCAGACCACGCTCATAGTCTGGGCCTAGCCACCGGTCCATCATTACCCCCATCCAACGAGACATCGGGTTCATGCCAAACTCGGATTCGAAGCCCCATGTAACCTGCGTCTGATCCCCATCGGGCTGCAAGAGGAAGGCGGCCGAGGCTGTTCCCATCGGGCCAAAATCAAGCGCGGTCTGGACGCTTTGGTTTTCGACGCTCGCCAAGATTTTTTGTGATCCGGTGCCGACCTGCGGGTCGTCAGAGCTCCAGTTCAAAATATTCCCCACCCCCGACTCTGGCCCGGAATAGGTCAGCTTGGTCTCGGGGTCCCGGTGCAACCAAGGTGACCAATGCTCGGTCTGCTGCATCGAGTTTACATATGGAAAGATCGCGTCAGGCGCGGCGTTGATCGTGATGCTACGGGACACATCAGCTTTTGAGGGCAGCAGGTACGCAATGCCGACCAGTGCCAGTACAAGAACGATCAGGCCAAGAAAAACGCGTTTAATCAATTTCATAATATGCTCCAAAAGGAAATTCCTTTGCCGGGAGCATATCATAGAAAATTGGACGGAACCGCCGCTTACCGCGACATTGGCACGTCAGACCGGAACAAACTTTTTCTGATAGGGATCGAAACACTCCAACCCGCCCGCACCGATATCTGTCCAAAGCCCGTGCAGGCTGAGCGTATCGTTCTTGACCGCGTCGGAAACAAACGGGAAGGTCATCAGGTTTTCCAGCGACGCAACAACGGCCTGACGTTCAAACTGGCGGGCCTGCTCGACGCCATCCTCGATATCCGCGACCTGTTCATACTTGGGCTTGAGGATATCCATCCAACGGCCAACAAAGCTCTCTTTTGCTTCCAGCTGCGGGGCTTCCCCTTTGCACATGTCTATGCAGCCCTGCACCCCACCGCATTGCGAATGACCAAGCACGATCAGATGCGCCACTTTCAACGCGGTCACAGCATATTCGATGGCTGCACTGGTCCCGTGGTGATCCCCATCCGGCGCGTAAGGCGGCACAAGGTTGGCAATGTTGCGGTGAATGAAGAACTCACCCTGATCGGCACCGAAGATCGCGGTCACATGAACGCGGCTGTCGCAACAGCAAATCACCATCGCACGGGGGCGCTGCCCCTCATCCGCCAAACGCCGATACCAGACCTGATTTTCGGAATAGGTCGTCGCTTTCCAGCCGTGATACCGTTTCACCAGATAGGTCGGCAAAGGTTTGGCTAAATCCATTTCGGCATTCCCGTCTTTCGTTTCGTAGGCTGCTGTAAACCGAATTCAAGAAAAATTCGAGCCATTATCCAAATTCATCGCAAGGTTTTGCAAAGGAATTGACAGCAAGGATCAATGCCACGCCGTGGGGGCGACTAAACTAGGGTGAATGTGGTGGAAAACGTACTCAGGCTTGAACACAAGGAAACCGTGCGACTGGATCCGGATCGCCTCAGCGGGCTGTACCGGCAATTGGGCGACAAGAACGCGCTGGACGTGCTGTGCCGCACGGTCGAGGAACTGGCTGTGCGCTTATCGAATTGCGAACGGCACTGGCGGCAACGCGATTGGGAGGCATTGCGCAAATGCTCCAAGTCGCTGGTGGCAATCGCCGATCAGATCGGAATGACGGCGCTGGCGCGGGTTGCCGGCGATGTCACCGGTGCCGTCGATGCGGGCGATGCGGTTGCAGCAGGTGCAACGCTGGCGCGGTTGATCCGGGTTGGAGAGCGCTCTCTGACCGCGATTTGGGATCAGCAGGACCTTTCGGTTTGATGGGGGTTGCGGGCACGCCGTAGGCGGATAGTCTGGTCGCAAATTCACTCAGCCCGAGACACCTATGACCCTCAGCTTTGCTCAACCCTCTGGCAACTCTGTGCCCCTGCATGTGGTGGCGCAACCTGATCTGGACGATTGGCTGGTCAGTCAGTCCGATCACATCCGACATTGGGTAACGGCAAACGGGTTCAAAGGCGCGCTGGGCCAGGTCCTGACTGTGCCAAGCACGGACGGCAGCCCGGGGTTTGCGCTGGCCGGATACGGGACCCAGGACAAGCGCGCCCGCAAGCGGTTCCCTCTGGCCGCTGCGGCGGATGCGCTGCCAGAAGGCAGCTACCACATCGCGGCAGGCGTCCCGGCGGAGCGTCTGGAGATGGAGTGTCTGGGCTGGTTACTGACCGGTTACGCCTTTGATCGTTATGCACCTCAATCCGCCGCCAAGGCGCGTCTGGTTGCTCCTGAGGGGGTTGATGCCGCGCGGATGGAAGTACTGGCAAATGCCGAGACACTGACCCGCGATCTGGTCAACACGCCAGCCTCCGATATGGGGCCGGATCAACTGCAAGCGGCTGCCGAGGCGTTGGCGGACGAATTCGGAGCCACCTGCAAAACGATCACTGGCGACGCGTTGCTGGAGCAGAACTTCCCGATGATCCACACGGTCGGACGAGCCGCAGATCAGGCCCCGCGCCTGATCGAGATGAATTGGGGCGCGACCGGACCGACGCTGACGCTTGTCGGCAAGGGTGTGTGTTTCGATACCGGCGGGCTAAACCTGAAACCGGGCGCGTCGATGGGTCTGATGAAAAAAGACATGGGCGGGGCTGCAAATGTACTGGGCCTTGCCCGGATTATCATGGCGCTGAACCTGCCGCTGCAACTGCGAGTGCTGATCCCGGCAGTCGAGAATGCGGTCGCAGGCAACGCCTTCAGGCCAGGGGATATCCTGACCTCTCGCAAGGGCCTGACCGTCGAGATCAACAACACCGATGCCGAGGGGCGCTTGGTTCTGGCCGATGCGCTGGCGCTGGCGGATGAGGGGAAACCGGATCTCGTGATCTCGATGGCAACTCTGACCGGCGCGGCGCGCGTGGCCGTGGGGCCCGATCTGGCGCCGTTCTACACCGATGATGATCGCGCCGCTGGGGCGCTGAGCAAAGCTGCCGCCCAAGCCGCTGATCCGGTCTGGCGCATGCCTTTCCATACGCCCTATGAGGCGATGATCGAACCCGGCATCGCCGATCTGGACAACGCGCCCTCGGGCGGTTTTGCAGGCTCCATCACCGCAGCTCTGTTCCTGCGCCGCTTTGTTGAAGACAGCAATTACATGCATTTCGACATCTATTCCTGGCAGCCCAGCAAGCAACCGGGTCGCAGCAAGGGAGGTCTGGGGCAAGGCCCACGCGCCCTACTGACCGCACTGCCCGAGATCTTGGGCCTATGACCCAGCTTCGCGTCTTGGACCCGGTCGTTGACCTGCTGCGCAGCCCTGATGGCCCGCGCGATCGTCAGTTGCTGTTCGGAGACACAGTACAGCTTGCAGAGCAGAAAAACGGGTGGAGTCGTATCAAGGCTGACAAGGATGGCTATGTCGGATGGGTTCGCTCGGCCCAATTGGGGCCGCAACAGACCACGACCCACAGGATTGTTGCACCTGCCACGCATGCCTATGAGCAGGCGGATATGAAAACCCGCGATCTGGCCTCGCTGAGTTTTGGCAGCTCCGTACGCGCCCTCTCCCAAACGGATAGGTTTGTTGAAACTGAGCTGGGTTTCATCCCAAAAGTCCACACGGCCCCGATTGCCGAATTGAACCGTGATCCTGTCACTGTGGCTGAGTTGTTTCTTGGCACTCCCTATCTGTGGGGCGGCAACAGTCGGTTCGGAATCGACTGTTCGGGGCTGGTTCAGGCGGGGTTACTGGCTTGCGGTATCCCCTGTCCCGGCGACAGCGGCGATCAGGAAATGGCCCTTGGTATCACTCTGCCCGAAGGATCAGAGGCCAAACGCGGCGATCTGTTGTTTTGGAAAGGCCATGTCGCATGGGTTTCCGGGCCGAATATGCTGTTGCATGCCAACGCGCATCACATGGCAGTCGCGTATGAATCCTTGGATCACGCCATCACGCGCATTCAGGCGCAGGGCGACGGGCCTGTGACGGCCCATAAAAGGCTCTAATCCGGGGAAACTGAGCGGATCAGCTTGCGCTCCAGCACCCTCAGAACGGTGCGCAGGTCATGGCCGCGTTTCAGAATCCGTCCGTCCATCCCCACAACGGAATACATCCCCTGCTTTTGGCGCAAACGAGGGTGTTTCTCGATCCGATAAATGGGATGCTCGGCGGTCCGTCGGAAGATCGAAAAAATCGCCATGTCGCGCAGGTTGGAAATTCCGTAGTCCCGCCATTCTCCGGCGGCAACCATCTTACCATAGACGGACAGGATATGGGACATCTCGCGCCGGTCGAACGCGACGGGCATCTGGGCCGAGTTTGTAGGGAACCGGCTAGGAGGCTGCATATTCATGCCCCAAGCCTTGCCGGAAATCGCGGCTGAATCAAGCCCGATGCGCAAGCGGGCCATAATTCGTCAACGGGTGTTACCGCCGTCCGACTTGTCGGCAGATCAGGATCACAGGCAGCAACCCAACGGCCAGAATGACCAAGGATGGCACCGCCGCCCCCTCGAGCCGCTCGTCCGAGGCCAGCCGGTAGGCCTGTACCGCCAGCGTGTCAAAGTTGAAGGGGCGCATGATCAGCGTTGCGGGCAATTCCTTCATCACGTCGACAAAGACGATCAACAAGGCCGTCAGCAATGAGGGCGTCAGGATCGGCAGATGCACCCGCCTCAGTGTACCCAGAGGCGTCTGCCCCAAAGACCGGGCCGCGGCATCCATATTGGCGTGAACCGTACTCTGCCCGCCTTCATAAGCACTTAGGGCCGCCGCAAGGAACCGCACCATATAGGCCGCCACCAGCAGCCAAATGGACCCCGTTACCAGCAGCCCCGTCGATACATCAAATGTCGCGCGCATCCACGCATCCAACGCGTTGTCAAAGCTGGCAAAAGGCACCAATAGTCCAACCGCGATCACCCCACCCGGCACCGCATAGCCCAGCCGCGCGATATAACCCGCGATGGTCGAGGGCCGCCCCGGCCTCAGGCGCTGAAAGAACCCAACACTGACGGCCGCAATAACGGTAATGGCAGCAGCCGTCCCGGCAAGGATAAGCGAATTCTGAATGAAGCCGAGGTAGCGGGGCGACAGCAGGTTCTGCTCGGATTTCAACCCCATCTCGAAGAGAACAACCACCGGCAGCAGGAATCCGAAAAACACGGGTATGGCGCAGAGGGAAAAAGCCCCGATCGCGCGCCATCCAGTCAGTTGAGCAGCCGGCAGAGCTGCATGTTGCTTGCCCGCTTGATAATACTTGGCCTTGCCGCGCCGCGTGCGTTCAGCCACAGCCAATACAAGCGCGAAGGTCAGCAGGCACGATGCCAGTTGTGCGGCGCCTGCACGATCTCCCAGCGAAAACCAACTGGTATAAATGCCCGTGGCGAAGGTCTGGACGCCGAAATACGAGACGGTTCCGAAATCGGCGATGGTCTCCATGATCGCCAGAAGAACGCCTCCGGCAATGGCCGGGCGCGCCATCGGCAGCGAAACCCGCCGAAACGCCAGCCAGGGGCTGTTTCCCAAGGCACGCGCCGCCAGAAACGCGGTGGCGCTTTGTTGCAGGAACGCTGCCCGCGCCAGCAGGTAAACATAGGGGTAAAGCACCAGCGTCAGCATCACCGCCGCGCCCTCGGTCGAGCGGATTTCGGGGAACCAGTAGTCGCGCGGCCCCCAACCCGTCACATCGCGCAGCGTGGCCTGCACGATACCCGGATGATCCAGTATGAACGTGTAGGCATAGGCCAGAACGTAGGCCGGGAAGGCCAGCGGCAGGACCAGCGCGATCTCCAACAGGCGCACGCCAGGGAACCGCGTCATTGTCACCAGCCAAGCGGCTCCGGTCCCGATGCTGAACGTACCCACGGCCACCAGAACCACCAATATGGCGGTGGTCATCGTGTAGCGGGGCAGCACGGTTTCAGCCAGGTGCGAGATGGTTTCCGTGCCACCGGTCAGCGCCGCCAGAACCACCGCGACCATCGGCAACAGACAGGCCGCTGCTACGATATAGGCAATGGCGGCCAGCAGCCGCGTGCCACGCACGCCGCGGTTTCGTGATCCATTTTCAGAATATTCGATCTGGGCCATTTTCCGGGCTTGTAAGGGACGAGGGCGTCCTCTTTCTCGACTAAAACGCTAGGAAACGCCAGTGCCCAGAGCAACAAATCTTGCAACAAATCTGCGGCTCAAAAGCCGCAGATATCAGTCATAGACGCGCTGATCCTCGATCACCAGACCATCCTTGGGCAACGACCCAGGGGCCACAACCTCGATCGCGCCTTTCAGCTTCAGCACTTCGGCCACGGATTTCGCATAAGCCATGTCATCGCCACCAGCACTCTCGATCTGGACGGTCATTGTGTCCATCTCACCCTGACGGGCTGCGATCACGCGGGCTTTGACGATCTCGGTATGTTTGTTGACCAGCGCGGCCACCTGCTCGGGCCGGACGAACATGCCCTTGATCTTGGTGGTCTGATCGGCACGCCCCATCCATCCCATGATCCGAGCGTTCGTACGACCGCAAGGCGACTGACCCGGCATGATGGCTGACAGGTCGCCGGTCGCAAACCGGATCAGCGGGTAATCCGGGTTGAGAGAGGTCACCACGACCTCACCAACCTCACCGGGCGCAACCGGAGTGCCAGTGCCGGGAGTGACAATTTCGACGATGACATGTTCGTCCAGAATCATCCCCTCCATCGCGGCGCTCTCATATGCGATATTGCCCAGATCAGCCGTGGCGTAGCATTGCAGACAGGCAATGCCGCGATCCGCATATTCCTGCCGCAGCGACGGGAACAGCGCGCCCCCGCCAACAGCGGCTTTTGAGAAACTCAGCGCGACGCCCATGGCATCGGCCTTGTCCAGAATGACCTTCAGATAGTCAGGCGTGCCCGCATAGGCGGTACATCCGACGTCGCGAGCTGCGGTCACCTGCAGCTCGGTCTGGCCGGTTCCAGCAGGCAGAACAGCCGCACCAACCGCGCGTGCGCCGTTTTCAAAGATCATGCCCGCAGGCGTCAGGTGATAGCCAAAGCAATTCTGAACGATGTCGCCCGCGCCAACACCGGCGGCGTTCAGGAAGCGACCCATGCGCCACCAATCGTGGTCGGTGCTGCCCGGCTCGTAGATCGGGCCGGGGGATTGGAACACATGGTGAAAGTGCCTCGCCGGTTTGACCGTAAAGCCGCCAAAGGGCGAGCGCTCCCCTTGCGCGCGGGTCAGGTCCGACTTGCGCAACACCGGTAGCAAGGGCAGGTCTTCGGCAGTTTTCACCGTATTAGTGTCTGTTTCAGCGAAATGCGCCATAAACCCAGGCGCAGACCGCGCCCGTTCTAGTTGCGCCTGCAGCGCCACCGCCTGATCTGAGGCGCGCTGATCCGCCGAGCGCGTTTCGAGTGCGTCGAAATAAGTCATCGCCATATCCTCCATCAGATCACAACCACCGCTTGCGGCGGCGGTACGAGCGCACATCGCGAAAGCTTTTGCGGCCTTCATCCGACATGCCGAGATAGAATTCCTTCACATCCGGGTTCTCACGCAGTTCGGCAGCAGGGCCGTCCATCACCACGCGACCGGATTCCAGAATATATCCGTAATGCGCAAACCTGAGCGCCACGTTGGTGTTCTGCTCGGCCAATAGGAACGAGACGCCTTCTTTCTCGTTCAGATCTCTTACGATGCCGAAAATCTCTTCGACCAGCTGCGGGGCAAGCCCCATTGAGGGTTCGTCCAGCAGGATCGTCTCGGGCCGTGACATCAGCGCTCGGCCCATCGCGACCATCTGCTGTTCCCCGCCCGAAGTATAGCCCGCCTGACTTTTGCGGCGCTCTTTCAGGCGCGGTAAGTAATTGTAAACCAGCTCCAGATCGCTCTGGATCGCGGCATTGCCGTCCTTGCGGGTATAGGCCCCGGTCAGCAGGTTTTCCTCGACCGTGAGGTGTTCGAAACAGTGGCGGCCTTCCATCACCTGAATGACGCCTTTTTCCACCAGATCCGCCGGGTCGCTTTCATGAACGCTTTGGCCGCGATACTTGATCGAGCCCTTGGTGACCTCACCCCGTTCGGAATGCAGCAGGTTCGACACGGCCTTGAGCGTCGTGGTCTTGCCCGCACCATTCCCCCCAAGCAGCGCCGTGATGCCTCCTTTGGGAACCGTTAGGCTGACGCCCTTCAGCACGAGGATCACGTGATTGTAGATCACCTCGATATTGTTGACCTCAAGCAGGGTTTCCGCCTGCACATCCGTGGTTTGGGCCGCATCCAGCATCAGCGCCTATCCTCGTTCGCGTGTTCGGGTCAGGGCGGCAGCAAACCGCCGCCCCGCTTGGTTCAGAGCGCCTTAGTTGCAGCGCGTTTCGATATTGTTTTCAGCCGCATAAGCCGCTGAGTCTTCTGCGATCAGAGCGTTGATGACTTCGGCATCTGTCGGTTTGAAGTCCTGAACCGGGTTCCAGGTTCCGGCTGCTGCATCCCACTGGACCACGCCCACAAGACCGGGGCCGCCATGGTTTTCACAGGAAACCGAGAATTCCGGTCCGAAACCGACCATGCCCAGACCTTCCATCTTGGCATTTGTAATTTCCAACGCCTCCATGCCATCGCGCATCATCGACGCGTCGATCTCGGCCGTGCCGTGCATTTCCTGAGCAGTCTTTACCGCCTCAGCCGCCAACATCGCAGCATAGAGACCGCGGTTATACTGAACCGTACCCAGTTGATCGCCTGCACCTGCGGCTTTACCGGCATCGACGACGTATTTCTGCAGATCGTCATAGACCGGATAGTCCATACCCAGGCCCGTGAAGGTCAGCGCCTTGTAGCCGGTGGCCTTTTCACCCGCAGGCTCGACATCGAATTCAGCACCTGACCACCAGACGCCAATGAAGTTCTCCATCGGGAAGCGAATGTTGGCCGCTTCCTGAACCGCAACTTGGTTCATGACGCCCCAGCCCCACATGATCACAAAATCGGGCTTTTCGCGGCGGATTTGCAGCCACTGCGACTTCTGCTCCTGACCGGGGTGGTCGACGGGCAGCAGAGACAGCTCGTAGCCGTGCTTTTCGGCCAGCGTTTCCAGTGTGCGGATCGGCTCTTTGCCGTAGGCAGAGTTGTGGTAGACCAGCGCGATTTTCTTGCCGCTCAGGTCTCCGCCGTTTTCATCCAGCAGATAGTTGATCGCGCCCGAAGCTCCGTTCCAGTAGTTGGCCGGATAGTTGAACACGTGGCTGAACACCTCGCCATTCGCAGCCGAGGTCCGGCCATATCCCATCGTGTGCAGCGGGATGCCATCTGCCGTCACTTTCGGGATCAGCTGATAGGTAATGCCAGTGGAGAGTGGCTGATAGACCAACGCACCTTCGCCCTTGGTCGATTCATAGCATTCCACACCTTTTTCAGTGTTATAGCCGGTTTCGCATTCGATAACCTTGGCTGGAACACCCCCGATGCCGCCATCGCGTTCATTCAGCAGGGTGAAATAGTCGGCGTAACCGTCAGCAAACGGAATACCGCCTGCGGCGTAGGGGCCCGTCCGGTAGCTGAGCGACGGGAACACAAGGTCGGCCATGACCGGGCCTGCGGCCATCACAGCGCCCAGCGCCAGGGTTGCCAGTTTCTTGTTCATCGGGTATCTCCTCCCTTGATTGATCCGATGGTGGTTTCGGGCGTTTGCACCCGTCTTTTTTGATTGGGCCTGTCCCTAGTGCGGGAATGGCCAGAGTCTGAGTTTCTCTTTGGCGACACGCCACAGCTGCGCCAGCCCGTGCGGTTCGAGAATCAGGAACATGATGATCAGCCCGCCTACGATCACGAGGTTCAGGTGCGCCACGATGTCCGTGGGCCAACCCAGCAGGTCTACGCCGATCAGCTTCAGGACGACCGGCAACAGCACTAGGAAAGCAGCCCCCGCAAAGGACCCGAAAATAGACCCTAATCCGCCGATAATGACCATGAACAGCACCAGAAATGATTTCTGGATGCCAAAGACCTCACCGACTTCAACCGCGCCCAGATAGACCGCAAAGAACAGCGCCCCCGCGATGCCCACGAAGAATGAACTGACGGCAAAAGCGGTCAGTTTGGCTTTGAGGGGGTTCACGCCGATGATCTCGGCAGCGATGTCCATGTCGCGGATTGCCATCCAGGTCCGGCCCGTGGTGCCCCGCGTCAGGTTGCGTGCAAGGATGGCGCAAACGGTCAGGAAGATCAGGCAGAACAGATAGGTCGCCCAAGCCGGAGCATTTGGGCCGGTGATGATGATACCAAACACATCCCGTTCCGGCGCGTTAATCTGCCCCGAAGCCGAGTAGTTGTAGAACCATGGCACCCGGTTAAACAGCCACACTAGGAAGAACTGCGCCGCCAGCGTCGCAACCGCTAGGTAGAACCCCTTGATCCGAAGGCTCGGCAGGCCGAACAGCACGCCCACAAAGGCCGTGATACCTCCAGCAAGGATCACGTGGATGAACATGCTGACTTCCGGGAAAGCAGTCATCAGCTTGTAGCAGGCATAGGCACCCACAGCCATGAACCCTCCGGTCCCCAGCGAGACCTGCCCGCAATAGCCCACAAGGATATTCAGCCCGATCGCCGCGATGGCGTAGATCAGAAAGGGCAGCAGCAGGGCGTTCGCCCAATAGTCGTTTATGATGAAGGGAATGATCCCGAACGCAACTGCCAGCACGACATAATAGCGGTACCGGTCAAACTTGATCGGGAAAGTCTGGCTGTCAGCAATGTACGAGGTTTTGAAATCCCCGGCCTCACGATAGAACATGTCTTACTTTCCCCATTCTTCCTGCGCCCGGTTCCGGGCCGCGACGTCCAATTGGTTTGAGCCCTTGGCATATCCGCTCGCCTCAGACGCTCGGACCAGTTTCAAATAGGCCAGAACGCCCATGATCAGACCCGCAAAAGCCAGGATTGCCGCGATGGTCAGCTGGCCTTCGGAAAGATCGTCCGAAGTGAGGGCGATATACCCAAACGCCCAGAATCCGGCCCATGCGATGACGTTGATGATGGCGATCAGCTTGGTCATCGCTACACCCTCTCGATGATCTTCTCGCCGAACAGGCCCTGAGGTCGGAACACGAGGAAGATCAGCGCCAGCACGTAGGCAAACCAGTTCTCGGTCGCGCCGCCCAGCGCAGGTCCTAAGGCGAATTCAAACAGCTTCTCGCCCACGCCGATGATCAGCCCGCCGACGATCGCTCCGGGGATTGAGGTGAAACCACCCAGCATCAGCACCGGCAACGCCTTGAGCGCGATCAGCGACAGCGAGAACTGCACGCCGGACTTGGTGCCCCACATGATCCCCGCGACCAAAGCGACGAACCCTGCGACCGACCAGACCATGACCCAAATGAAGTTCAATGAGATGCCAACTGACAGCGCTGCCTGATGGTCATCTGCAACAGCGCGCATCGCCCGGCCCTGTTTGGTGTACTGGCTGAATGCGACCAGAGCTGCCACCAGAAGCGCCGCGATGATCGTCGCCACGATGTCCAGATTGTCGATGAAGAAGCCGTAGTCGAAGATGTTGTAGGTCGTTTCATCAATCCACAGGTTGATGCCCTGGGGCAGACCCACATCTAGCGTCTTGATCTCAGACCCCCACATCAGGTCAGCCACGCCCTCAAGGAAATAAGCCAGACCAATGGTGGCCATGAACAGAATGATCGGCTCCTGCCCGACCAGATGTCGCATGACGAAACGCTGTACCGCCCAGGCCAGCAACACCATCACCGCCATGGTCAAAAGGATCGCCAAAAGCGCAGGCACGTTCCAGCCGAAATAATGGATATGCGTCCCGAAGATCGCATTTATCAGGTGGGCAAAGGGCACTTGCCCCTTCATGATCCCCACCAGCGTCATCGCCGCAAAAAGCGCCATAACCCCTTGGGCATAATTGAAAATCCCCGAGGCCTTGTAGATCAGCACAAAGCCCAGCGCGACCAGCGCATATAGCACCCCGGCCATCAGACCGTTGAGGATGACCTCCATCGCAAATACGAGTTGTTCAGGCATAGGTGCCCCCCCAATTTACTAATCCGATGTCAGTCATGGCTGACCCCCAGATAGGCGTCGATGACCTCTTGGTTGTTGCGCACCTCGTCGGGCGTGCCGTCGCCAATTTTCTTGCCGTAATCCATAACGACGACCCGGTCGCTCAGGTCCATCACCACGCCCATGTCGTGCTCGATCAGAGCAATGGTCGTCCCAAACTCGTCATTCACATCGAGGATGAATCGGCTCATGTCCTCTTTCTCTTCGACGTTCATGCCCGCCATGGGTTCATCCAGCAGCAGTAGCTTCGGCTCCGCCGCCAGAGCACGCGCCAGTTCCACCCGCTTTTTCAACCCGTAAGGCAGGCGCGACACCGGCGTCTTGCGGATGTGCTGAATCTCGAGGAAGTCGATAATCCTCTCAACCGCCTCACGATTCTCGGTCTCTTCCGCTTCGGCCTTCCCCTTCCACCACGCCTGTTGAAGGATATTGGTCTTCATAAAGCTCAGACGCCCAGTCATGACATTGTCCAGAACGCTCATGCCTTCGAACAGAGCGATGTTCTGGAAGGTCCGCGCAATCCCCTGCTGTGCCACTTCAAACGGCCGCATCGGAGGACGCTTGGAGCCGTGGAACCAAACCTCCCCCTCTTGCGGGACATAAAACCCCGAGATCACGTTTAGCATCGAGGACTTGCCCGCCCCGTTAGGCCCGATAATGGCGCGAATCTCACCCTCGCGAATATCGAACGAGATATCCTTGATCGCCACCACACCGCCAAATCGCAGGGTGATATTCTTCATCTCCATCACCACACCGCCGATCTTGCGGCCGTCTTCGGTGACATATCCTTCGGAACTATCCAGCATCAGCCTCTCCCAGACTTACGCAAAAACGGGACGGCGGGCGGGGCGATGACCGCAGGTCGAGCGGCGCTCGAACGGCCCATCATTCCGCCGCGACCTTGTGCTGCGCAACCGACACAACCGGCGCATCTACGATCTCAAGCATCGCTGAAATCGACCCCTTGCGCCCATCCTCATAGGTTACTTCGGTTGTCGTCGAAACGCTCGAGGACCCGTCATAAAGCGCGGCGATAATGTCGTGGAACTTGTCTTCTACAAAACCGCGGCGCACCTTGCGGGTCCGGGTCATCTCGCCATCATCAGCATCCAGTTCCTTGTGCAGAACCACAAAGCGATGCACTTGACAGCCCGACAGCATCTCATCCGCTGCGACCGACTTGTTCACCTCTTCCACGTGGGATTTGATCGTCTCTAACACACGCGGATGGCCCGCCAGCTCCTGATAGGACGCATAAGCCACGTTGTTGCGCTCCGCCCAGTTCCCGACCGCTGTCAGGTCGATATTGATGAAGGCCACGCAGCGATCCTTGCCGTTCCCGAACAGCACGACCTCGAGAATATCAGGATAGAATTTCAGCTTGTTCTCGACATATTTCGGCGCGAACATCGACCCGTCAGCCATTTTGCCCACATCCTTGGCGCGGTCGATGATCCGTAGATGGCCCGAGCTTTCCTCGATGAACCCGGCATCCCCGGTCGCAACCCAGCCCTCAGCATCCTTGGTCGAGGCCGTCGAATCCGGGTTGTTGTAGTATTCAACAAACACACCGGGCGAGCGGTAATGGATCTCGCCACTCTCGTCGATTTTCAATTCGACCGCAGGGGCTGGAACGCCGACCGTATCTGCGCGCACCTCGCCATCCGGCTGCTGAGTGATAAAAACGGTTGCTTCGGTCTGACCATAGAGCTGTTTGAGGTTGATGCCCAAAGAGCGATAGAAATCAAAGATTTCCGGCCCGATAGCTTCACCCGCGGTATAGCCTACGCGGAACCGTCCGTATCCAAGCGTATCCTTCAGCGGGCCATAAACCAGCATATTGCCCAGCGCATATTTCAGCTTGTCGCCAAAGCCCACCGGTTTGCCGTCTAGCAACAGACCACCGACCTTCTTGGCATGTGCCATGAAATGATGGAACATATTGCGCTTCAGCTTGCCCGCATCCTCCATCCGGATCATCACGTTAGTTAGCTGCGTTTCAAAAACGCGCGGCGGGGCAAAGAAGTACGTCGGTCCGATCTCACGCAGGTCCGTCATCATTGTGTCGGCGCTTTCGGGGCAGTTCACGCAGAAGCCGCACCAATAGGCCTGGCCGATCGAGAAGATGAAATCACCCACCCAGGCCATCGGCAGGTAAGACAGAATGTCTTCGTTCCGCGTCAGATGATCGAACTCGGCCGAGTTCTTGGCGCTTTCAATGACATTCCGGTTCGACAGCACAACACCCTTGGGCTTGCCCGTCGTGCCGGAGGTGTAGAGCATCACGCAAGTATCGTCATAAGTGATCGCCGCGACGCGCTTGTCCAGCTCGGTATCGAACCGCGCGTGCCCAGCGCTGCCTTCGGCCATGATGTCCTCAAGCGCGTTCATCTGAGAGTGGTCATACTTCCGCATCCCGCGCTTGTCGGTATAGAGGATGTGTTTGACCTGATGCAGGTTTTCTTGAATCTCGATGACCTTATCGACTTGCTCCTGATCGCCGCAGACGACAAATTTCGCGCCGCAATGTTCCAGCACATAGGCCATCTCTTCGGCGACCGAGTCCTGATACAGAGGCACCGGAACCGCGCCCACCATCTGAGCAGCCACCATCGACCAGTAATGCGCCGGACGGTTGCGACCGATGACAGCGATGTGGTCGCCTTTCTCAACGCCCAACTCCAGGAATCCAAGCGCGATGGCGCGGATTTCCTTGGCGGCCTCCGCCCAGGTCCAGCATTGCCAGATCCCGAATTCCTTTTCTCGATAAGCCGGGGTATCCCCGAACTCTGTCGCATTGCGATGTAGCAGCGCCGGAAGGGACTGCATCCCTTCAGCGCCCGACTGCGTCTGAGCCAATCTCTTTCTCCTCCCCACCCGACCCCTCCCCGGGTCGGAAATGGCGGGTCCGGGATGGTGCCCGAACGCCAATGCCCCGATTTGGAGCACAGACACGATCAGCGTCAAGTTTTGCCTGATGTTTTCTAAATTCTTACGAATTGTAACAGGGTCAGACGGACTCGTTTCGTCCAATCGAACATGCGCTCTAAAGTTCAGCGCAATCGAATATCTGCACACATATGAGCATACGTCATTCCACCTCGGCCTTGCAGGTTTATCCTGGGTCATTTTGAGATACGCACGTTTCAGCGTACTCTGATTGGTGTTGAGTGACTGAGTGGCCAATTCAGCTGGCCGTTGTTTAAGGGGGAAACCAATGTCCATTCAAAAAACTGCACGAGAGTTCTTTGAGGCATGCGAAACCGGCAAAGGCTGGGACGGCTGTAAGGACTTCTGTCACGACGGGGCCACGTTTTCAGCGCAAGCCGATGCTCTGGTCGATGTGACGACATTAGAAGTCTACGCCGACTGGATGAAGGGGCTGCTAACTCCGATTCCAGATGGGCACTATGAGCTAAAGTCTTTCTCGACTGACGATGAACGTGGAATCGTGAATGCGTTTGCTGTTTTCCACGGAACTCATTCAGTAGATGGTCCGGTGCCGGCCACCGGCAAGACAATCGCAGCCGACTACGTTTACGCGATTGAATTCGATGGCGACAAAATTCGGCATATGACGAAAATCTGGAACGATGCGCATTCCTTGAAGCAGCTTGGCTGGGCTTAACATTTTAAGATAGGAAACCCTGCGGAAAATCCCGCTGGGTTTCTTTTCTATTCTTTCATTTGGATACCTTAACTCTGGTTTTGCCAGACGTTCACAACCAATCCCGCAGTATCGGAATCAGCGGTACATCCGCCGCAGGCATCGGGTAATTGCGCAGATCATTAGCCCGCACCCATTTCAGCGCCTGACCTTCTCGCGACTGCGGTATCCCCTCCCATTTGCGACAGGCAAACAGCGGCATGAGCAGGTGGAAATCGTCGTAGCTGTGGCTGGCGAAGGTCAGCGGCGCGAGGCAGGAGGCCCAAGTGTCGATGCCCAGTTCCTCGTGCAATTCGCGGATCAGGGCAGCTTCGGGAGTTTCACCGGGTTCGATTTTGCCGCCGGGGAATTCCCACAGACCAGCCATGGATTTGCCCTCGGGCCGTTGGGCCAGCAGGACGCGGCCCTCGATATCGATTAGGGCGACGGCAGATACCAGAACAGTTTTCACGAGCGATAGTCCGCGTTGATCTCGATATAGCCGTGGGTCAGGTCGCAGGTCCAAACGGTGGATTGCCCCTCGCCCAGCCCCAGATCGACTACGATCACAAGGTCTTGGCCTTTCATGTAAGTGGCCGCGTCTTCTTCACGATAGTCGGGGCTAACCCAACCTTTTTCAGCGACCAGAATATCGCCAAAGGAAATGCTAAGCAGGTCACGATCCGCAGCGGCTCCAGATTTACCGATTGCCATGACGACACGGCCCCAGTTTGGGTCCTCACCTGCAATCGCAGTTTTCACCAGAGGGGAGTTCGCAATCGCTAGCCCATGCACCTTGGCATCTGCGTCCGAGGCGGCTCCGGTCACGCGGATTTCTACGAATTTCGTCGCCCCTTCGCCATCGCGCACAACTTGCTGCGCGAGGTCCAGCATCACGGTTTCCAGCGCCTCGGCGAAGGCCGCATTGCCCGTGGTATCAACACCCGACGCACCGGTAGCGCACAGCAAAAGGCTGTCCGATGTCGAGGTATCGCTATCGACGGTGATGCAATTAAAAGTCCGGTCTGTCTGCGCGCTCAGCATGGATTGCAGCGCTGATTGGTCAACCACAGCGTCGGTGAAGATGTAGACCAGCATCGTCGCCATATCGGGCGCGATCATGCCGGACCCCTTGGCAATCCCCGCAATAGAGACTGTTTTGCCGTCAATCTCGACCTGCGCCGAGGCCCCTTTCGGGAAGGTATCGGTGGTCATGATAGCCCGCGCTGCGTCCTCGATCGCGTGACGGCTGAGGCCGGATTTCAGCGCTTCAAGTTGAGAAACGATGCGATCATGCGGCAGAGGCTCTCCGATCACGCCGGTAGATGAGGTGAAGACCCTCTCAACTGCAACACCGGTTGCCTTGGCGACCGCTTGAGTCACCTCGGCGACCGAGTTTTGGCCGTAGTGGCCGGTGAAAGCATTGGCATTGCCCGAATTCACCAAAATCGCCGCTGGCCCATCGCTGGAACCACCGATCTTATCCTGACAGTCCAGCACCGGAGCGGCTCGTGTGGCCGAGCGCGTAAATACCCCAGCCACGGACGTGCCGGGATCGAGAACCGCCAACATGACGTCAGTTCGGCCTTTGTAGCGCACCCCTGCCTCAACGGTTGCAAAACGCACTCCGTCAATCGCGGGCAGGTCGGGGAAACCGGCAGGGGCCAGTGGCGAGGTTTTGGTGATCGTGGCCACGGGTTTTTACTCCTGAATCAGGTCCAGCTGGCGGATGACTTCAGGACCAGCCCCTTCAAGGGCGGTGCGTTCGATCTGAGCCTGCTGGGTCAACTCATCAATACGGCCCTGAATAGCCTCTTGCTGAATGGTCTGGGCCAGTTCATCGCGCACGGCCTCAAGCGCAGGGGCTTCAGATTTGCGCTTGTCGTTCAGGATCACCAGATGCCAGCCGAACTGCGTTTGCACCGGGTCTGAGATCTGACCTTTTTCAAGGCCCAGCACGGCGTTTTCAAACTCAGGCACCATCTGTCCCTTGCCGAACCAGCCAAGCGCACCGCCATTGGGGCCGGACGGCCCGGTCGAATGCTCGCGCGCCATTTCGGCAAAATCCCCGCCGTCATCCAATTGAGCCTTGAGCGCTTTGGCTTCGTCCTCGGATTCAACAAGAATATGACTGGCGTCGAACTCGTCTTCACCTTCAAATTCGGCAAACTGCGCGTCATAGGCCGCTTGTACCGCCTCATCCGTCACAACATCGTTGGTAAGGGCGTTTACAGTCTGCACCGCCAGCAAAGAGCGTGTTTCATTGTCCAGCGTTAGAGCGTTTTGCTGGGTCAGCTCTTCCTGCTGTTGGCCCAGCAATTGCTGCTGGATCAGTTGCTCAAGCACGAAGTCATACAGCACATCATCCTCGATCTGCTGATATTGCTGCGGCAATGCTGCGACGGTGGCGACAACGTGACCCAGTGTGATCTCGTCCCCGTTGACCGTGGCCAGAACGGTGCCTGCATCGGGCTTAGTTTCGGCGACCAGCGGCAGCGCCATCACGGCGGTCAAAGCCAGCGATGGCAGAAAAGTGAGGCCTTTGGGCATGGAATCATCCTATTTCTTTGCCGCGACAGGGCGCAGCGTTGACACTTCAGAACCTGCCGCTTACATCGCTTTGAAGCCTTGGACAGGGCCGCCTTTCACCCCCCGTATCTATGGGTTGCGCGCAAGGTGGGCAAGCCTGTCGCAACCAAGACAAGAACAGATCCGCTGGAGTGAACATGCTGGGACTCGGAACGCTCGCCAAAAAGGTGTTCGGAACACCGAACGACCGCAAGATCAAGGCGACCCGCCCCCTGATCGAAAAGATCAACGCGCTGGAACCCGAGTTCGAAAAACTCTCTGACGAGGGTCTGATCGAAAAGACCGCCGAACTGCGCAAACGTGCGCTGGATGGCGAGAGCCTGGATGACCTGCTGCCCGAAGCTTTTGCGAACGTGCGTGAAGGTGCCAAACGCGCACTGGGTCTCCGTGCCTTTGATGTGCAGCTGATGGGCGGCACCTTCCTGCATCAGGGCAATATCTCGGAGATGAAGACGGGTGAGGGCAAGACACTGGTCGCAACCTTCCCCGCTTACCTGAACGCGCTGACCGGCAAAGGCGTACATGTCGTCACGGTCAACGAATACCTGGCCAAACGGGATGCCGAATGGATGGGCAAAGTCTTTGCCGCGTTGGGTATGACCACCGGTGTGATCTGGTCGGGCCAGCAAGATGCCGAGAAGAAAGCCGCTTATGCCTGTGACGTGACCTACGCCACCAATAATGAGCTTGGCTTTGACTATCTGCGCGACAACATGAAGGCCGATATGGCCGATATCTATCAGAAATACCACAATTTCGCGATTGTGGATGAGGTCGACTCGATCCTGATTGATGAGGCGCGGACGCCGTTGATCATCTCGGGGCCGGCGCAGGACCGTTCTGATCTGTACACCGCGATTGACGCGCTGATCCCGAGCCTGAGTGACGATCACTATTCGCTGGACGAAAAATCCCGCAACGTGACTTTCACCGATGAAGGCAACGAGTTTCTGGAACAGCAACTGATCGCCGCGGGCCTGATCCCCGAGGATCATTCTCTGTACGATCCCGAAAGCACCACCGTGGTGCATCACGTCAATCAGGGCCTGCGTGCGCATAAACTGTTCCAGCGCGACAAGGACTATATCGTACGTGATGGCAATGTGGTTCTGATCGACGAATTCACTGGCCGTATGATGCCGGGTCGTCGCTTGTCGGAAGGTCTGCACCAAGCGATCGAGGCGAAAGAGAACGTCCAGATTCAACCCGAGAACGTGACTCTGGCCAGCGTGACCTTCCAGAACTATTTCCGCCTCTATGACAAGCTGGGCGGCATGACCGGGACAGCGCTGACCGAAGCCGAAGAATTCCAGGAAATCTACGGTCTGGGTGTGGTCGAAGTCCCCACCAACCGTCCGATTGCGCGTCTCGACGAAGACGATCAGGTTTATCGTACCGCGATGGAGAAATACGGCGCGATTATCTCTGAGGCGAAGAAGGCGCAGGAAAAGGGCCAGCCGGTTCTGATCGGCACCACCTCGATCGAGAAATCCGAAGTTCTCAGCCAGATGCTGACCAAGGAAAAGATCGAACACAACGTTCTGAACGCCCGCCAGCATGAACAAGAGGCCCAAATCGTGGCCGACGCGGGCCGCTACGGTGCGGTTACCATCGCCACCAACATGGCCGGTCGTGGTACTGACATTCAGCTGGGCGGCAACGTCGAGATGAAGGTTTTGCAGGCCCTTGCCGAAAGGCCCGAGGCCGACCCAGCCGAGCTGCGCGCCGCGGAAGAGGCCAAGCACGCCGAGGAAAAACAAAAGGTTCTGGATGCGGGTGGTCTGTATGTCATGGCCTCGGAACGCCATGAAAGCCGCCGAATCGACAACCAACTGCGCGGCCGCTCGGGCCGTCAGGGCGATCCGGGACGCACGGTATTCTACCTGAGCCTCGAAGACGATCTGATGCGCATCTTCGGTTCAGAACGTCTGGACAAGGTACTGACCACGCTGGGCATGAAAGAGGGCGAAGCCATCGTTCACCCCTGGGTCAACAAATCGCTGGAACGCGCGCAATCCAAGGTCGAAGGCCGCAACTTTGACATGCGCAAGAACGTTCTGAAATTCGACGACGTAATGAATGATCAGCGTAAGGTGATCTTCAGCCAGCGGCGCGAGATCATGTCAGCCGACGACCTGTCAGAGATCGTCTCGGACATGCGCGAGCAGGTGATCGACGATTTGATCGACGAATACATGCCGCCGAAATCCTATGCAGATCAGTGGGATACAGATGGACTGCACGAGGCGATCAAGGACAAGCTGACCATCGATGCCCCAGTTCAGGATTGGGCCGCCGAGGAAGGCGTGGATGACGAACAGGTGCGAGAACGCCTGGTGAAAGCGGCTGATGAGATGATGGCGCAAAAGGCTGTGGCCTTCGGCCCCGAGAACATGCGCAACATCGAAAAACAGGTTCTGCTGCAGACCATCGACGGCAAATGGCGCGAGCATCTTCTGACGCTGGAACATTTGCGCTCGGTCGTTGGATTCCGGGGCTACGCCCAGCGCGATCCGCTGAACGAGTATAAGAACGAAAGCTTCCAGTTGTTCGAAGGCATGCTGGACAGTCTGCGCGAAACCGTAACTCAGCAATTGTCGCGCGTGCGCCCGCTGACCGAAGAAGAACAGCGCGAGATGCTGGCGCAGATGGCGGCCCAGCAAGCGCAAGCGCAGCAAGCAGTTGATCAGGCCGCAGGTGCCGCCGAAGCCAAGGCCGAGGCCGTCGCGTCGGGCGATGCACTGCCCGGCTTTGACGAGAACAATCCGTCGACCTGGGGTAATCCTTCGCGCAACGATCCTTGCCCCTGTGGCTCGGGCAAGAAATTCAAACACTGCCATGGTAGGTTGACCTAACGTCAACAAACACCAGTCACAATCGCTCCGCTTCGCGGCCACAAATTGGCCGCGATTTTTAACGAGAGTGCGACTCGCTCCTTCAACTGGGGAGGGTGTTTTGTTCGTAGTCAGAAATTACGTGACCATGTGCGGCACGGTCGCTTGTGCCCTGGGTATTGGTTACCTGATGCAATATGGTGCGCCTGCGCAGCCGAATGGCGCGCAGGAACCTTTTACCGTGGCCTCTGTCGCGGATCAAGCCTCGGTCATTGCCGGGCTTGAACGTATCGTGCAAACCTCTTCCTCTGACGAGACCCCTTCTCAGCCGATCCAGCGCCCTACGCCGAAGGCGGCACAAAAGCATATCAATTGCAGTATCAGCGCGCGTGCCACCGCCCAAATGGGCGCCAAAGCACGGCTGCGGATCAAGGCCCCCTGCCGAAGCAATGAACGTGTTGAGATCCACCACAGCGGTCTGACGCTGACACAGCAAACCGACGAAAACGGTGTCTTGGATCTGACTATTCCGGCCCTGTCCGAATACGCCATTTTCCTGATCTCATTCGAGGATCAGACCGGCACGGTCGCCACCACTCACATCATGGACATTGACCAGTTCGACCGGGTCGCATTGCAATGGCAGGGTCAGACTGATCTGCAAATCCACGCCTTGGAGTTCGGTGCTAGCTATGGTGAGCACGGGCATATCTCAGCCAATAGCGCATCGCAGGGCGCGGGTTCCGTGGTCCATCTGGGAAGTGCGAGCTTCCATGATGGAAAGAATATCCAGATTTACTCGTTCCCGGCTGCGCGTTCGGAACAATCCGGCTCGGTCGCTTTGACGGTTGAAACCGAAGTGACTGAGGCCAATTGCGGCCGCGATTTGAACGTCCAGTCACTGGAACTGCGCAGTGATCGCCGGCTGCGGTCGCGCGATCTGATCCTGACGATGCCGATGTGTACCGAAGTCGGTGAGTTTCTGGTGTTGAATAATCTGTTTCAAGACCTGACAATCGCGGCAAATTAAACCGCAGGCAGGCTCGACCTTCTCATGACACTTTTTCGTGCGGCGCTGGCCGTACTGTTTTCTGTTTCGCTGGCTGTTTCAGCCGCAGCGCAGGATATTGTTCTGACATCGCATGATGGCAAGATCGAAGTCTCCGGCACCCTGCTGGGCTTTGACGGTGAATTCTACCGGGTCGACACTCAGTTCGGAGAACTGACAGTCGATGGCTCTGGCGTCACATGCGACGGCCCGGCCTGCCCCAGCCTGACCGATTTCGTGGCCGAGGTCCGGTTCTCGGGATCATCCGTGATGGCCGAGACGGTCCTGCCTGCCCTGATCATCGGCTTCGCCCGACAAGAAGGTCTGACAGCAACCCCATCGCGCGTGGATGAACGCAGCTTTGCCTATGAGCTGCGCCAGCCAGACCGCACGGCCCCTCTCGCCCACCTGTTCTTTCGCGTTGGAACGACGGATCAGGGGTTTGCCGACCTGATGGACAACGACGCTGATATCGTGATGGCGCAACGCGAAATCCGAGATGAGGAACGCGACGCGGCTGAGGCCGCGGGTCTGGGCGATCTGACCCATCCCCGCCGCGCGCGGATTGTAGCACTGGATGCGATCGTCCCGGTGGTTGCGCCAGAGAACACCGTTCAACAGATCTCACCTGCGGATCTGGTCCGTGTTCTGTCGGGCGAGATCACCAACTGGACAAATCTGGAAGGGCCGGACGCTCCAATTGCCCTTCACATGCCGGACGCCGGGTCAGGCTTGTCCCAGGATGTCGAGGATCAGCTACTCTTCCCCGCTCAGGCAGTGCTGTCCGAAGGCGTTCTCCGCCACGAGCGCAATCGCGATCTTGTACAAGCAGTGGCCAATGACCCGTTTTCGATCGGCATCACGACGCAGGCGGCCTCAGGCTCGACCCGCGCACTGCCTTTGGCTGGAGGCTGCGGACATGCCCTTGCTGCGACCCGCCAGTCAATCAAAACCGAGGACTACCCGCTGACTTCTCCGATGTTTCTCTACCTGCCACAACGCCGCCTGCCTCGGATCGCGCGCCAGTTTCTGGCCTATACCCGCTCAGCCGACGCGCAGATGGCCATACGGCAGGCCGGCTTTGTCGATCAGGCGACCGAGAACCTGCCCATGGGGCTGCAAGGCAATCGGCTCGCCAATGCCATCGTTTCCGGTGGAGCCGAGGTCGGGCTGGAAGAGCTTCAACACATGGTCGAAACTCTGCGGCCATTGTCTAGATTGTCGATCTCCTTCCGGTTCGAGCCAGGAAGCTCTCGCCCGGATGCACAATCGCGGTCCAATATTCTGCAATTGGCCCAGGCGCTTGAATCCGGCAGCTTGACCCCTCGCAAGCTTGTCTTTGCCGGGTTCAGCGACGGCGATGGAGGCGCCAGCGCCAATGCACGGATCGCCCATCGCAGGGCACAAACGGTGCGCAATGCGGTTCTGGCCGCTGTTGAGACCGAAATCCCCGACAGTATCGAGATCACAACCGAAGGTTTCGGAGAAGCGATGCCGATGGCCTGCGATGACACGGAGTGGGGCCGAAAAACAAACCGCCGGGTTGAGGTTTGGGTGAACTAGAGAGTGACGATGTCGGACAGAAACTCGAACGAAACCGCCTGTGCCATCAAAGCGGGTGCAACGCAGAGGCGCGGAGACCATATCTGATTTCTGAATAGCCGGCGGTTTTCAGGCGAGACGCAAAAATTTGCAAAGAACCTGTGACGTATTTTATAAAGGCAAAAAGGGCGAAAGCGAGGATCTGTCCTCATCGATATGAATCGGCCAAAGTGGAGCTCTCAGCCCAGATGACAATTTCAGTCGTTTGGTCGATCAACTGAAAGCGCGACTTTGCCCGTCACAAATACCCCTCGGACCGAAAGCTCAGCTCGGTTGATTTTCCGATAATCAGATGGTCGTGCAGGGTCAGCCCCAAGGCCGTGCAGGCATCCTGAATGCGGTTGGTCATGTCGATATCCGATTGCGACGGCGTCGGGTCGCCGGAAGGATGGTTGTGCACCAAAATCAGGGCCGAGGCGTTCAACTCCAGCGCTCGTTTCGCCACCTCGCGCGGGTAGACCGGTACGTGATCGACAGTGCCCTTCGCCTGCTCTTCATCCGCGATCATCACGTTCTTACGGTCAAGGTAGAACACGCGAAACTGCTCGATCTCACGGTGCGCCATCGTTGTGTGGCAATAGTCCAGCAAAGCATCCCAGCCTGAGATCACGTGGCGCTGCATCACTCGTGCGCGGGCCATGCGATGGGCGCAGGCCTCAAGGATTTTCAGATCGGTGATGACGGTTTCCCCGACGCCTTTGATTTGACGCAACCGCTCCGCGGGCGCGGTCAGCACGCGGTTAAAATCGCCGAACGTATCCATCAGCAGCCGGGCCAGCGGTTTCACATCCTGACGCGGGATGGACCGAAACAACACCAGTTCCAGCAACTCATAATCCGGCATAGCGCCCGAGCCGCCAGACATGAACCGTTCGCGCAGCCGCTTGCGATGGTCTTTGATGTAGGAGGGTAACCGACCCGTCGGCAGCGGCTGCGCTGGCGCTTCGTCCGTATCGAAAAGCATTGGGGCTTCGGCAAAGGCGTCCTGTGTCATGGGCCTTACCTTGGCGCAGAATCGGTTTCTGAAAGGTTAACGCGCCTCACCGGCCATGCGCGCTGTGGCGCGGCGCACCAGCATATGCAGCAGGATCGAAAACACGCCCAAAGTCAGCATGGCCGCGAACATCAGATCGGTCTTGGCCCGGCCATTGGCCAGTAGCATCAGGTAGCCCAACCCTTGCGAGGACCCGACCCATTCGCCGATCACCGCGCCAATCGGCGCATAGACCGCCGCCAATCGCATCCCCGAGGCCAGCGAGGGCAGCGCCGCCGGGATACGGATGTGCCACAGAACCGAACGCGGGCTTGCCTGCATCGTTCGCGCAAGATCGAGATATCCGGGTGGGGTCCTCATCAGACCGTCAAAGAAGGATGAGGTGATCGGAAAGTAGATGATCAGAACCGCCATTGCGACCTTGGACCAAAGGCCATAGCCCAGCCACAGGGTCAGCAGCGGCGCCAACGCGAATACCGGCAGAGCCTGGGTGAACACCAGCATCGGCTGCACCAGCACCCGTGCGGCCCGCGAATTGGCCAGCTGCAGCGCGGTGACAACGCCTAGAACGGTACCAACCGCCAGGCCAATCACGACCTCAACCGCAGTAATCCAAGTGTGTTCCGCAATCACCCAGCGATTCTGCCACCAGGTCTCGGCCACAAGCGCCGGGCCGGGCAGGATGAATTTGGGCAGGCCGGTCAGGCTGACAATCGCTTGCCAGACGGCCAGAGCGAACAAGGTCGCGGCGAGGGCGGAGAGGAGTTTCATGCCGCCTCTCTCAATAGTTTCAGCAACGCGCCTTGGGTTTCCAATGTCTCCAGATCATCCACATGGCGCGGTGCTGGCGCGGCAGGTGGGGCGCAAGGGGTCAGCCCCTGCTGTGTCATCACGACAATGGATTGGCCTAGACGCGCAGCCTCGGCCGGATCGTGGGTGACCAGAAGGACTGTTCGACCCTGTAGCGCCTCTGCGGCCAGATCCTGCATGTCCGCGCGGGTGCGCGCGTCGAGCGCCGAGAATGGCTCATCCAGCAGCACGATGGGGCGATCCTCCATCAGGGTCCGCGCCAAGGCGACGCGCTGTCTCTGGCCGCCGGACAGTCCCGACGGTTTCTTGGCCATGTGGTCTTGTAAGCGCATCCGCTCGATCAGGCGATCCCGGCGATCCAGATCGGGTTTCTCACCCCGCAAGCGCGCTCCGAGCGAGACATTTTGCGCCACCGTCGCCCAAGGCAGCAGCAAGTCATCCTGCGCCATATAGGCCACGCGGGTCGGGACGGTTTGGCCATCGCTGGCCATGATCTGACCAGTGAAATCAGCGCCTGTCTCCAGCCCGGCAATCAGGCGCAGAACCGTGGTTTTGCCAACGCCCGATCCACCCAACAGACAAGTCCACTGCCCCGCCCCAAGGGTCAGGGTCAGCGGTGCGAATAAGGGCGTATCGCCAATGCTCGCGTGTCCGCTGATGGTGAGATCGGGCGCCGGGGTCATGGAGTCAGACCCATTTGCCAGAAATTGACCTCTAGCTCCGTGGCGGTTCGGAAGGTTTGGCACAAACGCTCCCATCGCGGAGAAACCTCGAAATCCGCTCCAATACGCCGTGTTAGAGCCGAATCCAACAATTCACCAACCGCCTTGCACGCGCCCTGGTAGTCCTCACCAGCATAGGTGTTGATCCAGTCGCGATAGGTCTCGGATGTGGCCTCGGAGGCCAGTCGAGACCCGATTCCTCCGTATCCCATCACACAGGGTGCCAGCGCTGCCAGCAAGTCCAACAGGTCGCCACTATACCCGGCCTCAAGCACGAACCGCGTATAGGCCAGATTTTCGGCACGTTCCGGGGTTGCAAACAGCTCCTCCTGAGAAATCCCGGCCGCTTCGCAGATCCCGACATGCAGCTGCATCTCTTCCGCGACCAAGGCGTTCACGGTGCCCACAGCAGTCAGCATTTCGGAATGCGTTTCCGATTTCACCACCGCCAGCGCCCAGGCGCGGCTGAAATGGATCAGAAACACATAGTCCTGGCGCAGGTAATGCAGGAATGCCTCTCGGGGCAGAGAGCCGTCCTTCATCCCTTCGACAAAGGCGTGGCGGGTGTAGTCCCGCCACGGCCCCTGCGCCGCATCACGCATCAACGTGAAGGCTTTGCCATAGTCGCTCATTGCGCGGTCACGTCGATGGTGATGTCGCTGACCGGCAGAACGTTGTCGATCATGCCGCTTTCGTTCAGGAAGGTCTCAAATCGGGCATAACGGCCCGCATCAAAACCCGCCGGGCGCAGAGCAAAGCGCGGCAGAGTGTCGACCCACGCGCGAGCATTCAGCTCATCCTGCAGCTCGGGCGAAGTCGCGGCGAAAATCTCCCAGCTTTTTTCGGGGTTGTTGACAATGTACTGGGTCGCTTTTTCTGTCGCCGCCAGGAAACGCGCGATCTTGTCCTTATCCATCGTCTCGGGGTTGGCGACGTAAATCAGTTCGTCATAAGACGGCACGCCCTCTTCCTCGATATAGAAGCAGGTGCCGGGGCGGCCTTCGATATCCATCTGGTTCAGCTCGAAGTTGCGATAGGCACCGATCACTGCATCCACCTGGCCGGTCATCAGCGACGGTGAGAGCGAGAAGTTCACGTTGATCAATTCAACATCGTCCAGAGTCACGCCATATTTACCCAGAACGGTGGTCAGAACGGCCTCTTCCACACCAGCGACCGAGAAGCCGATTTTCTTGCCCTTCAGGTCCGCAGGCGACTTGATCGGGCCGTCTTCCAAAACCAGTAAGCAGTTCAGAGGAGTCGCGACCAGCGTGCCGACGCGTTTCAGCGGCAAGCCTTCGTGGATCTGCAGGTGCAGCTGAGGTTGATAGGATACGGCCAGTTCGGCCTGACCGGCAGCCACCAGACGCGGCGGAGCGGAAGGATCGGCGGGCGGAACGATCTCAACCTCGAGGCCCTGCTCGGCGAAATAGCCGTTTTCCTGCGCCACTATGATGGGCCCATGATCGGGGTTGATGAACCAATCCAGCAGAACGGTCATCTTGTCTTCGGCCCAGGCCGGCGCAGCGGCCAGAAGGGTGATGGCTGTCATCAGCTTTTTCATGTCTCGCGTTTCCTTTTCACTCACGAGGTTGAGGCCGCAACGAGGACAATCTCGCCCGGCCAATCCGGTTCAATCTGTTCAGCCGCACGCCAGGAGCGCAGGCCAGTTGCACAGCACAAAGCCAGTCGTTTTTCCTTGTTAGGCTCTGATTTCAGGTGCTCCACGTTTAAGCGACGTGCCAGAGGGTGGATGGGTTGAGGAGCTTCATCCTCGTCCCGAAGCTCAACAATCACATCGTCTGAAGACAGCTGCGAGGCGGCGACGAAGGCGAAGGAATGTTCAGGCTCAGGCGCTGCGTCAAAACGGAAGCTAGAGCTTCGGAAGGTCCGGGCATCCACCTGCACCATCTGGCCTAGGGGCGACGGGTCGAGGCCGAGGATCAAAGCCAACGCCATCTGCGCCTGTATCGCGCCGATCATCCCCACGACTGGCCCCAGCACACCTGCCGTAGCACAGCTCGCCCCGCTGGTCGGAGCCTCGGGGAACACGGCCCGCAGTGAGGGTGCGCCGCCGCAGAATGCTCCAACATAACCAGACAGGCCCAACACCGATGCGCTGACCAATGGTTTGCCCAAGGTCAGGCAGATATCCGACAGGGTGTAGCTGGCGGCATAGCTGTCCGCACAGTCGAGGATCAGATCGGCCTGTGAAACAAAACCAGCCGCATTTTCGCTTGTTAGAGCCTGTTTTGGCGCGACGACGTCGATATCAGAATTCAAAGCACGGCAGCGATCGGCTGCTACTTCGACCTTTGAGCGTCCGCAATCAGCCTCAGAAAACAGCGTCTGTCGATGCAAGTTCGACAGGGCCACGTCATCCGCATCGAGGATCGTCAGATGCCCAACGCCCGCCCCAGCCAACAAAGGTAGGACCGGAGCCGCCAATCCACCCGCCCCGACAACCAAAACCCGCGCCTTGGACAGGCGCGCCTGCCCTTCGGCCCCCACCTCAGGCAGGATCATCTGTCGGGCGTAGCGGCTCATCTGGTGGCCTCGATCCACTGGCGCACCCGTGCCTCGGGGTCGGCGTTCAGGGTGATGTCTGTGACGACCGAGACAATGTCTGCCCCCGCCTCAAGCACGCCGGGCGCGCGTTCGACGCTCATACCGCCAATCCCGACCAGAGGAATATCGCCCACACGGGCTTTCCACTCGGTGACTCGCGGCAGGCCCTGCTGCTCCCACTTCATCTTTTTCAGGATCGTCGGATAGACCGGCCCCAGCGCGACGTAGTCGGGGTCCATGGCCAAAACACGTTCTAGCTCATCATCGTCATGGGTGGAAACGCCCAGCTTTAGGCCCGCTTTTCGGATCGCCTTGAGGTCGGCATCATCCAAATCTTCCTGCCCCAGATGGATCCAGTCGCAGCCAGCATCTATCGCAGCCTGCCAAAAATCGTTCACCACCAGAACCGCGCCATGCTGATTGCACAGTTCGCGAGAGGTCGCGATCTCGGCCCGGACAACATCGTCCGGCTGATCCTTCATGCGCAGCTGGACCAGCTTTACACCCAAGGGTATCATCCGCCGCAGCCAGTCCGAGTGGTCAAAGATCGGGTAAAAACGGTCCAAGCTCATGACAGGAACGCCTTTCCGACAACGGGGGTTGAGGGTTCGGCCATGTCTCGAGCCTCGATCGGGTCGGCCTGATGGGCCAGCTGCCCGGCCTCAACCGCGCGCATCATGGCCTTTGCCATCAACGCCGGATCACCGGCGCGGGCGACGGCAGTGTTCAGCAATACGGCGTCATATCCCAGCTCCATCGCGTGGGCCGCATGGCTGGGCAGGCCGATCCCGGCATCAATCACCAGCGGCACATCCGGAAACTCGGCCCGCATCGCGCGCAGGGCGTATTCATTGTTCAACCCCCGGCCAGAGCCGATGGGCGCACCCCAGGGCATCAGAACCTCGCACCCGGCCTCAAGCAGCCGCTCGCCCACGATCAGGTCGTCGGTGGTATAAGGGAAGACCTCGAACCCGTCCTCGGTCAGGATGCGCGCGGCTTCGACCAGCTGGAAGACGTCCGGCTGCAGACTGTCGGTATGGCCGATCAGCTCCAGCTTGATCCACTTGGTCTCAAACACTTCGCGGGCCATATGCGCGGTAGTCACTGCCTCTTTGATCGTATGGCACCCGGCAGTGTTGGGCAGCACCAGCACGCCCAGATCACGGATCATCTGCCAAAAGGTCTGACCCGCCCCCGATTCCCGCCGCAGAGAGACAGTCGCCACACCTGCACCGCTGTCGCGAAACGCCTGTTCTAGGATAGCAGGGCTGGGATATTGCGCGGTGCCCAGCATCAGCGGGTTGGGCAGAGCGACGCCATAAAAGCTTTTCATCCTCACCCTCCTTGCATCGGCGACAGGATTTCGACTCGGTCACCTTCGGACAGGGCATGGGCAATGCGCAGACTGGAGGGCACGAATTCCTCGTTCACCGCCGTTGCGACACGGCCCGAGAAACCGCATTCATCTAGCAGCTCTGCCAAGGTGGAGGCCTTTACCTCCTTGGGGTCGCCATTAAGCACGATCTTCATCGACCATCTCCGAATGTTTGTTCTCAAGCGCCAGATCGGCCACGCCCTGCGCCAGCGCTGGGGCCAACAGGTAGCCATGGCGATAAAGACCATTGGCATAGATCGTCCGGCCCAAACGCCGGATGCGCGGCAGGTTGTCAGGAAAGGCAGGGCGCAGATCGACGCCGATTTCCAGCACCTCAGCCTCACCAAAGGCCGGGTTCAAAGCGTAGGCCGCGCTGAGCAGTTCCAGCATTGAGCGCGCGGTAATCCGGCTGCTGTCTTCGCTTTCGATCATGGTCGCGCCCAGCATGTAAATGCCCCCGCCACGTGGGACGATGTAGAGCGGCATCCGCGGGTGCAACAGGCGCACGGGGCGTGTCAGCATCACATCAGGGCATCGCACCACCAGCATCTCACCCTTTACGCCGCGCAGATCATGCAGATATTCCCGTGCGTGCAAACCTCGACAATCGATGGCGTTCTCCAGCTGTGCAGGTGCGAGTTTGCGGTGGAATTCAACGCCCTTGTCTTCGAGTCCTCGGTGCAGGTCGAGCAACGCCTGACGGGGGTCAAGATGCGCTTCTTGATCGAAGAACAGTCCCTTTCCGAACCCATGCAAATCAGGCTCTAAATTGGCGATTTTTGCCCGATCTACTTCGGAATAAGAATTCGTCCGACGGGCAAATCTACGCAAATCCGGAATGTCCCGCGCATTGGCCACGACCAGAGTACCGCATCGTTGCACAGGTGTTCGGGACGCCCACCAGTCAATGGCAGATTGACCGAGCCTGAGGACAGGTTCCTCGGCGTTTTCATACTCGCACCACGGGGCCAGCATACCACCCGCCCACCAGGAACATCCATGCGGACCCGGAGGACCGCCGGGATCAAAAACCTGCACCTTTGCCCCGCGCGAGACCAGCTCGGACGCGACGGCCAAACCGGCTACACCGGCGCCTATGACGGACCAGAGAGTCACGCAGGCCAAACCCGGTGGAAGTGATGAACAGGCCCGTGGCCCGCACCGACCTTTAGCTCATCGGCCCGCGTGATGGCGCCCTGCAGATACCTATGCGCCTGCGCCACGGCATCGACAAGTGTCCAACCTTTGGCCAAACCGGCAGCGATGGATGAGGACAGCGTGCAACCCGTTCCATGGGTGTTTCGAGTGGCCTTCCGAGGAGCTTGAAATTCGGCAATCACCCCGGTTTCGTCGATCAGCAGATCATGGCAAACATCCCCCTTGCCATGACCGCCCTTCATCAAGACCGCTTTTGCACCCAACGCACACAGAGCTTTGCCCTGTTCAACCATCACCTCAGGCGTGTCGGCATCACCTTGATCCAGCAAACATGCCGCCTCGGGCAGGTTTGGCGTCAGAACCGTCGCACGAGGCAACAAGACATCGCGCAGGGTTTGAACCGCTTCATCGGCCAGAAGGGCATCACCGGATTTCGCAATCATCACGGGGTCCAGAACGATTGGCCCTTGAAACCCGGAAATCCCCTGCGCCACGGTTTCAATAATCTCTGGTGTTGCCAGCATTCCGATCTTGATAGCGCGCACGTCCAGATCGCTGAGCACCGCTTCGATCTGGGCCGAGATGACCTCCGACGGGATACCATGCACGGCCGTAACCGCCTGCGTGTTCTGAGCAGTAACAGCGGTGATCACGCTGGCCCCGAAGACGCCTAAAGCTGACATCGCCTTGAGATCGGCCTGAATGCCTGCGCCGCCGCCGCTGTCGGATCCTGCTATGGTCAAGGCAATAGGTGCCACGTCGTTGCTCCATCTATTGTGAGCAACTCGGGCATGGAAAACGTCTGTTTGCTTTAGACCGTTCCCTACGCCGGAATTGCCCGGATCAGGTTCGATGGGTTAGCGCTTGCGCCTCTCAGCCCTTCGATAAGGGCACCCCAACGGTTGATGCGGACAATCTCAGGACCGTTCTGGAAAATCAAGCCTCAATCCACGTATCGTATGGCCAATATCTTCAATAAAATAAGGCCAGAGGAACGGTGGAGTTTGCGGGAATCTGGCGCAAGCTTCGAAGCTATTTGCGACAGCAGAATGGAGGAACACATCCTTTGGAAGGCCGAGCCACCCGGCGACAGAGACGTGTGGGGCGGCGGGATCAGAACCTCAATCGAAAAAGGCCGCCCCAGTTGGAGCGGCCTGAACTTAGCTTTTCATCCCGTCCCAGAAGGACTTCACGGATGAGAAAAAGCTTTTTGATTCTGGATGGTTATCCTCACCCAAATCATCAAACTCACGCAAAAGTTCTTTCTGGCGAGAGGTAAGGTTGACCGGAGTTTCCACAGCCAGTTCGATGAACATGTCACCGATGCCACCGCCCCGCAGCGCAGGCATACCCTTTCCGCGCAAGCGCATTTGACGGCCCGATTGGCTGCCGGCCGGGATCTGCACCCGTCCGCGCCCGCCATCAATGGTCGGCACTTCTATGGACCCACCCAGCGCGGCTTTGGCCATGCTGACTGGTACGCGACAATAGAGGTTCACGCTGTCACGTTCGAACAGTTTGTGGTCCGAGACCTCAACAAAGATATAGAGGTCACCCGGAGGGCCGCCGCGCATACCGGCCTCACCCTCACCCGCGAGGCGGATGCGCGTACCGGTCTCAACACCGGCTGGGATATTGACCGACAGCGCGCGTTCTTTTTCCACACGACCCGCGCCATTGCAGGATTTACAGGGGTTTTTGATGATCTGCCCAAGGCCCGAACAGGTCGGACAAGTCCGCTCAACGGTAAAGAACCCTTGCTGCGCGCGGACCTTACCCATGCCCGAGCAGGTTGGACATGTCGTAGGTTCAACACCACCCTCTGCACCCGAGCCATCACAGGCCGAACAAGCCACCGCTGCGGGGACGTTGATGGTTTTCTGCAGGCCCGAGAAAGCCTCTTCCAGCGTTACGCGCAGATTATAGCGCAGGTCGGACCCGCGTGCCGCGCGACGTCCGCCGCCGCCACCACGTTGTCCACCCATGAAGTCGCCGAACAGATCATCGAACACATCCGAGAACGCGCTGGAGAAGTCACCCTGACCAAATCCGCCGCCCGGACGGCCACCACCGCCCATGCCATTTTCAAAAGCGGCGTGACCAAAGCGGTCGTAGGCGGCTTTTTTGTCGGCATCGCGCAGCACGTCATAGGCTTCGTTCGCTTCTTTGAACTGCGCTTCGGCATCCGGGTTGTCTTTGTTGCGGTCAGGATGCAATTCCTTGGCTTTCTTGCGAAAACCTTTCTTGATCTCATCCGCAGATGCGCCTTTGGTTACACCAAGCACATCATAGTAGTCGCGTTTTGACATCAGTTTTCCCTTCTGCCTCAACGTAATCGGGCCGGCCCGGCAAGCGGACCGGCCCAGATTGGCCCGGTTACCGGTTACTTACGCTTGTCGTCGTCCAGATCTTCGAACTCGGCGTCGACAATGTCATCATCCACAGGACCCGCATCTGCCGCTGCAGGCTCTTCCTCGCCCTCTTCGGCTTGCGCCTTGTAGATGGCTTCGCCCAGCTTCATAGCTGCTTCGGTGACGTTTTGGATGCCAGACTTGATCTTGTCGGCGTTCTCTGTTTCCAGCTCGTCCTTCAGCGCGGCAATTGCCAGCTCAATGGCTTCGATGGTGGTCGGATCGACCTTGTCGGAGTGCTCTTCCATCGACTTCTCGGTCGAGTGGATGAGGCTTTCCGCCTGGTTCTTGGCGTCGACCAGCTCGCGGCGTTCCTTGTCGGCTTCCGCGTTCTCTTCGGCGTCCTTGACCATCTTTTCGATGTCCTCGTCGGACAGACCGCCCGAGGCCTGGATGGTGATCTTCTGCTCTTTGCCGGTGCCCTTGTCCTTGGCCGAAACCGAGACAATGCCGTTGGCGTCGATGTCAAAAGTCACCTCGATCTGAGGCATACCGCGCGGTGCCGGCGGGATATCTTCGAGGTTGAACTGACCCAGGATTTTGTTGTCCGCAGCCATTTCACGCTCACCCTGGAACACGCGGATAGTCACGGCGTTCTGGTTGTCCTCGGCGGTCGAGAAGACCTGAGACTTCTTGGTCGGGATCGTGGTGTTGCGGTCGATCAGGCGGGTGAACACGCCACCCAGAGTTTCGATGCCCAGCGACAGCGGGGTCACGTCCAGCAGAACCACGTCCTTGACGTCGCCCTGCAGAACACCGGCTTGGATAGCCGCGCCCATGGCAACCACTTCGTCCGGGTTCACACCTTTGTGGGGCTCTTTGCCGAAGAATTTGGTGACCTCTTCGATCACTTTCGGCATCCGGGTCATACCACCGACCAGAACAACTTCGTCCACGTCGGCAGCCGACAGACCGGCGTCTTTCAGAGCGGCGGCGCAAGGCTTCATCGACTTTTTGATCAGGTCGGAAACCAGCGATTCCAGCTTGGCACGGGTCAGCTTCATGACCATGTGCAACGGCTGACCGTTCGACCCCATTGAGATGAACGGCTGGTTGATTTCGGTCTGCGAGGTCGAGGACAGCTCGATCTTGGCTTTTTCAGCGGCTTCTTTCAGACGCTGCAGGGCCATTTTGTCTTGCGACAGGTCGACACCGTGTTCCTTTTTGAACTCGTCCGCCAGGTAGTTGACGATGCGCATGTCAAAGTCTTCACCACCCAGGAAGGTGTCACCATTGGTCGATTTGACCTCGAACAGGCCGTCATCGATCTCCAGGATGGTCACGTCGAAGGTACCACCACCAAGGTCATAGACCGCGATGGTTTGGGTTTCTTCTTTGTCCAGACCATAGGCCAGAGCAGCCGCAGTCGGTTCGTTGATGATCCGCAGCACTTCCAGACCGGCGATTTTGCCGGCGTCTTTGGTGGCCTGACGCTGTGCGTCGTTGAAGTATGCTGGAACGGTGATAACCGCTTGCGTGACTTCCTCACCCAGATAGCTTTCTGCGGTTTCCTTCATCTTGCCCAGAGTGAAGGCCGAGATTTGGCTTGGGGAGTACTTTTCACCACGGGCTTCAACCCATGCGTCCCCGTTGCCGCCATTGACGATGGCATAGGGCACCATTTTCTTGTCTTTTTCGACTTCGGCATCATCCACACGACGACCGATCAGACGCTTGACGCCAAAAATCGTGTTGTCGGGGTTGGTGACCGCCTGACGTTTTGCAGGCTGACCGACCAGTCGCTCATCTTCGGTGAAGGCGACGATCGAGGGCGTGGTCCGCGCCCCTTCGGCGTTTTCGATGACCTTCGGCTGCGAACCATCCATGATCGCAACACACGAGTTGGTGGTGCCGAGGTCAATCCCGATTACTTTACCCATATTTTCAATCCCTTTCTCTTCAAGGCGATGTCCCGAGGGCCGGACCCGTTATGGCATCCCGTCCCCGATCTGATGTGCGCGACAGCACTACACCATCGCGCGTCTCGGCGTATATAAGGGCCGGACCAGAGGCCTGCAAGCATTCTGAATTGCAGGTTTTCGGGAATCTGCGGCCTTTTTTGGCAAGGATTTGGTAAGGAATGGGGAATCCGGGATGACTCGGCTGCTTTTACGGGGATTTGAGATCAGGAAAGGCTATCTGGACAATGCCGTCCAGAGCCGGCTGATCGATGCGCTGCGCCCGATTCTGAAATCCGCACCCCTGTTCCGCCCCGTGACACCATCGGGCAAAGTGATGTCGGTTCGCATGACCTCGGCCGGGGATTTGGGATGGGTGACGGACAAGGCGGGCTACCGCTATCAGGGCCAGCATCCCAAGGGCACGGACTGGCCCAAGATCCCCGAACCTGTCCTTGCGATCTGGCAGGATCTGGTGGGGCGTGATCGCGCACCGGATTGCTGCCTGATCAACTACTATGGCGAAGACGCGAAGATGGGCCTGCATCAGGACAAGGATGAGGTCGATTTCTCATGGCCCGTGCTGTCGGTCTCGCTCGGCGATGACGCGCTCTTCCGCATCGGCAACACAACACGCGGAGGCAAGACGGAATCCATCTGGCTGAACTCGGGCGATGTCGTGATCATGGGCGGCCCAGCGCGATTGACCTATCACGGCGTGGACCGCATCCGGTTCAAATCATCCAAACTGCTGCCCAAAGGCGGGCGGATCAACCTAACCCTGCGCGTTGCGCTTTAGCGGCGCGCGCTCCAGCTTTGTGAGACGTGTTTCTTGGTGAAGAAAACGCCCAACAGACCGATCATTAGCAGCGCGACTCCAACCCAGACCGCATATTCCCAGCTTGTATTGCGCGGGTAATAATTGCGAAACACATAGCCGCGACACTGGTCGATCAAATGAAACAGGGGGTTCCACGCGAACAGCATCAACATGTATCCGCCCAGCGCATTGGCTAGAAACATCTTGCCTGAGAAGATCATCTGCAACCGTCGGTAAACCGTGGTCAGAATGCTCGCCGTCATCGGAAACCAAGGTCGCAGCGCCATAAGGACCAGCCCTACAGCGCATCCGGTGAACCACGACAAAAGAACCATCGCGAAAGCAGGCCCCGGCTGCTCGATCACCAACGGTTTTACTGCAGCATGGTAGAGGAATAGGATGATGAACATCGTCACCATCATTGTGTAGAGCGTCCCCAACGCCGTGGCCACGATCGTGATCACCATGTTCATAGGTGAGTGCAGCATCATTGGGTTGTTTCCCGCCCCGACACCCGCAACTTTTTTTACCGATTTAATGTGCAGCATAAACAGAAACACACCAGACAAGAGGTAGAGAACAATGTCGCCACGCACCTTGGCCACCCGCGTGCCCATAAAGGACATGATCATGTAAAACACCAGAACCATCGCAAGGACCTGAACAATGCTGCGGATAATCGCGACCACTGCGTTTGAGTGCTGGGTCCGGATATCGCGTACAACGGCATGAAAGATCAGCTCGACCGTGGTGAATGCACCACCCAGCAGGGTCTTGTTATTCCTGAAATAGAACACGTGTCGGGTCTTTCCTGCTCTGTTGACCTCAGTCTTTCACGAATACCTTGCCGTTCGGTAACCAGCACATCATAAGTCCGTCACCACATTCGATCAACAAACCACCAAATCGGAGCTTTTTTGTGACCTACGACGCCCTTATCCCCGTCATCCGACGTCTGGCACTAGAAGCCGGTGACAAGATTATGGAGATCTACAACTCGGATACGTTCGATGTGAAGGTCAAATCAGATGAAAGCCCTGTGACCGAAGCTGATGAGGCCGCCGATGTGTTGATCTCAGAAGGGCTGCGCGCCGCCTTCCCCAACATCCTGCTGGTGACCGAAGAACAGGCCGCGTCGCATTCCGAGAAGGGCGAAACTTTCCTGATCGTTGATCCGCTGGATGGCACCAAGGAATTCATCAACCGGCGCGGAGACTTCACCGTCAATATCGCACTGGTCGAAAACGGTGCCCCTACGCGCGGTGTCGTCTATGCTCCTGCGCGCGGCCGCATGTTCTACACCAAAGCCGATGGGCAATCGGTCGAGGAAACCGGCGCATTGGACAAGGCCCATGCGGGGGAGATCACGCCGATTTCAGTCTCTAATCCGGACAATTCCGCCCTTTTGATCGTCGCCTCCAAATCGCACCGGGATCAGGCAACCGAGGATTACATCAACAAATACCAGGTGCAGGACAGCAAGAGCGCGGGCTCGTCCCTCAAGTTCTGTCTGGTCGCAACGGGTGAGGCGGATCTCTACCCGCGGGTCGGGCGCACGATGGAGTGGGACACCGCCGCCGGGCACGCTGTACTGGCAGGGGCCGGTGGTCAGGTGGTCAGGTTCGACGACCACACACCGTTGACCTATGGCAAGGACGGCTATGCAAACCCGTTCTTCATCGCCTACGCTCCGGGTGTTGAGTTGAAGGAAGCCTGATGTCTGTTCTGATTGCAATCCCCGCCCGCTATGCCTCATCCCGCTATCCGGGCAAGCCTTTGGTGCCGCTGACCGGCGCAACAGGCAAAGCCATAACTTTGGTCGAACGTTCCTGGCGGGCGGCGCAGTCCGTGTCAGGCGCGGACAAGGTGGTTGTCGCCACAGATGACGACCGCATCCGCGAGGCCGCCGAGGGGTTCGGGGCCGAGGTCGTGATGACCTCGGAAGCCTGCCAGAATGGCACCGAACGCTGTGCCGAGGCGCATGAGGTTTTGGGCGGTGGCTATGAGATCATCGTGAACCTGCAAGGCGACGCGCCGCTGACACCGCATTGGTTTGTCGAGGACCTGATCTCGGGCCTGCGCGCCGCGCCCGAGGCCGGTGTTGCCACACCCGTTCTGCGCTGCGACGGAGACGCGCTGAACAGCCTGCTCAATGATCGCAAACACGGACGCGTCGGCGGCACGACTGCCGTTTTTACCAGCGATAACAGCGCGATGTACTTCTCGAAAGAGGTGGTGCCCTTCACGTCCGACAGCTATGCGGGCACGGATCCAACCCCTGTGTTTCACCATGTCGGCGTCTATGCCTACCGCCCGGATGCATTGGCTGCCTATCCAAGCTGGCCAACCGGCCCGTTGGAGAAGTTGGAAGGTCTGGAACAGCTGCGCTTCATGGAAAACGGCCGCAAGGTTCTATGCGTCGAAGTCGAAGCCAAGGGCCGCCAGTTCTGGGAGCTAAACAACCCTCAGGACGTGCCCAAGATCGAAGCGATGATGGCGGATATGGGGCTGGAGTGATCCCTTTTCCCCCTGACCCAGCCTGCCAATCTGACGTAGAAGCGCCCAACTATGACCACTGGACCTGATATGAAAACGATCCTTGTCACGGGTGGCGCAGGCTATATCGGCTCTCACGCTTGCAAAGCGCTGGCGCAGGCGGGCTTTGTACCGGTGACCTACGACAATCTTGTTACCGGCTGGCAGGATGCGGTCAAGTTTGGCCCGTTTGAACAGGGCGATCTGCTTGACCGCGCGCGGCTGGATGAGGTTTTTGCCAAATATCAACCTCAGGCCGTGATGCATTTCGCCGCGCTCAGCCAGGTGGGTGAGGCCATGAAAGAGCCCGCCCGCTATTGGTCGAACAATGTGACAGGCTCGCTGAATCTAATCGAGGCCGCAGTGGCCGCAGGCTGTCTGGATTTCGTATTTTCCTCGACCTGCGCGACCTATGGCGATCAGGACAACGTGGTGCTGGACGAGGATACGCCCCAGCACCCGATCAACGCCTATGGAGCGTCAAAACGCGCGATCGAGGATATCCTGCGGGATTTTGAGGCCGCCCATGGCCTGCGCCACGTGATCTTCCGCTATTTCAATGTGGCCGGTGCCGATCCCGAAGGCGAGGTGGGAGAGTTCCACCGGCCTGAGACGCATCTGATCCCGCTGATGCTGGATGCGATTGATGGCAAGCGGGATGGCTTGACTGTGTTCGGCACCGACTATGACACACCCGACGGCACCTGCATCCGCGACTATGTGCATGTCTGCGATCTGGTCGATGCGCATGTTCTGGGCCTGAACTGGCTGCAACAGGGCAAGGGCAGCCGCGTGTTCAATCTGGGCACCGGGTCGGGTTTCTCGGTTCTTGAGGTTATCGAGCAGTCCAAAACTGTCACCAACCGCGCTGTCCCCTACAATGTCGGACCGCGCCGCGCAGGGGATTGTACCAAGCTGGTGTCAGGCTCGGTCCGCGCCGAAGGTGAGCTGGGCTGGAGGCCAAAACGCTCAACACTAGAGACGATGATCACCGACGCGTGGCGCTGGCATCAAACCGGCGCTTACGAGAAATGAGCCGCCGTTGACTCCCGTCAGCGACCAGCTCCCTCGCATCAGCCCGGTTCAGAAATACCGGCTGCGTTGGAAACGACGCAGGCTGCTGTGGCAATCCTGGCGCAGTCGCCACCACTTGGCCTGCTTGCAGAACAGAACCTCGGGTATCCAGCGTGGAGGCATTCTGGCCTTCACCACCCTGCGTAACGAATTGGACCGTCTTCCGTGGTTCTTTCGGCACTACCGTGCCTTGGGTGTCGACCATTTTCTGATCGTGGACAACGGCAGCGACGACGGATCGACCGAGTTTCTGGCGCAGCAGCCTGACGTTTCGCTCTGGCACACTCAGACCAGCTACCGCGCGGCACGCTATGGGCTGGATTGGCTGACCTCGCTGCATATCCGGTATGGCCACGGCCATTGGTGCCTGACGGTCGACGCGGATGAGCTGTTGATCTACGCGCATCACGAAACCCGATCTTTGCAGGACCTGACCCGTTGGTTGGAAGGGCAAGGCCGTAAAGGGTTCGGTGCTTTGATGCTGGATCTCTATCCGAAAGGCCCGCTGGGGTCGCAAACGCACGACCCGGAAAGTGATCCGACCGAAACCCTGAACTGGTTCGACGCCGGCCCCTATCGCGCGCAGCGACAAACCCCGATGGGCAATCTGTGGGTGCAGGGCGGCGCGCGTGAGCGGGTGTTTTTCGCCAATACACGCCAGCGCTCACCCACATTGAACAAGATCCCTCTGGTCAAGTGGTCCCGGCGCTATGCCTATGTAAACTCGACCCATTCCGCGCTGCCACGCCGCCTGAATGCGCTCTATGATGGGCCAAACGGAGACACGCCTTCCGGGGTGCTTTTGCACACGAAGTTTTTGCCCGAGATCACGACAAAGTCGCAAATCGAGAAACAGCGCCGCCAGCATTTTCATGATCCCGACCAATTCCAGACATACTATGATGGGATCATCGCGCAGCCGGATATGTGGACCGACCAGTCCGAGGTATATACCGGTTGGTTAAAACTACAGCAACTGGGGCTGATGAATGCGGTGGATTGGCCGGATCAGTAGGGTTAGGGTCACTAACCTGTTGTAAATGCATTGCCCCTCAAGATGAAAAAATGGCATAGTCGGCGGAACCCGGGTGTTGGACACTCAGCAATCAATCCGGGGAAGCTCGCGTCAATAACAAGGGTTGGGCAGTCGCGTGGGCCTTTTGGAATCTTATCGCATGAGGTTGCGGCGCAAGCGCCGTCTCGTGCGCTGCGTCAAAAGACGGCGCGAGCTGAAGCCCATCAGCACGAATACCGCCGCCATCCGCCCGTACGATGTGTTGCTGATGAGCGTTGTTCGTAATGAGAAGATCCGCCTGCCCTTCTTTCTGGACTACTACCGCAAGCTGGGCGTGAACCATTTTCTGATTGTTGACAATGACAGCGATGACGGCAGTCTCGAGTTTCTGCGCGCGCAGCCCGATGTCTCGGTCTGGCAGACGAAAACCAGCTACAAAAAGGCGGGTTTTGGGTTGGATTGGTCCAACTACCTGCTGCGCAAATATGCGCATGGGCATTGGGTTCTGACCGTCGATCCTGATGAGTTCTTCATCTATCCGTTCTGCGACACCCGCCCGATCAGCGCGCTGACGGATTGGCTGGACAGCTGTGCGGTGCGCAGTTTCGGCACAATGCTGATCGACATGTATCCCGAAGGTCCTGTAGACGACGAACCCTATCACGAGGGTCAGGACCCGTTTGAAATCGCGCGTTGGTTCGATGCCGGGAATTACATGATTTCAAAGAACCCCGAATATAAGAACCTGTGGATTCAGGGTGGCCCAAGGGCCCGTGTTTTCTTTCAGGACAACCCCTCGAAGGCCCCGGCGCTGAACAAGATACCCTTAGTGAAGTGGGATCGGCGCTATGTCTATATCAGCTCGACCCATTCACTGCTGCCGAGGGGTTTGAACCAGGTTTATGACGAATGGGGCGGGGAAAAGACCAGTGGCGCGTTGTTGCATGCCAAACTGATCAACACCCTAGGCGAAAAGGCACGCGAAGAGATGCAGCGCAATCAGCACTATCGTGGGTCCGGTGAGTACAAGGCCTACGCCAAACAGCTAGAGGAGCAGCCCGTTTTCCGCTGTGATTGGTCCGAGCAATACATCAACTGGCGACAGCTTGAGATTCTGGGCCTCATGTCGAAAGGCAACTGGGCATGAGTTCGCTGGGCATCGTCATGCTTGTCCACACAGCTCTGGACCGGGCCGAGCAGGTCGCCCGCCACTGGACCGCCGCGGGCTGCCCGGTTGTAATCCATGTGGACGGCAAGGTCGCCGAAAAGACGTATTCAAACTTTGCCGCCTCATGCGCGGACAACCCCCTAATCAGTTTCTCGGAGCGTCATACGTGCGATTGGGGCCGTTGGGGTATCGTGGCGGCCTCGCAATCCGCATCCGAGCAGATGCTGGAGAGCTTCCCGGACGTGCGGCATGTCTTCCTATCGTCCGGCGCTTGTCTGCCTCTGCGCCCGGTGCAAGAGCTGATCGACTACCTGTCCGACCGTCCCCGCGTCGATTTCATCGAAAGCGCTACAACCGCTGATGTCAGCTGGACAATCGGTGGGCTGGACCATGAACGCTTTACCCTGCGGTTCCCGTTTTCCTGGCGCAATCAGCGCAAACTGTTTGACGCCTATGTAAAACTGCAACGGGCGACCGGCATGCGCCGCCGCATCCCAGACGGTTTGACTCCGCATATGGGCAGCCAATGGTGGTGCCTGACGCGGCAGACCCTCTCGGCCATTTTGCAAGACCCCAGGCGTAAGGTCTATGACCGCTATTTCCGCCATGTCTGGATACCGGATGAAAGCTATTTTCAGACACTTGCGCGGCTCTATTCCACGCATATCGAAAGCCGGTCCCTGACCCTGTCGAAATTCGACTACCAGGGGCGGCCCCACATCTTTTACGATGACCACCTGCAACTGCTACGCCGGTCGGACTGCTTTGTTGCCCGTAAAATCTGGCCCCGGGCCGAGAGACTTTATCACTCTTTCCTGACCGACCAGACCAGCGCGATGCGGCCGGCCGAACCTAACCCGGGCAAGATCGACCGCGTTTTCTCCAAGGCGGTCGAGCGGCGCACTCATGGGCGAGATGGCCTCTATATGCAAAGCCGCTTTCCCCGCCACGGCAGCGAGAACGGTCTGACGGCTGCGGGTTATTCGGTGTTTCAGGGGTTCTCGGACCTGTTTGAAGAGTTCGAAACCTGGCTGGAAACTGCGACCAACACACGGGTTCACGGGCGCCTCTTTGCCACAAACCGCGCCGAATTCGCGCAGGATGAGACGATCACCAATGGCGCGCTCAGCGACAGTGCCACCTTGCGCGACTATAACCCCAAGGCGTTCCTGTCGAACCTGATCTGGAACACGCGCGGCCAACGCCAATGTTTCCAGTTCGGTCCGCGGGACACTCAGGACATCAACTGGTTTCTGGCGCGGGACAAGAACGCGCAGATCTCGGTGATTACCGGGGCGTGGGCAATCCCGCTGTTCCGGTCAAACATGAACTTCGCCGATATCCGCTGCGAAGCTGCCCGCTTGCAACAGATCGAGAGCAAACAGCTTGAGGTGCTGAGCTCGGTTTGGACAAAGGCGCGCGTACGCAGCTGGACGCTGGCGGAGTTCATTGAGGCCCCGATGGAGCCTCTGCAAACCATACTAGACGAGATCGCGCCCCAGACAGCGCGCCACCTGACCGAGGCCCCGCTGATGGTCGATCTGGCGGGCTTCGGGCAGTTCCTCCAGAACCTCAAGAACCAGGGCATGCATCCACAACTGATGGGCGATTTCCCGGTCGATGATGTGTTTGGCACCCGCACCAAGCCTTTCCGCAAACCTTATCTGGTGCAGTGATCCCCGATGACCGGTCCCTTTGAATCCTTCGTGATCCTGGGTGCGATGCGCACCGGATCAAACCTGTTAGAGGCCAACTTGAACCGGATCGACGGCCTCACCTGCCATGGCGAGGCCTTCAACCCGCATTTCATCGGACGGGTGAAATCCGACCAGATTCTGGGTCTAACACTGGACCAAAGGGACGAAGATCCCGGCAAACTTCTGACAGCCATCCGCGCAGCCCCGGATGGGTTGCACGGGTTTCGGTATTTTCAGGAACACGACCCGCGTGTCTTGCCTGAGGTCCTGAACGACCCGCTCTGCGCCAAAATTATCCTCAGCCGCAATCCGCTGGACAGCTATCTTTCGCTGAAGATCGTTCGGAAAACCAAGCAATGGCAGTTGAAGAACATTAAGCGCCGGTTGGAGGAAACGGTCGCATTCGACGCGGCTGAGTTCTCGGACTACGTCGAAACCCTCGCCTCTTATCAGACGTCTCTGCTGAACCACATGCAAAGATCGGGTCAGAGCGCCTTTTTCATCAACTATGTTGACCTGGGCGATCTTGAGGTTTTGAACGGTCTCGCCAAGTGGCTGGGTGTCGATGGGCGGTTAGATGCGCTGGACGATACGCTCAAGCCGCAGAACCCGTCAGCCGCCGTGACCAAGGTGACCAATCCGGATGAAATGGCGCGCGCAGTGTCAGGACTGGACCGTTTCGCCTTGCACCGCACGCCAGATCTGGAACCACGACGCGCGCCAAAGCTGCAAAAATGTATTGCGGCACCGACAACACCACTGCTGTTTCTACCGATTCCCGGCGGGTTAGAGCCTGCTATTGCCCAATGGCTAGCACGGATTGATGGGTGCGACGAGGATGCTTTACACGACACCCCGGACGCAGTCGAAAGCTGGAAGCGAACCCATCCCGGGCACCGCAAATTCACTATTCTGCAACATCCGATCGCCCGCGCGCATAATGCCTTTTGCGACTATGTTCTGGCCAAGGACCATGAGGACTATGCCGATATCCGCCACATGCTGCGAAATCGATTCAAACTGCCGATCCCCGGACAGTTGCGTGAAAAGAATTACTCGAAAGACCAGCACCATGCGGCGTTTGCAGCTTTCCTGACCTTCCTGCATCACAACCTGAACGGCCAGACACCGATCCGAGTTGATGCGATGTGGTGCAGCCAGTCAAAGGTGATCGAGGCGATGGTGCCTATCGCCTTACCCGACCTGATTCTGCGAGAGGATGACCTACAGACCGCTCTGCCCGATCTCGCCGCAAGCTTGGGGAACGCAAACCCACCCACGCCTGAAATCCGCGCTGCGGATACACCCTACGGATTGGAAGAGATCTACGACGCACAGCTCGAAGCGCTGGCAGCAAAAGCCTACCAGCGCGACTATGCGAAATTCGGGTTTGGGCCCTGGCGCTAGGGACGCAGGGTGATCAGCGTACCTTTGTTGACCATCGCATAGATCTCTTCGATCTCGTTATTCTTGACGGCGATGCATCCGGCGGTCCAGTCCGGGGTCTTCTTGGCGCGCTTCAGCTCGGACCGCAGACTGGGCTGACCGTGGATAAAGATATCACCACCCGGATCAACGCCCGCCGCCTTGGCCTGAGCTACATCCTGTGAGTTGGGATAGGAAATACCCAAAGACAGATGATAGCGGCTTCTCGGGTTGCGCCGATCGATAAGATAGCTCCCCTCGGGGGTCCGACCATCACCACGCTTGGTTTTGGTGCCATTGGGCGCAAAGCCCAGATCAACATCATATTCCCGCAAAACATGCTCATGATGCAAAAGGTACATCTTGCGCGCGCTCTTGTTGACGACCAGCGAGGTCACCTCGGGCCCATCATATGTTAGAAATCTAGGGCTGGCTGAGGCACAAGCCGAAAGGCTCAGCGTTGCCATTGCACCCAATCCAAATGCTCGACGATCCATGATTCACTGCCTGCTGTTTTTTTTGGGTATTATGCCAAAAACTGAAAAAACTGAAATCACTTTTTGATGTTTGTTTGCTCAATAAGGCGGCGTTCTATGGCTTCCAGGCGCTCCAGCACCTCATCTCGGTAGGCATCCGTCTTCACTTCGTCCTCGGCGTGGTGCGCATCCTGCATCGAATTCACGATCAGACCGACCAGCAGGTTCACAACTGCGAAGGTGGTGACCATTATGAAGGGCACAAAGAACAGCCAAGCGTAGGGGTAGACCTCCATTACAGGACGCACGATGCCCATGGACCAGCTTTCCAGCGTCATGATCTGGAACAGCGTATAAGCTGACAGGCCCAGATCCCCAAACCAAGCCGGGAAGGAATAAGAGAACAGCTTGGTCGAGATCACAGCGCCAATATAAAACAGAATCGCCATCAGCAGGAAAACGCTGGCCATGCCTGGAAGGGCCGATATAAAGCCTTCGACCACCCGGCGCAGGCGCGGTGCAACTGAGATCACGCGCAAGACCCGCAGGATTCGCAGGGCCCGCAGCACCGAGAGACCGCCCGCGCTTGGGACCAGAGCGATGCCGACGATTGTGAAATCGAACAGATTCCAACCACTCTTGAAGAAGTTGCGGCCCGAGACGATCAGTTTCATCGCAATCTCGAACACGAAAACCGCAAGACACAGCTTGTCGAGAATGACGATCAGCGGCCCCGCTGCATCCATCAGCGTGGGTGAGGTCTCCATCCCCAGCAGAATCGCGTTGAAGATGATCACTGCCGTGATGAACTGCCCGAAAAAGGGGGCTTCGATGATGTTCTGCAAGCGCTGTTTGAACGCCATGGGTTGCTGTCTCCTTAACGTGCGGGGTTCAGCACAAACCGCGCGGCCAGTTCCGTATGGGACGACCACCGAAATTGGTCAACGACCTGTACCCATTCAAGGGTGTAGCCTGCATCAACCAGCGTTTTTGCATCCCGCGCAAAGGTAACGGGGTTGCACGAGACATAGGCGATCACCGGCGGCTGCGCCTGCGCCAGTTCCGCCACCTGCGCTTCGGCCCCCGCGCGCGGCGGGTCAAGGACCACGGCATCGAAGCCCTTGAACTCATCCGGCATCAGCGGGCGCCGGAACAGATCACGGGCCTCACAGGTGACGCGTTTCAACCCCGTGGCCTTGCGCCATCCCTGATCCAGCGCCTGCGTCATCGCGGATTCACCTTCCACTGCGTGAACCTCGGCCTCTTGCGCGAGCGGGAGAGAGAAGGTTCCACTCCCGGCAAACAAGTCCACAACCCGTTTTGCAGCTTGCGTAGCTTCCAAAACAGCCTGTGTTAGAGCCTTTTCTCCGTCCTTAGTCGCCTGAAGAAAGGCCCCTGGAGGTGGGATGACCCCGGCGGTTCCAAAACGCTGGACAGGCGGTTGCCGCATCGCGATCACCTCACCATCCCAGCTGAGGCGCGCCAGCCCGTGCTTCTCGGTCGCTTGCGCCAAGGCCAGCTCCAGGGGGCCGTCCAAGGGCTTGCCTCCAGACACCGCAATATCCAGACCACCCTCTGACAGGGTCAGAGTGACGGCCAGTACACCTTTGCGGCTGCCACCCAGCAGCGCCAGCGCCTCGGCAACCGGGATCGCGTCGATCAGGGCTGGGTCCAGGAGATGGCAATCCGGAATTTCGGTGATCGTGTCGGACGCGCGGCTGTGAAACCCGGCCAGCGTGCCTTTCTTCGTCCGCCGCACAGCAATCGTTGCCCGCCGACGAGACCGGTCGGGCGAGGTGTGGATTGGCCGCATCGGGGCCTCGAGGCCCTGTGCCGACAAAGCTGTGCGCACGATTTCCACCTTCCAATCCGCTACAAAGGCGTCCGAGGCGTGCTGCAACTGGCAGCCTCCGCAGGCTTTGTAGTGGCGGCACGGGGCTTTAACCCGTTGATCCGAAGGGGTTTCCACTCGCATGTCTTCCAGTAGCTGGCCAACCAAAGCTCCGCTGACCACTTCGCCCGGCAAAGTCCGAGGGATATAGACGGGGCCGTCTGCGATGCCGTCGCCTTGGTGACCAAGGCGATTTATGGTGAATTGCTGCGTCATGAGGGCCTGATAGCGGGGCTTTGCCTGCAACAAAACCCTTATTCTGCGGCCTCGGCCTGAATGAAACCACCCGACTGGCGGTGCCAAAACCGCGCATACAGCCCGCCCTGATCCAAAAGCGCCTCATGCGTGCCGGCCTCGACGATCCGCCCCTGATCCAGCACCACGATCCGGTCCATCTCGCTGAGGGTCGACAGGCGATGCGCGATGGCCAGCACGGTTTTACCCTCCATCACCCGATGCAGCGCGGTCTGGATCGAGGCCTCGACCTCGGAATCGAGCGCCGAGGTCGCCTCGTCCAGTACAAGGATGGGGGCGTCCTTCAGAATGGCGCGGGCCAGGGCGATCCGTTGCCGTTGTCCACCGCTGAGTTTCACGCCTCGCTCGCCCAAGTGCGCGTCGTAGCCTTTCCGGCCCTGCGCGTCTTCGAGGCTCAGGATGAACTCATGGGCTTCGGCCTTCTCAGCGGCCTTGATCATCTCGGCCTCGGACGCATCGGGGCGGCCGTACAGAATGTTCTCACGCGCCGAGCGGTTGAACATGGCGGTTTCCTGCGTGACCATCCCGATCTGACGGCGCAGGCTATCTTGCGTCACTTGCGATACATCCTGCCCGTCAATCAAAATCGCGCCTTTTTCCCCGTCATAGAGCCGCAACAACAGCGAAACGAGGGTGGATTTGCCTGCACCAGAGGCTCCGACGATGCCCAGCTTTTCACCAGGCGCGATCGTCAGGTTCAGATCAGAAACGCCGCCAATATCCCGACCATAGGCAAAGCTGACCGTCTCAAAGGCGATACTGCCCTGAGACACGGCAAGGTCCTTGGCTGCCTCGGCATCCTCAACCCGATCGCGCTTGGCCAGTGTTTTCATACCGTTTTCGATCTCGCCAACATTGGCGTAGAGACCCATCAGCGTGAAGCTGACCCAGCCCGTCATTTGCGAAATGCGGATCGCAACTGCACCCGCCGCCACAATATCCCCAGCCGTTGCCATTCTCAGCTGCCACAGCCAAAGCGTTGCGCCCAGTAGCATCACGGGCAGGACCCCTGCCAAAACCATCAGAATGAACCGGAACGCGGCGGAGAGTTTGCCGAAATCCAGAGATCTTTCGCGCAGGTCGACCATCGCGTTTCGCGCTGTCTGATCTTCAAACGCGGAGTGGGCAAACAGCTTGACGGTCTTGATATTGGTGATCGTATCCACCACCTGCCCCGACACCATGGCCCGCGCACCGGCCCGAGCGGCCGAGCGTTTGCGGATGCGAGGAAGATACCAGCGGACTAGCATGAAGTAGACCACCAGCCAACCGGCAAAGGGCAGCATCACCAATGGATGAATCGACCCTAACAAAAGCAAAGATCCCACAAGGGAAGCTAACGCAAAGACAATCGCACTGATCGTTTCTGATACGACCGAGGCCATCGCGTTCGAGGTTTGCATCTGTTTCTGCGCAATCCGACCGGCAAAATCGTCGTCGAAATACGTGACCGACTGGCCCAAGGTCCAACGGTTAAGCTTGGCTAGAACCAAGGGTGGGATGTTCGGCATGACGATGTAGTTGTTGGACACCGAAGACAGGCCAAACAGGATCGGGCGGATCACCATGAAGAACGCCGCCGCGCCGACAATCATCCAGATATTCTCAGCGGTCAGAAAACGCTCGGGCCCGCCCGAGGTGGCGACGTCGATCACCCGGCCCAGAATCCAGGCGGTGGCGGCCTCCATCGCGCCTGCAATCGCCGAGAAAGCCGCCGCGACAAACAGCATGGGCCAGGCGCCTGACAGACTCCAGCGAATGAACGCCCCCAGCGTTTGCGGTGGGGGCGTCTCGATGTTCTTGAACGGGTTGATGAGGTCGGCAACCCTCATTCAGCGGCCTCCGGATTCATGAAGCCGCCAGATTGCCGCGCCCAGAACTGCGCGTAAAGGCCACCCTGCGCCAAAAGATCGGCATGCGCGCCCTCTTCCACGATCCGGCCCGCATCCATCACCAGAATACGGTCCATCTGAGCGATGGTGCTGAGCCTGTGGGCAATGGCGATCACGGTTTTTCCTTGCATCATACCGTAGAGGGTTTCCTGAATGGACGCTTCAACCTCGGAATCTAGGGCGGATGTCGCCTCGTCCAACAGCAAAATCGGCGCGTCCTTCAGAATGACCCGCGCCAACGTCACCCGCTGCCTCTGACCTCCAGATAACTTCACGCCACGCTCACCTACATGCGCGTCATACCCGGTTCTGCCCTGAGGGTCCTGCAGGTCGAGGATGAACTCATGCGCTTCGGCCTGTTTGGCCGCGGCGATCATCTGATCCTCGGTCGCGTCCGGACGGCCATAGAGGATATTGTCGCGCACCGACCGGTGCAGCAAAGCGCTGTCCTGCTGGACCATGCCGATACGGCTGCGCAAACTGTCCTGCGTGACCTGCGCAATGTTCTGATCGTCGATCAGAATTGCCCCTCGCTCAACGTCATAGAATCGCAAAAGAAGCTTTACTAGGGTCGATTTTCCGGCCCCGGAGCGCCCGATCAGGCCAATCTTCTCACCCGGTTGAATGGTCAGGTTGATGTGGTCCAAACCTCCGGCCTCACGCCCATAGTGGTGGGACAGATCGTTGATTTCGATCTTGCCCTTGCTCAGCTGCAATGGCTTCGCCGTCGGCGCATCCAGCAGGACGATGGGTTGGGCGATGGTCTCCATCCCCTCAGCGACGATGCCAAGCTGGCGGAAGAAGCTGGTCAAGGCCCACATGATCCAACCGGTCATCGCATTCAGGCGCAGCGTCAAGGCCGTCGCCGCAGCAACAACACCAACCGAGGCCGTGCCCTGCATCCACAGGGAAATCGCCCATCCGACGACGCCCACGATCAGCAGGCCGTTCAGTGTAACAAGAACCGCGTCCATGATGGTAAAGATTCGCATTTCGATCTGGAAGGTGCGGCGCGTCTCCTCGATGGCTTCGCGGGCATAGTCCATCTCTTGCCGGCCATGGGCGAACATCTTGACCGAGTGGATATTGGTGTAGCTGTCTACCACACGCCCCGTCACGGTCGAGCGCGCATCGGATGCCGCTTTGGACGCCGGGCCAACGCGCTGGATCGTCCAGCGCACCAACAGCGCATAAAGCGCGAACCAGATCAGCAGCGGGATCAACAATCGAGGGTCCGCTGCATATAGCAAAATCGCCGCGCCAATCAGATAAGCCAGCGAGAACGAAATCGCGTCAAAGACCTGAAACACCACCTCACCCGCGGCAGGAGGGGTTTGCATGATCCGGTTGGCAATCCGCCCGGCAAAGTCATTCTCGAACCAGCCAACCGACTGACGCAAAACATGTTTATGCGCACGCCAGCGGATCAGTGTGCCAAAATTCGGCAGGATCGTGTTGTTGAGCAGCAGCACGTCGATCAAATGCAACAGCGGACGCAGCAGCAGGACAAACGCAGCCATCAGCAACAGCTCGGTCCCGTGGTTCTGCCAGACCTCGGCCGGGGTGCCGCCCAACAGGTCGACTACGCGACCCATATAGGCGATCAACCCAATCTCGACCCCGGCCACGATGATCGAGATCAGCGCCGCCCAGAAAAACACCCGATAGAAGGGGCGCGAATAGTCCAGCATGAACGGCCACAGCCGCGTTGGCGGTGTGTCGGTCTCTTTATAGGGGCCAAAAGGGTCAACGAGGTTTTCGAAATAGCGAAACATGGTGAGTGCTCCGATTGAGCAGAAATATAGACGTGCGAAGAAGAATGGTGCCCGAACACCACCCTTTACGGGGCAAGTGTCCCGGCTTTAGCCGAACCAGATCCCGTAATACATTCGCAGTCCTCCATCCATGTGACAGCCGCACGTAACCACAAACTTTTTGATTTGTCATCCCCTTTTGAGACTTCGCGTCAGTCCGCCAGCAATTCCTCGCGGGTCAGAGCGAAGTCAGACGCGATCCAGCGTGCCTCTAGCTCGGCCAGTTTGCGGCCCAGCGCGGGACCCGAGAAATCGGGGATCAGGTCTGCCGCCTTGATCGGAAAACGCGCAGCAGCACCGCTGTGCAACTGGGCGCGCAGGTCTTCGGACCACGGCTGTTCGAAGAAGGCAAGGCGCAGCAGAGTTTCGTGCAGACCCCCCTCGTCCCCGTAGCGATAGCCCAGTTCGGCCACGCTGGTTGAGGCTTGCGCCTCATCCCGCATGCGGGTCAGACGCTGCAATTGCGCCCGGCTGAGGCGCAGGGTCGCGGCATCTTCGGGCGTGGCAATGGCGGCGAGGCGGCGCACCGGGTCGGGTTCAGCTTGCGCGGCCTGCTCGATTGCCACCAGCGGAGCAAGTGCACGGTCGTCCGCACCGGGCAGAAGATGCGCCAACACCCCAGTGCTGCGCATCGCAGCAACAGACGGGGCGGGATAGGGGGCGCCCATCAGCTTCAGCAACTCCGCCCCGACGCGTTCTCGGGATAGTGCCGACAAACCATCTAGATTCGCCGCAATCGCGGCCAGAGCGTCCGGGTCGAACCCGGCCTCGGCATCGCCATACCAGGCGTGAAACCGGAAATAGCGCAGCGAGCGCAGATAATCCTCGCGAATGCGGTTTTCAGCCACTCCGATAAACCGCACACGGCGCGCCTCCAAATCGGGCAGGCCAAAAAGCGGGTCTAACACGATGCCATCGGGCTGCGCGTAGATCGCGTTCATGGTGAAATCGCGCCGGGCTGCATCCTCTTCCACCTTGTCCGAGAAGGCCACGACCGCGCGGCGGCCATCGGTTTCCACGTCACGGCGAAAGGTGGTGATCTCATGCGGGATGTGATTGCAGACCACAGTTATCGTTCCGTGATCAATCCCAGTAGGGATCGCCTTGAGCCCCGCGCTCTGCGCCATCTCCAGCACCCTTTTGGGATGCGCATCCGTTGCGATATCAATGTCCGACACCGGCGCGCCCAAAAGTGCGTTGCGCACGCACCCCCCCACAAATAGCGCTTGCGCGCCGCCGTCAGTGAGGGCTGCGCATACCTTTTGTGTCGCAGGGTCCGAAACCCAAGCTGCGCTGATTTGCTTCATTCACTCACCCGTGCTGCAAGCCCGCGCAATATGCGGGCGGTCGCGCCCCATATGTAATAAGGGCCATAGGGCACGGCAAAATACTTCCGTCTTGTCCCCTGCCAACGACGCGACTCGATCACATAATTCGCAGGGTTCAGCACATGTGCAAGAGGGACCGAGAAGATTTCGTCGACTTCGCCGGGTTCGGGCACCGGGTCAAAGCCCTGCCGGATGATCGCCACCACCGGAGTCACAGAGAAGGACGTCACGGTTTCATGCTTGGGCAAAAAGCCCAGAACCTCGGGAAGATCGCTGGGCAGACCGACCTCTTCCCGCGCCTCGCGAAGGGCAGCGGCGGTGACATCCGCGTCACCTTCATCCTGCTTGCCGCCAGGAAAGGCGATCTGGCCGGGATGGTGCTTCAACGCCGAGGAGCGTTTGGTCAGGATCAGCCGCGGTATCTCGTCCGCGACCGTGATCGGCACCAGCACTCCCGCCGGGCGCAGTTTTCGCCCCGGCGGCAGCACGGTGTCTGGGTTCAGGTCAAAATCACTGGACCCATGGCCCGGACGAGCCAAAGCCGTCCGGAGTTGCGTCTCTAACTTAGACACTTTTGCTGTCTTCGGCGTCAAAACCCACAGTGGCAGGGTCTAGCACGTAATGCGCGCCGCAGAACTGACAATCGGCCGTAACCTGACCCTCAGACGTGGTCATCTTTTCAATGTCCTTGGCCGAATAGATCGACAGGCTTTGGCGCACACGCTCTTCCGAGCAGGTACAGCCGAACTGTACCTGCTGCGCGTCATAGACCCGTGGGTTTTCCTCGTGGAACAGACGCACCAGCAGATCGGTTGGCGCAATCGAGGGGCCGATCAGTTCAAGATCCTCGACCGTGTCCAGCAGTATATTGACACGGCCCCAGTTCTCACCTTCTTCGCCATCTACCAGATCATTGGCGGTCAGGATCTCTCCGGTACCTTCGCTGGACGCCGCAAAAGGCGAGGCTTTGGGCATATGTTGCAACATGATGCCGCCTGCGCGCCAATGCTCACCCACACCCGGTTCAGTCGATTTGCCGAAGCTCAGCGAGAACCGGGTCGGCAACTGCTCGGACTGCGCAAAATAGGCTTCGGCGCAGGCGCTGATCGAGCCTCCGGCCAGCGGAGTGATGCCCTGATAGGGCTGCGTGCCTTCGCCCTGGTCGATCATGATCGCGAAATAACCCTCGCCCACCTGATCGAAGGGCGCACCATCGGTCAGACGATCGCGGTCGAAACTGGCGTAAGCGCGGATGCGGGCCGGCTCACCCTCGTTCTGTGGTGCGTAGTAGTCGGTGGCAATCATGCGCACCGGACCCTTGGACTGCACCTGCAACGACAGCTTCCAGCGAAGTGAGACAGTCTGGCCGATCAACGCGGTCAGCAGTGCCATCTCGGCCACGAGGGCCTCAACCTTTTCAGGATAGTCATGCTGTTTCAGGATGCCGTCCAGCACGCCATCCAGACGGGCCACACGCCCGCGCATGTCCGATACATCGAGTTGAAAGGGCAGGACGGTATCGTCCCACGCGATTTTTGTTCCAAGAGACATGGGGTTTCCTTACACGCCAAGGGTTGGCATACCGGCACCATATAGGTCGCAGAGATTGGGTTGTAAGGGGCCATACATGATCAGACGGTTCGGCGAAAGCCCTGAACCCGGGCGCAAGTACACCCGGCGGGTCGGAGTCTACGCGTTGCTGCCCCGCTCAGGGCACCTTCTTCTGACCTGCCAGACCGAACCGGGGCCGGATCTGCAATTGCCCGGCGGCGGAATAGATCCGGGCGAATCACCCGCAACCGCTCTGCACCGCGAAGTGTTTGAGGAAACGGGCTGGCTGATCGCGGCACCCCGTCGTGTCGGCGCGTTCCGGCGATTTACCTATATGCCGGAATATGACCTCTGGGCCGAGAAGGTCTGCCTGATCTATCACGCGCGCCCGGTACGGCGACTGGGGCCACCGAGCGAACCGTTCCACGAAGCGCTCTGGATGCATACCGCCGACGCGGTTGAAACGCTGGGCAACGATGGCGATCGCCATTTCGCGATGCTGCATCTTCGCGGGCTTTAGATCGTTTCGGGTTTAGCCTGCGACGCGAATACCCTGCCACGCTTTCAGCGTTTTCGGGACATTTGTTTCACTTGATGATTCAGGTAAATCCAAAACGCTTTAGGCCCCATTATATTCGAAGAACACGGCCGAGACATCGTCGCCCATACCGCTTTCAGGTGACATCACCTGTGTCAGGCGCCAGAACAGATCGTCCAAAAACTCAGGCCCACCGCGACCCGCGTCACAGTCGAGCGCCATGTCCCGCAAGCCGTCGTCATCCAGCATTCCGCCTTCAGCCAAAGCGCATTCCGTGAACCCGTCTGAATGCAGTAACAAACGGTCCCCCGGCTCCATCTTCGTCTCAATCTGCTGAAACTTCACATTCGGGATCAACCCGATGGGTAGCCCACCTTCGCCCAGAAACTCGGTCGTGCCATCGCGTCGTAGCATCAACGGATGCGGATGCCCCGCCTGAACCATCCTGATATGCCCGTTGCGAAGATCTACGATGGCATAGACCATGGTAAAATATTCTTCGATCCCCGCGTCCGCCAGCAATCGGGAATTCAGCATCCCTGCGACCTCGTCCGGAGGAAGCAGGGCGTAGAATTTATCAAACCGCTTTTCCATGGCGACGTTCTGTTCGAAATGTTTGCTGGACAGATAGCCGCCCAATCGCGCTGTCATCATGGCCGAGGTAATGCCGTGACCGGACACATCAATGCTGTAGAACCCAAGGCGGTTCGGACCGGGTGAGAACATCCCTACCAGATCGCCTCCGATATGCCCACAAGGCTTCAACAACAGACTGACGCGCGATTTACCGAACTCTTGCGTAAGGTCCGGCACCAGCGATTCCTGTATCTTGCGGGCTTGGATCAGGTCCTTGTCGATGGCCTCATGCGCCAGTTTCAACTCTTGCAGGGCAGATTCGATCAGTCGGTTTTTCTCTGACAACTCACGCTGCATATCTAGAATTCGCGCCCCGGCCGAGATACGCGCGCGCAGCTCATCCGCCTCAAGCGGTTTGATCAGGAAGTCATCCGCGCCCGCATCCAGACCGCGCGCAACCTCCTGCTTTTCGCTTTTGGAGGTGAGCAGGATGAAATAGCTGTAATGTTCCGCCTCAAGCGCGCGGAAGGCGCGGCAGAACTCAAGCCCGCTCATCCCCGGCATGACCCAATCGCTGAGCACAAGGTCTGGCGCGGCTTCGGTGCAGATATCTATCGCCGCCTCGCCATTGTCGGCCTCAAGAACCTCAAAACCCCATTTCTTGAGCGAGGCCACCAGAATGCGCCGTTGCAGGCGGCTGTCATCCACAACCAGCACCCTCCGGATTGCACCGAAGTCCAGATCGGACCTGGTTTCCTCAAGACTTGCCGCTGGCACTCTGCAACCCCACACGCTTCCTTTTATCGGGATGGTGCGACCCTACGCGTCTGGGGTTTAACATCGAGTGAAGGCCAATTGAGGCCGACGCTTAACCCGACATTTACTCAAGCCGGGCTACCTAGGATCCATTCAATTCCGACGCAGGACAAGACTCATGATTCACTGGCCCCGAGTTCGACAACTACGTGACGAAGTTGGCGCTGATGAATTCGATGAGGTTGTCGAGATCTTTCTGGACGAAGTGCAAGAGGTCATCGCCCGCGTGCATGCAGACATCGCGCGGCAGGATCTTGAACAAAACCTGCATTTCCTGAAAGGCAGCGCCCTGAGCCTTGGGTTCGAGGTGTTCTCGAAGCTCTGTCAGGATGGCGAAAGGCTGGCGGCCTCGGGTGAGGCGGCAAAAGTCGATCTATCCGAAATCCTCGCCGTATTTGCTGCGTCGAAATCAGTGTTTCAAGCCGAACTTAAAGACAATCTGCACTAGATCACAAACTGTGCCAGCGTCTCATCCTCGGTGATGTCGGTATAGGTGAACCCGGCCTCATCTAGGTGCGCAAAGAGGCGGGCGAAGTTCTCGGGCTTACGGGTCTCGATTCCGATCAGGACCGAGCCGAAATTGCGCGCCGATTTCTTCATGTATTCGAACCGGGCGATATCGTCTTCGGGTCCGAGGATGTTCAAGAACTCTTTCAACGCGCCGGGGCGCTGCGGCAGGCGCAAGATGAAGTATTTCTTGACCCCGGAATAGCGCTGCGCGCGCTCCTTGACCTCGGGCAGACGCTCAAAATCGAAATTGCCGCCAGAGGTGACACAAACAACCGTTTTGCCACGGATAAAGCTTTGCACATCAGCAACCGCCTCAATCGCCAATGCGCCAGCGGGCTCCAGCACGATGCCTTCCACATTAAGCATCTCGATCATTGTGGTGCAGATGCGATCCTCGGACAGGACCAGCACATCCGATAAGTGACGGTCTTTCAACAGCTCAAACGGCTTGGCACCGATCTTGCCGACCGCCGCGCCATCGACGAAATTATCTACGTGATCCAAGGCAACCGGATGCCCTGCAGCCATTGCCGTGTGCAGACAGGCCCCACCTTTGGGTTCGACAAACAAACAGTGGGTCCTATCCCCGAACCAAGTTGCCACGCCCGACGACATACCGCCGCCGCCGACCGGCAAGATGACATGATCAGGCACGCGGCCCAGCTGTTCCTCGATCTCGACCGCAAGCGAAGCCTGACCTTCGATCACATCCTCATCATCGAACGGCGACAGGAAATGCCCGCCTTCTCTTGCGCACCACGCTTGTGCTGCGGCAAGCGTATCGTCGAAATAGTCTCCGCTGAGGTGAACCTCGATATTGTCGCCGCCGAAGATACGGGTCTTCTGGATCTTCTGCTGAGGCGTGGTGACCGGCATGAAGATCACCCCCTTCACATCCAGATGCTTGCACATGAAGGCCACGCCCTGCGCGTGGTTGCCGGCGCTGGCACAGACGAATAGATCCTGCCCCTGCTGCTTGCGCATGGCATTGAAGGCGCCTCGAATCTTGTAGGAACGAACCGGGCTGAGGTCCTCTCGCTTGAGCCAGATATCAGCACCGTAGCGGTCAGACAGATGGGCATTCCGCTGCAAAGGCGTTGCCGGAAACACAGAGCGCATCGCCTGTTCGGCAGCGCGGGCACGGGTCATGAAATCGCTCATGCCGGTTTCAGTGGCTTATCCTAAGCAAAAGGGCAAGGAATACATGTGTGTACGAATTACGACAGCGCGCGTTTTTCGATGAAGACGCCGTAGAACGTTGTCAGGATGCTGACATTGATTAGGGGCACGATCAGCATACTGGCGAAAACCACCACCAATGCGCCAATCACTGGGATGATCAGAAGCGCCGCGAACAGAAGCTGAAGCCCCATCTGGAACAACACCAGTAGCACAACCAGCGCCACTATGGTGCCGTTCGCTCCGTCAGTTGCCCGCCACGCGTCCGACAGTTTCAACGGTTCGCCTATTGCTGCGGCGGGCATGATCGGAGACACCCGGTAAAAGGCCACGGATAGGCCCACAACAACCAGAAGCCACGCCAAAATGCCCATCGCAGCCGAGGCCTGCGTCAAAAATCCGATGACAAGCATTGCCGGGATCAGGACGACCACACCCAGCAAGGCCAGCATCACCATCCGCCCAATGTAGGCGAGCATTCGCTCCGATCTGAACGCGGGCAGAAAACCGGCCGGGTATTCTTCGAGCAGCACAAAACGATGCCAGGACACGACAATCCAAACCATGATCGCAAAAAGGGATGCCAGCACACAGAACAGGAAAGCGGTGACCGCACCCGGCGACGCTGCATCCGGCAGGCCGTTTGGTTCAGTCGAGATATCTTCGAAGGAAATACCAAACAGAAGACTGAATGCGATGATGGCCAAACCGCCGATCAATGCGGGGATCAACGTGATCTGAATCGCCTGTTTCAGATTCCGCAAAACCATCTTGATCGAATGCATGAAAATCTCGAACGCCAACATCTGGAAATGCCTCTGCTCAACTATCTCTTGTTCTTTGTCCAGCCGTTTCACCCCAATTCCCGGCCTGCGTCAATCCACACAGCTTGCCCCCGCCCACAAAACCCGTTAGGGGCCAATCGTCTTGCGAATAAGGGGAAGTCAGATGTCCGCGCCAAAGAAAGTTGTTCTGGCCTATTCCGGTGGCCTTGATACCTCGATCATTCTGAAATGGTTGCAGACCGAGTATGGATGTGAGGTCGTCACCTTCACCGCCGATCTGGGTCAGGGTGAGGAACTGGAACCCGCCCGCCAAAAGGCTGAGATGCTGGGGATCAAACCCGAAAACATCTATATCGAGGACATTCGCGAGGAATTCGTCCGTGACTTCGTCTTCCCCATGTTCCGCGCCAACGCGCAATATGAAGGCCTGTACCTGTTGGGCACCTCGATCGCGCGGCCTCTGATCTCGAAACGTCTGGTCGAGATCGCTCAGGAAACCGGTGCTGATGCCGTAGCACATGGCGCAACCGGCAAGGGTAACGATCAGGTTCGCTTTGAATTGGCCGCGTATGCGCTGAACCCTGAAATCAAGGTCATCGCACCATGGCGCGAGTGGGATTTGACCAGCCGTACTCGACTGATCGAATGGGCCGAAGCACATCAGATTCCGATCGCCAAGGATAAACGCGGCGAGGCCCCCTTCTCGGTCGATGCTAACTTGCTGCACACCTCCTCAGAGGGCAAGGTTCTGGAAGATCCCGCCGATATGGCACCCGACTACGTCTATCAGCGCACCGTCCACCCTGAGGACGCGCCGAATGAACCTGAATTCATCGAGATCGGGTTCGAAAAAGGCAACGCAGTCAGCATCAATGGCGAGGCGATGAGCCCGGCCACGATCCTGACCAAGCTGAACGAATACGGCGGCAAGCACGGCATTGGTCGTCTGGACCTTGTCGAAGGCCGGTTCGTAGGCATGAAGTCGCGCGGCATCTACGAAACTCCGGGCGGCACCATCCTGCTGGAAGCACACCGTGGTATCGAATCCATCACCATGGACCGTGGCGCGATGCACCTGAAAGACCAGCTGATGCCGCAATATGCCGAGCTGATTTACAACGGTTTCTGGTACTCGCCCGAACGCGAGATGCTGCAGGCCGCCATCGACAAAAGCCAAGAGCATGTCACCGGCACCGTGCGCGTGAAACTGTATAAAGGTCTGGCCTCGACCGTTGGCCGCTGGTCCGATCACTCGCTGTATTCCGAGGCGCATGTGACCTTCGAGGAAGACGCTGGTGCCTATGATCAAACCGACGCGGCGGGCTTTATCCAGCTGAATGCACTGCGTTTGAAACTGCTGGCGGCGCGCGACAAACGTCTGTCCAAGTAACTGCCCCACAGCTTAGAATTCAAAACCCCGGCAATCACACGGTTGCTGGGGTTTTCTTTTGTCCAGCGGACCCAGCGTCATGCTTGCCGGATGTGGGGCCATGTCTTTACGCATACGTCAAGTTTGAAAGGACAGACCATGATGCAAGAGATCGCCGACGGAATTCAAAAAGGGCTGGACGGCAAAAGCTTTGACGGATCGCTCAAGTTCGATTGCGGCGACGCGGGTGTGATCGTGCTGGCCGACAATCAGGCCACCACGCAGGATCAGGATACCGATTGCACCATCCGTATCTCACAAGACAACCTGACCAAGCTGTTGACCGGCAAGCTGAACCCGATGACTGGCGTTGCTTTGGGCAAGCTCAAAATCTCGGGCAACATGGGTGTGGCGATGAAGCTGGGGCAGCTGCTCGGTTAATCGCCTTCCGAGAACACATCAAACGCCTTCAGCGCCTTTGCGCTGTAGGCAAAAGACGGGCCTCCGCCCATATAGGTCGCCATCGAGAGCGCTTCGCACAACTCCTCGCGTGTGGCGCCGAGACGCACCAGCGATTTCACGTGAAACCCGATGCAGCTGTCGCAACGTGTGGCGATTGCAATACCCAGCGCGATGAACTCTTTGGTTTTCTCGCTCAGGGCACCGTCGGTTTTGGCCGCTTTGCCCATCATTCCGAAGCCGCGAACCGTTTCGGGTACCTCTTTAGAAAGGGTACCGATATTGGCCTCGGTCTCGGCCATGAAGTCTTTCCAGTCCATGCGTTGCCTCCTTATCCGCGTTCATCCGCGCCCATGCGGCGTTCCAGCCAACGTACCCCTGCGCTGATGATCAGAACCAGGATCAGGTATTCAAATATCAGCAAGGTATAGATTTCCAGCGGGCGGTATTCCGTCACCACCAGCTCATTCGCGCGGCGGGTCAGTTCCTGCATGCCGATGACGCTGGCAAAGGCGCTCATCTTGACGATGTAGATGAACTGGTTGGCCAAGGGCGGCAGGATGCGCCGGATCGCTTGCGGCAGGATCACGTAGCGCATGGTTTGCACGTAGTTCAGCCCGATGGTCCGCGCCGCCTCGCGCTGGCCGCGCGCGATGGATTGGATGCCTGCGCGGTAGATCTCGGCCGTGAAGGCACTGTCGGAAATCGCCAGGGTGATGATCGCGCCCCAGAATGGGTCAATCGGGATGTTCAGGCCCATCGACTGGAACACGATCGGCAGTCCGTAGAACACCCAGAACAGCATAGGCAACAGCGGAATGGCGCGAATGAACTCGACATAGACCCTGTTTAGCAGCCGCCAACCGCGTTTCTCGGACAGTCCGGGCAAGGCAACCAACAGGCCGATCACAATCGATAGCGCCGCCGCGATCAGAGAGATCAGGATCGTCGCGCCCATGCCTGAGATCAGGAATTTCACATTGGTCCAACCTGAATCAGTCCGCGGGTCGATGACATACCAGCCCCATGTCTGGGATGAGGAACAGCCTGCCAGCAGCAGAAGCGGTATGAGGAGAAGTGCTTTTTTCATCATACCCACTCAGTGCTGCAAAATCTGGCTGAGGAACTTGCGGCACCGCTCCGAGGTCGGATTGGTGAAGAAATGCTCCGGCTTGCCCTGCTCCACGATCTCGCCCTCATCCATGAAGATCATCTTGTCAGCGACCTTGCGGGCAAACCCCATCTCATGAGTGACAACGACCATGGTCATGCCTTCATGCGCCAGCTCAACCATCACGTCCAGCACCTCGGCGATCATTTCGGGATCGAGGGCTGAAGTTGGCTCATCAAACAAAAGAACTTTCGGCTCCATGCAAAGGGATCGGGCAATGGCGACGCGTTGTTGCTGACCGCCGGACAGTTGGATGGGGCGTTTGTCGGCCTGATCGGGGATGTGAACACGCTCAAGATAATGGCGCGCGCGCTCTTCGGCCTGCGCTCGGCTCAGGCCCCTCGCCTTGATGGGGCCAAGTGTCAAGTTGTCTAGAACGCTCAGATGCGGGAACAGGTTGAACTGCTGAAACACCATGCCGACCTCGGACCGGATCGTGGCTGCAGATTTGGCGTCATCCTTCAGTTCGACCCCGTCAATTCGGATGGTGCCTTTCTGATGTTTCTCCAACTGGTTGATACAGCGCACGACCGTGGACTTACCCGAGCCGGACGGCCCGCAGATCACAACCTTTTCACCACTATTGACCGTAAGGTTGATATTCTTGAGGACATGGAACGTATCGAACCACTTGTTCACATCGACAAGCTCGATGGCGGGGTCTGGCATTGGTCGATCTGTCCCTAGTTTGCGCGGGTGGATTGATTTATTGGGCCTGCGCCCCCTATCCCGCTTAAAACAACGAACTATATATGGCAGCAAGTCCCAGCTGCCACCAACAGGAGAATTAAATGAACACAATCTGGAGAGCAGCCGCAGCCGCTGCGCTTGGTCTGGTCTTGTCAGGTGCAGCCCAGGCGCAATCGGCACTGAACGAAATCCTGGATTCCGGTGTGTTGAAGGTCGGCACGACCGGTGATTGGAACCCGATGTCCCTGCGGGATCCGGCCACGAACAGCTACAAAGGCTATGACATCGACATCATGAACGAACTCGCCGCCGATTTGGGGGTTGAGGTCGAATACGTTCCGACCGATTGGAAAACACTGGTGAACGGCGTTGTGGCGAAGAAATACCACCTGACCGGCTCGGCCTCGATCTCGCCGCCGCGGATGAAGGTTGCCGGATTCTCGGACAGCTATATCTCGGTTGAGCTGTTCCCCTACACGACCAAGGACAAGGCCGACAGATTCGACGGCTATGAGTCGATCAACAAGCCGGGTGTGACGGTCGCGACAACGCTGGGCACCACCTTTGAGAAGCGCGTGCGCGAATGGTTCCCGAATGCCGAAATCAAAGTGGTCGAGGCCCCCGCGCGTGGTTTTCAAGAGGTGATCGCCGGACGGGCCGATGTTTTCATCACATCGAATATCGAAGGCTCGACCCTGGAAGAGAAGTTCCCGATCGAGCGTGTGAAGAACGCCGGTCCACGCTCGCCCTCGCCGATTGCGATGATACTGCCGCAGGACGATCAGGTCTGGATCAACTACGTGAACAACTGGATTGAGGTGAAGAAAGCCCTGGGCTTCTTTGAGGAAAACCAAAAGAAATGGGGTCTGTGATCCTACCAACGCCCGGCCTAACAGCCGGGCGTTTTGTTGCCCTCCCCACGAGTAAACAGGTCAGTCAATAAACTCGGGTCACCAGCGCGTGACATTCCATGTCAGGCAATTGCAACTTGTTAGAACACCGGTCACCTTGAGTCTCGGAAGGAGACATACCATGACCCGGACTGCATATCTCGACTACCTCAAACCCGCCCTGTTGTTCACTCTGATTGCATTGGCCGCCACCTTGCGCGCCATTCCGGCCCCGGCTGCAGGGACCGAAACCCTGACGGTTGCCGGCGGATGTTTCTGGTGTGTTGAATCCGATTTCGAATCCGTACCAGGCGTCATAGGCGCTGTGTCCGGGTTCACGGGCGGCTCTGTCTCGAACCCAACATATGATCAGGTGACCAAAGGGGGCACGGGCCATTACGAGGCTGTTCAGATCACGTTTGATCCCGCGCGCGTCTCACGTGAAACGCTGCTGAACATGTTCTTCCGCTCGGTCGATCCCACAGATGCGGGCGGTCAGTTCTGCGACCGCGGAGAGAGCTACCGCACAGCAATTTTCGTCTCTAACGCAGGGGAAAAAGCGCTTGCGCAACAGGCAAAGACCAACGCGCAACGGGCGCTTGGCCAAACGGTCGTCACCCCGATCCTGCAGGCGGGCGCGTTTTATCCGGCCGAGGCATACCATCAGGACTACTACAAAGGCGACAAGCTGGTCTTCACCCGCTTTGGCCCCAAACGCCAGAAGAACGCCTATAAGGCCTACCGCAATGCCTGCGGTCGGGATGCTCGGGTGAAGCAGCTTTGGGGAAACGACGCGCCCTTTGCCGGATCTTAACCCAACTGCGCGTCCCGGACTTCCCTCAGATCCGGAATGACATCCGCAGTGCCGTGCCGCGTGACCATCAGGGCCGCGGCGCGGTTTGCTTGTAGAATGGCCTGCTCCATCGGCATGCCACGATCCATCCCAGCCAGAACATAGCCGGTGAACGTGTCCCCCGCGCCTGTCGTATCCACTGCCTGCACCTTATGCGCGGCGAAATCTACAGGATCACAACCCTGCTGCAGATATCGCGCGCCTTTCGACCCAAGCGTAACGATCACATGGCGCACCGGCAGTTCCGCTGCATCCAACCCGGTTTCCTGCCGCAATTGCTCGGCCTCGACTTCGTTGAGGATCAGAAAGTCCAGATAGGGCAGAACCTCTTGCACCGATTGCGCCTGAAACGGCGCGGCGGCGTAGCAAACGGTCAGGCCAAGCTCATGCCCCAGACGGGCCGCTTCGACCTGAGAGTTGGTTTCGTTCTGCAAAACCAGAACATCCCCGGTATTGGCCGAGGCCAGCGCCTGCCCGATCTGCGCGCTGTCCAGCGCGTGGTTGGCACCGGGGTAGAGGATGATCAGGTTCTCACCCTGCGCGTCCACAGCAATGATCGCGTGACCGGTCGGCACATCCACCTCGGCAATGAACCGCGTGTCGACGCCATATTCCGTCAGTCGATCCTTGGCCCAGCGCCCATCCGGCCCCACGGCACCGATATGGCTGACCCGGGATCCCGCGCGCGATCCGGCAACGGACATATTGGCCCCTTTGCCACCCAGAAAACGCTCAAGGCCGTCTGCCGCCAAGGTCTCCCCCGCCGCAGGCAGGTGCGGCAGGCCGTAAACCATGTCGGCATTGATCGAGCCTAGGTTCCAGATCGTCATGACTTGCCAATATCACAGGAGGCCAGAATGGCCATGTTCAGGATATCATTGGCCGTCGACACGGTCGAGCAGATCTGAATCGGCTTGTCGACACCAGACAGGATCGGGCCGATCACGGTTGCTCCGCCCATTTCTTGCATCAGTTTGGTCGAGATCGAGGCCGAGTGCCGCGCGGGGACGATCAGAATATTGGCCGGGCCGGTCAGGCGCTGGAACGGATATCCGGCCTGCTGATCCACGTTTAGGGCAACATCGACGGTCATCTCGCCTTCGTATTCGAAGTCTACACCGCGCTGGTCCAGTACCGCTGGCGCACGGTGCATCTTTTCGGCCCGCTCTGAAACCGGGTAGCCGAAGGTCGAGAAGCTGACAAAGGCCACGCGAGGTTCAAGCCCCATATGGCGGGCCACGTCGGCCGAACGTTCAGCGATATTGGCCAAGTCGTTTTCATCTGGCCATTCATGCACCAGAGTATCACCGATCAGAACAATGCGCCCCTTGTGTAGCAACGCCGTCACGCCCGCCGCACCATGAGCAGCATCAGCGTCGAAGACATGGTTGATCCGGTCCAACACGTGGGCCGATTTGCGCGTCGCCCCTGTCACGAGGCCGTCGCCATGCCCATGTGCGAGCATCAGGGACGAGAACACATGCCGGTCCCGGGCCGCCAGACGGTGGATATCCTTGGGGTCAAAACCTTTGCGTTGCAAACGGTTGTAGAGGAAATTCGAATAAGTCTCGAGATGGGAGGTGTTGGCGGCGTTCACCACCTCAAGCTCGCGCACGGCGTCGCCCAGACCAGCCTCTTCCAGCTTGGTTTTCACATCATCTGGACGGCCCACAACCAGCGCCTTGCCAAAGCCCGAGCGTTGATAGGTCACGGCAGCGCGCAACACGCGCGGATCGTCACCCTCCGCAAATATCATGCGGCTTTGCGCCTGACGCGCACGGGCGTTCAGGCCGCGCAGGATGCTCGCGGTCGGGTCCATGCGGGACTTGAGGCTCAGTTCATAAGCCTCCATGTCGATGATCGGACGGCGAGCCGCTCCGGTATCCATCCCGGCCTTTGCGACCGCCGGAGGGATACGGTGGATCAGGCGTGGGTCAAATGGCGTCGGGATGATGTAGTCGCGGCCAAAGGTCAGCGATTTGCCATAGGCCATGGCGACCTCATCCGGCACATCCTCACGCGCCAGACGGGCCAGAGCATGGGCACAAGCGATCTTCATCTCGTCATTGATGGCGCGCGCGTGAATATCCAGCGCACCGCGGAACAGGTAGGGGAAGCCCAGAACGTTGTTCACCTGGTTCGGATAGTCGCTGCGGCCTGTGGCAACAATCGCATCAACGCGAACCTCATGCGCCTCTTCCGGCGTGATCTCAGGATCCGGGTTCGCCATCGCGAAAATCACCGGATTATCGGCCATGCTCGCAACCATATCCTGCGTCACGGCACCCTTGACCGAAACGCCCAAGAATACATCCGCACCCTTCATGGCGTCTTCAAGCGACCGCAAATCGGTTGAGATCGCATGGGCCGACTTCCACTGGTTCATACCCTCGGTCCGGCCCTGATAGATCACGCCCTTTGTGTCACAGACGATGCAGTTCTCATGCCGTGCGCCCATCGACTTGAGTAGCTCGATACAGGCAATCCCCGCCGCACCCGCACCGTTCAGAACGATCTTAACGTCCTCAATTTTCTTGCCCGAAATATGCAGCGCGTTCAGCAGACCCGCCGCGCAAATCACCGCCGTGCCGTGCTGGTCGTCATGGAAGACCGGTATATCCATTTCTTCCTTGAGGCGCTGTTCGATGATGAAACATTCTGGCGCTTTGATGTCTTCGAGGTTAATGCCACCAAAGGTCGGCCCCATCAGACGCACCGCGCGGCAGAACTCATCCGGGTCTTCGGTGTCCAACTCGATATCGATCGAATTCACATCGGCGAACCGTTTGAACAGGACGGATTTCCCCTCCATCACCGGCTTCGACCCCAGCGCACCAAGATTGCCAAGACCCAAAACCGCCGTCCCGTTTGAGATCACAGCAACCAGATTACCCTTGTTGGTATAGTCATAGGCGGTCTCGGGCGCTTCGGCGATTGCCTCACATGGAACAGCGACGCCGGGGCTGTAGGCCAGCGAAAGATCGCGCTGCGTGGTCATGGGAACGGTGGCCTGCACCTCCCACTTGCCGGGGGTCGGGTCGAGGTGAAAGGCCAGCGCCTCTTCTTTGGTGATCTTCGCTTTGGGCATCTTAAATGTCGTTTCCATGACTTCGGGGCTGATGCGTCATAGCGCAGCCACGCGCGGGCCTCAACGAGAATGAGTTTTCGGCTTTTACAGAAGATGGGGGATTTGTAAGGTCACGTCCGGAACACGCCAAAAGGGGGCCGCTTTTGTCCACAGTTACGCCGATGATGGCGCAGTATCTCGAGATCAAAGAGGCCCATGCCGACGCCCTGCTGTTCTACCGTATGGGCGATTTCTACGAGATGTTCTTCGAGGATGCCGTCAACGCCGCCGAGGCGCTGGACATCGCCCTGACCAAGCGCGGCAAACACAATGGCGACGATATCCCAATGTGTGGCGTCCCGGTTCATGCAGCAGAGGGCTATTTGCTGACCCTGATCCGCAAAGGCTTCCGCGTGGCCGTCTGCGAACAGATGGAAAGCCCGGCCGAAGCCAAGAAAAGAGGCTCTAAATCAGTGGTAAAGCGCGATGTCGTGCGTCTGGTGACGCCCGGCACGCTGACCGAAGACGCCCTGCTGGAAGCCCGCCGCCACAACTTTTTGGCCGCCTATGCAGAGGTCCGGGATGAGGCCGCACTCGCCTGGGCCGATATCTCGACCGGGGCGTTTCACGTGATGCCTTTGACCTCCGTTCGCCTCAGCCCCGAGCTAGCTCGGCTCGCCCCATCCGAGCTGATCGTCGCCGACGGGATGGAGCAGTCGCTGAACGAAACCGTCCACGACCTTGGGATTTCTCTGACGCCTGTCGGGCGGGCCAGTTTCGACAGTACCGCGGCGGAAAAACGCATCTGCGGGCTGTTTCACGTGGGCGCGCTGGAGGCGTTCGGGTCTTTTGGCCGGGCAGAGATTTCCGCCATGGGCGCCCTGGTCGACTATCTTGAGATCACGCAGAAGGGCAAACTGCCCCTCCTGCAAACACCCCTGAAGGAATCCGAAGACCGTGTGGTGCAGATCGATGCCGCCACTCGCCGCAATCTGGAACTAACCCGATCTCTGTCGGGCGGTCGCGCCGGATCGTTGTTGTCGGTGGTCGACCGCACCGTCACACCCGGCGGGGCACGATTGCTGGAACAGCGCCTCTCAAGCCCGTCTCGCAATCTGGATGTGATCCATTCCCGTCTCGACGCCGTCAGCTTTGCCGCCGAAGACAGCCTGATCGCCTCGGACCTGCGCGAGGCCCTGCGCAAAACCCCCGATCTGGACCGCGCCCTGTCTCGCCTGTCGCTTGAACGTGGCGGGCCTCGCGATCTGGCCGCCATCCGCAACGGCTTAACCCAAGCCGCTGCAATTGCGGGCATTTGCGAAGGGCAGAATCTTCCGGTCCTGCTGGCAACTGCCTTGCAAAACCTTGTTGGCTTCTACGACCTCCTTAACCTGCTGGATGAGGCTTTGGTGGCCGAACCGCCCCTGCTGGCCCGCGACGGAGGTTTCATCGCCCCCAGCTTTGACCCCGAACTGGACGAAGCGCGCACCCTGCGCGACGAAGGACGATCCGTCATCGCCGGGTTTCAGCAGAAATATGCGGAACACACCGGCATCACCTCGCTGAAGATCAAGCACAACAACGTCTTGGGCTATTTCATCGAAACCACGGCCACTCATGCCGAGAAGATGCTGAACCCGCCGTTCTCCGAGACCTATATCCATCGCCAAACCACCGCCAACCAGGTGCGGTTCACGACGGTCGAACTCTCGGAGATCGAAACCCGTATCTTGAATGCTGGAAACTTGGCGCATGAGATTGAAAAGAGGCTCTATAAAAAGCTTTCTGACGAAATTTTGGCGCTCGCCGCCCGCCTCAATCAAGCTGCCCGAGGACTGGCCGAGCTAGATCTGACCACCTCACTGGCCGATCTCGCACGCGGTGAGGCTTGGTGTCGCCCGCAGGTAGATAATTCGCGCGCCTTTGAGGTTCAGGGCGGACGCCACCCGGTGGTCGAACACGCGCTGCGCCAGCAAAGCGGCGATGCCTTCGTCGCAAATGACTGCGATCTCAGTGCCGAAGACGGGGCCGCAATTTGGCTGCTGACCGGTCCCAACATGGCCGGTAAATCAACCTTCCTCCGCCAGAACGCTCTGATCGCCCTACTGGCCCAAATGGGCAGCTACGTCCCTGCGGAACAAGCCCATATCGGCCTTGTCAGCCAGCTTTTCAGCCGTGTCGGAGCATCAGACGATCTCGCCCGAGGCCGCTCGACCTTCATGGTCGAAATGGTCGAAACTGCCGCCATTCTGAACCAAGCCGATGACCGCGCACTGGTCATTCTGGATGAAATCGGCCGCGGAACCGCCACCTATGACGGCCTCTCCATCGCCTGGGCCACGCTGGAGCACCTGCACGCTGCCAACCAATGCCGTGCCTTGTTTGCCACGCACTACCACGAACTCACCGCGCTTGCTGGAAAGCTCAAAGGCGTCGACAACGCCACTGTGGCCGTGAAGGAATGGGAAGGTGAGGTCATCTTCCTGCACGAGGTCCACAAAGGCGCCGCCGACCGGTCCTATGGCGTGCAAGTCGCCCAACTGGCAGGTCTGCCTGCCTCAGTCGTCGAACGTGCCCGCATCGTATTGGATCAACTGGAAAAAACCGAGCGTGAGGGCGGTAAACAAAAATCCCTGATCGACGACCTTCCGCTCTTCTCTGCCGCTCCACCACCACCTCCGCCTGCGCCGAAAGCCTCACCAGTCGCGGACATGCTGAACGACATCCTACCAGACGAGCTGACCCCTCGCGAAGCACTCGACCTGATCTACAAACTGAAAGAGGCGGCCAAATCCTGACCGCCCCTTCTTCTGTTCAAAAATACCTCCGCCGGAGGCTTGGCCTCGCAGAGGCCAATCAGCTCGCAGGTGTCGACGACACACCAACCTGCGCCGGGCGCAGCAAACGGTCGTGCAACATAAACCCTTCTGCAGACACCTGAATGATGTCCCCTGCGCGGGTTCCAGGCACTGGCGCTTCAAACATCGCCTCATGCACATTCGGATCGAACCGATCCCCAACCTCAGGCGTGATCACTTCGATCCCATGCTTTTGGAATACGTCTTTCAACGCTCGCATGGTCAGTTCAACACCTTCCAGCAAACCAGCAGCCACTTCTTTCTGCTCATCGGTCGCTGCTTCAAGCGCGCGCTTCATGTTGTCATAAACCGGCAACATGTCGCGGGCCAGTTTCGAGCCACCATATTGCTCCGCGTCCCGGCGGGCCTTGTCCCCACGCTTGCGCGCGTTTTCCGCGTCAGCCAAAGCGCGCATGAACTTGTCTTTGTAGTCATCCCGCTCGGCGCGCAGTTCATCCAGTTCCAGCGCCTCGTCGCTGATCTCAGCGAACTCTTCGGCCAATTCTTCCGCTTCGGCCGCCATGATGTCGTCCAGAAATTCTTCGTTCTTGGGCTCTGCCATCTCTTACCCTCTAGCTCCGGTCGGATATCAGCTTGCCGACCAGTTGCGCCGTATAATCCACGATCGGTACGATCCGTCCATAATTCAAACGTGTGGGCCCGATGACCCCAACCGCACCAATTATCTTACGATCAGCGTTCATATAAGGAGACACCACCAAAGAGGAACCCGAAAGTGAGAAAAGTTTGTTCTCGGAGCCAATAAAAATGCGCACACCCTCGCCTTCCTCGGTCAATTCAAGGAATTCGGCTATGTCGCGCTTGCGTTCAAGATCATCGAACAGGGTGCGAATGCGGTCCAACTCCTCTGCCTCACCAGAATCCGCCAAAAGATTCGCCCGGCCGCGTACGATCAGACGCGCCGAGTCGCTTCCATCCCCGTCCCAAGCCGCAATCCCGCTTTCCACCATCTCTCGAGCCAGAACGTCTATCTCTTGCCTACGCGCATCAATCTGCGACAGCATCTGACGCCGCACTTCGCTTAGGGTTCGCCCCTCAATCAGTGCATTCAGGAAATTCGCGGCCTCTCGCATCGAACTGGGCGTCTGACCCGGCGGCGGTGTGAATAGCCGGTTTTCAACATGTCCATCCGAGAACACCAGAACCACCAGCGCCCGGTCATGCGCCAATGAGACAAACTCGATATGCTTGATTTCGGCCTCATGTTTTGGCGTCAAAACTAGCGACGCGCCATGTGTCACGTGTGACAAAGCGGAGCCCACTCGATCCAGCATTCCGCCAACATCGCCTGCGTTAGAGCCTAAAGTCTCATCCAGCTTCTGCCGATCGTCGGCGCCCAGATCGCCGACCTCAAGCAAACCGTCCACAAACATCCGCAGCCCCTGCTGCGTCGGAATTCGTCCTGCAGACACGTGAGGGCTGTCCAGCAGACCCAGAAACTCGAGATCCTGCATCACATTGCGCACGGTTGCGGCACTGACTTTTTCGGAAAGGGTCCGCGTCAGGGTGCGGCTTCCCACCGGCTCACCGCTTTCCAGATAGCTTTCGACGATCAGCCGAAACACCTCACGCGACCGGTCGTTCATCTCTGACAGAATTCTGCTGGCTTCGCTCATTCTCGGTCCCCTGCTGGACTGCCATTAAATCGCAGGTAAATGAAAGGTCAATCAGGGTTGCATCGTAATGCCGCAGGACGTTATCCCCAACCCAGCAAACAAAGGAATTCCTATGCGACCCTCAGGACGTGATCTAAACGAAATGCGCGCCGTTTCAATCGAGACGGGCTTCACCAAACATGCCGAAGGGTCTTGCCTAATCAAGATAGGCGATACCCATGTGCTGTGCACCGCCACGATCGAGGATCGCGTGCCGCCCTTCATCAAGGGTTCGGGCCTTGGTTGGGTCACTGCCGAATACGGTATGCTGCCCCGCGCAACCAACACCCGGATGCGGCGTGAGGCGGCCTCGGGTAAGCAAGGCGGTCGTACCGTTGAAATCCAGCGCCTGATCGGCCGCGCCCTGCGTGCCGGCGTCGACCGGGTTGCATTGGGTGAGCGCCAGATCACCGTCGATTGTGATGTCATCCAGGCGGATGGCGGTACCCGCTGCGCCTCGATCACCGGCGGCTGGGTGGCGCTGCGTCTGGCCGTGAATAAGCTGATGAAAGCGGGCGATGTGATCTCGGATCCCTTGTTAGACCCTGTTGCGGCGGTATCTTGCGGAATTTACGCCGGTCAGCCAGTGCTGGACCTCGACTACCCCGAAGACAGCGAGGCGGGCGTGGACGGCAACTTCATCATGACCGGCTCGGGCAAACTGATCGAAGTCCAGATGAGCGCCGAAGGCTCGGTCTTCAGCCGCGCGCAGATGGATCAACTGATGGATCTGGCCGAAAAAGGCGCGGGTGAGCTGGCTGCCGCCCAAAAGGCAGCCACCGCATGACCCGCAAGTTCGACGGCGACAGGCTGTTGGTCGCCACACATAACAAAGGCAAGCTTGAGGAGATGGCGCATCTCCTCAACCCCTTTGGCGTGACCGTGGTTGGCGCGGCAGAAATGAACCTGCCCGAACCGGACGAGACTGAAGATACCTTTGTCGGCAATGCCCGGATCAAAGCGCATGCTGCCGCCAAGGCCACCGGCCTGCCTGCCCTGTCGGACGATTCCGGGATCACCATCGACGCGCTGGACGGTGCGCCGGGCGTCTATACGGCCGATTGGGCCGAAACCGACAATGGCCGCGATTTCATGATGGCCATGACCCGTGCACATGACGAACTGGAGGCCAAGAACGCAGCGCATCCGCGCACCGCGCAATTTCGCTGCACGCTGGTTCTGGCCTGGCCCGACGGTCATGACGAAGTGTTCGAAGGCATCGCACCCGGTCATCTCGTCTGGCCAATCCGAGGTAAGGACGGCTTCGGGTATGACCCTATGTTTGTCCCCGAAGGTCACGACATTACCTTTGCCGAGATGGATCGTTGGGAAAAGAACAAGATCAGCCATCGCGGTCGCGCGGTAGAGATGTTCGTGAAAGGCTGCTTTGGCGGATGATTGGCGCAACGGGGGCTTTGGCCTGTATGTGCATTGGCCCTTTTGCGAGGCCAAGTGCCCCTATTGCGATTTCAACAGCCATGTTTCTAAAAATATTAATCAAAAACAATGGCTTGATGCTTATCTAGCCGAGCTGCGGCGATCAGCCAGTGAAACGCCCGACAGGGTTCTCAATACGATCTTTTTTGGCGGTGGCACCCCGTCATTGATGAACCCCGACACCGTTTCAGCCGTCATTGACGAAGCCCGCAGCCTCTGGCGGCCCGCCAACGACATGGAAATATCGCTCGAGGCCAACCCAGGCTCGGTCGAGGCCGGGCGCTTTGCCGCCTATCGTGACGCTGGCGTCAATCGGATTTCGATGGGTGTGCAAGCGCTGAATGATGAAGACCTCCGCCGCTTGGGTCGCATCCATACGGTCGCCGAAGCACGCGCCGCTTTCGACATCGCCCGTGCCTGTTTCGACCGCGTCAGCTTTGACCTGATCTACGCGCGCCAACATCAAACCCTTGAAGCTTGGCAGGCCGAGTTGACCGAGGCCCTGTCTATGGCTGTCGATCACCTGTCGCTCTATCAACTGACCATCGAAGAAGGCACCGCCTTTGGGGATCGCTATGCGGTCGGTAGATTGCGCGGTTTGCCCGAGGATGATCACGCCGCCGATATGTATCTGGCCACGCAAGAGATCTGCGAGGCACACGGCCTGCCCGCCTATGAAGTCTCCAACCATGCCCGCCCCGGCGCCGAGTCGCAGCACAACCAGATCTATTGGCGCTACGGCGACTATATTGGGATCGGACCTGGCGCGCATGGTCGTCTCACTTTGAACGGACGTAAATTCGCGACGGAAACCCATTTGTCGCCAAATACCTGGCTAAAGGCGGTTTCCAACGGATCCGGAGAAAGTGATCGAACTAAGGTTCTTCCAGTCGAACAGGCAGCTGAATACGTTATGATGTGTATCCGACTCACTGAAGGCCTAGATATGGAAAGGTTTAGCGCTCTCTCCGGACACCCTCTTCCCAATGATAAACTCGTCTCTCTGTCTGACCTTGGAATGATCGAGCTGTCAAACACGCGCCTAAGGGCAACCAAAGACGGGCGTGCCGTTCTGAACGCGGTGATCCGCGAGTTGTTGGAGTAACCGATGCAGTACTTTTGGGCCGGTCTTGGTTTGCTCTGCGTCGCGCTCGCCATGGTCGGAGTGGTCTTGCCGCTTCTCCCAACCGTTCCCTTTCTGCTGCTGGCGGCGTTTTTCTTTGCCCGCTCATCGTCCCGGCTTCACAATTGGCTTCTAACACATCAGGTGTTTGGTCCGATGATTATCGATTGGCAAAGCTCCGGCGCGATCCGCCCGAGCGCAAAAAAGGCGGCCACCGTGTCGGTCGCCGCCGTATTTGGCATCTCGGTTCTGCTGTCTTTACCGTCCTACGTCCTGATTATTCAGGCCGTGGTTCTGAGCGGCGTCATGATCTTTATCTGGACCCGCCCTAACGGCTGAGCTTAGCGCAAAGATCGTCCAACTGATCCAGGTTTTCATAGGTCAATACAACTTGGCCCGATTCTGTCCCGGCCTTGTGATTGATCGAAACCTTCATCGCCAAGATGGCTGAGAGGTCTTTCTCCAACGCGCGGGTATCTGCATCTTTACCTGCGTTCAGATCCCGAGACCTCGGTGCGGGCCGATCTCCTGTATCCTGCTGTTGCTTTTTCACCAGGGCTTCTGTGGCTCGCACCGAAAGCCCCTCTTTCACGACCTGCTTGGCCAGCTCGGATGGATTCTCGGCTGTGATTAAAGCTCGTGCATGGCCCGCGGACAATTTCCCTTCGATCACAAAGGCTTGCACATCCATCGGTAGAGATAAAAGCCGCAAGAGGTTAGCGATATGGCTGCGACTCTTACCCAAAGCCTCGGCCAGTTTCTCCTGCGTGTGGCCGAAACGATCCATGAGCTGCTTGTAACCAGCCGCTTCTTCGACGGAATTGAGGTCCGCCCGTTGGATATTCTCGATAATCGCGACTTCCAGAACTTCTGTATCATCAAAGTCACGAATAATAACTGGAATATCATGCAGTTGCGCCATTTGCGCAGCGCGCCAACGGCGTTCACCCGCAACGATTTCATACTCTCCAGCACCGATCGACCGCACGATCAATGGTTGGATGATTCCCTTTTCCTTGACCGAGGATGCCAACTCATCCAACTGCTCCGCCTGGAAAGTCCGGCGCGGCTGGTTCGGGTTTGCTTTCAGCTTTTCGATGGGTACCGTCATATCCGGCCGGCGCGGCTCAGCCGGTGAGCGTCCATCGGTTTCCTGCGTAACATCCGCCATAAGGGCCGAAAGACCACGACCAAGACCCCTGGGTTTCGCTTTTTTGGCGCTCATGTCGCCCTCCTCGTTGTCGCTTAAGCGGCGACTTTGTTGTTCTTGTGCATGACTTCGCGGGCCAGATGACGATATGCCATCGCCCCAAGCGAGCCCGAGTCATATTGCAAAACTGGCAACGCGTAAGACGGTGCCTCACTGACCCGCACATTTCTGGGTATCTTGGTCTTAAAAACCATCTCACCCAAATTGTCACGCGCGTCTTTTTCGACCTGACGGGACAAGTTGTTGCGGTTGTCATACATAGTCAACACAATACCTTCGATTCTCAGATCTGGATTCGCCGTTTGGCGAACCTCTCGGATCGTCAGCATCAATTGAGATAAACCCTCCAGAGCAAAGAATTCACTCTGCAATGGAACAAGAACCGAATGCGAGGCAACCATTGCGTTCACGGTCAGCAGGTTCAAGGACGGAGGGCAATCAATCAAAACGAAATCCAGTTCAAACCCGTCTATTGAGGTTTGTCGCAAAGCGTCATGCAATAAGTAGCTGCGTTTTTCGTTTGAAATGAGTTCGATATCCGCCGAACTCAGATCGACAGTGGCCGGAATGACGAAAAGACCACCTATCTCTGTCTCTTGTATGACCGCCTCTAGCGGTGCGTCGTCCAAAATAAGATCATAAGTGGTCCAATCTCGGTCTTCGACACCCAATCCAGTCGACGCGTTGCCCTGCGGATCGAGATCAACAACCAGAACCCGGCAGCCAGCTTCGGCCAAACCCGCAGCCAGATTTATCGCCGTCGTAGTTTTCCCAACTCCGCCCTTCTGATTGGCAACCGCAATTATCCGGGGCCCTGAAGGACGAGAAAGATCAACCACGAGATACTCCTTTGATTTTAAGGATTACGGCTTGGGACTCTGTTAAACTTGTAATCGGCTCAACATCGAATTTCCATTCTTCCAGCGCCTCTGACAGTTCTTTTTTCCAGTTCGCGCCTTTCGGCAACAAAGCAGTGCCGTTCTCGCTTAAATGCCTGTCACAAAAGGACAATAATGTGCGCAGATCTGCCAAAGCACGGGCCGATAGAATATCAGCTTCAAGTGGATCAACGGATTCGATTCGTTTTGAAATGACCTGACACGTCACCCCACATTCACGTGCAACGTTCCTCAGGAATGCTGATTTTCTCTGATCACTTTCGACAAATTGGAAACGGGTGTTTGGCGACTCTTCCAGTGCCATAATCGCACACACCATCCCCGGAAATCCGCCTCCGGCTCCGATATCAACCCATGTGTCTGCGGTGGTTGCACATCGGTATACCTGGACGGAATCCAGAATATGTCGATCCCAGATATCCTCCAGACTGTTTCTTGAAACCAAGTTGATCTTGGGATTCCAGCGTTTCACCAGCTCTACATACGTATCTAGCCGGTCGAATGTTTCACGTGAAACATCAAACTTGGAAAATTCAGGCTTCATGCTTGTTTAACTTTTTGATCACGCCGAAGTTTTGCCAAAACCAAGGTCAAGGCCGCGGGTGTAACACCTTCTACCCTACTGGCCTGAGCAATATTTCCGGGTTTTGCCTGAGACAGCTTTTGCTTCATTTCAGATGAAAGCCCATCCAAAGCAAAATAGTCGAAATCCCTAGGAATCTGATAGGCTTCATCCCTCTTCATAGCTTCTACATCCCGCTGCTGCCGAGCGATATAGTTTGCATATAGCGCATCCCTAGCAATCTGAAGCCGGATATCTGGCGTCACCGTGTCCAGTTCGGGTATCAACGGCAGCAGGTCCTCAAAAGCCACATCCGGAAAAGCCAGAATCGCCATTCCATCACGCCTATTGCCGTCCTGATTAACATTGATGCCAGCTGCCAAAACCTCTTTTGGCGTATAGGTTTTTTCGCTCAAAAACGATTTCGCGTCGCTCAATTGATCCATTTTTTCTGTGAAAGCTTGTCGGCGCCTGCTTCCAACGCAACCCAACTGCAATCCAATAGGCGTCAAACGCTGATCTGCATTATCTGCTCGAAGTGACAATCTGAACTCTGCACGAGAGGTGAACATCCGATACGGTTCTGCAACGCCACGGGTGGTAAGATCATCTATCATGACACCGATGTAACTATCGGCACGGGTGAAATGGATTGGCTCCTTGCCCTGAACAGCCAAAGCCGCATTGAGGCCAGCAACCATACCCTGAGCGGCAGCCTCCTCATATCCTGTGGTTCCGTTGATCTGACCCGCTAGATATAGGCCTGGTATCTCGGGCAAGGCCAAAGTCGCTGATAAGACACGTGGGTCTACATAATCGTACTCGATGGCGTAGCCTGGCTGCAGAATATCAGCATTCTCTAGCCCTTTGATCGAACGAACATATTGTAGCTGCACATCCTGTGGTAAAGACGTCGAAATACCGTTGGGGTAAATCGTATGGTCGTTCACCCCTTCGGGCTCAAGGAAGATCTGATGCGAGTCTTTCTCTGCAAACCGAACGATTTTGTCTTCGATCGACGGGCAGTATCTTGGACCAACCCCATCGATATGTCCGCCATACATTGCTGATTTACTTAGATTCTTTTCAATTATTTCATGTGTCTGAGCGTTCGTATGGGTAATCCCACACGAAATCTGAGGCGCAACAACTGAAGTCGATAGAAACGAGAACAAGGTTGGCTCGTCGTCGCCGTCCTGACGCTCCAACCCTGACCAATCAATTGTGCGCCCATCCAGCCTCGGTGGGGTTCCCGTCTTCAACCGTCCAGTTGGAAGGTCATATGCATCCAAACGTTCCGCCAATCTGACGGAAGGGCGATCTCCCATGCGACCTCCGGGTCGCGAGACATCTCCGATGTGAATGACACCTCGAAGGAACGTGCCGGACGTAAGAATGACAGACTTTGCCGAGATTTCTGATCCGTCGCCCAACCTAACGCCGGCAACTCGATCCTGATTCATCAGAAAGTCTACGACTTCGCCAACAATAACAGACAGGTTTTCTTGCCTATCCGTTTCCTTTTGCATCGCAGCTCGGTAAAGCGCCCTATCCGCTTGCGTCCTTGGACCTTGTACAGCTGGCCCTTTGCGACGGTTCAACAGTCGGAACTGGATCCCTGCCTGGTCTGCAACACGACCCATGACGCCGTCCAGGGCATCTATCTCGCGAACCAAGTGGCCTTTTCCCAGACCTCCGATTGCAGGATTGCAGGACATCACACCGATATCTGCGGCGGATAGCGTGACCAATGCTGTCGAAACGCCCATTCTGGCTGCAGCATGCGCAGCCTCGGTGCCCGCGTGCCCCGCGCCAATGACGACTACATCGAAGTCTGAATGTTTCACGTGAAACACTCCTTATTTTCCCAGGCAGAAACTCGAGAATATTTCATCCAATAGATCCTCGACACCTATTCTGCCCACCAAATTTTCAAGTGCGCGGATCGCAGTGCGCATCTCTTCTGCTGCTATATCATACAGGTCCGGACCCGATTCCAGAACCGACATTGCCGCAGTCAGAGCGTCCAGTGCTTTAGTCAAAGCAATGCGATGGCGTTCTCGTGTCGCAATACCATGACTAGTGGTTCGATCACTCAGTACACGCGATATGTTGGATATCAGCTGATCAATCCCCTGACCCGTTTTCCCGGAAACCCCACCGACTTGGGGACTACGAAGATCCGCTTTCGGTGCCACCTGAATATCATCCGGCTGAATATCTACACCGAGAAGCAACGGTTCGTCAGACAGGAACACACGCAGATCAGCAGCTTCAGCGCGTTTCTTAGCCAATGCGATACCAAGGCTTTCAACGTGGTCGTCCGTATCACGCAGCCCGGCGGTGTCCAGCAGTGTCACCGGAAGTCCTGCCAGATCCATACGAACCTCGATGACGTCCCGCGTTGTCCCCGCATATTCTGATGTAATTGCAGCGTCTCGCCCAGCCAAAGCATTCAGCAAGGTGGACTTACCCGCGTTGGGAAGGCCGACGATTGCAACCTCAAACCCGGTTCGGATGCGTTCCGCGATCTGAACACCGTCCGCCTCGCGCTTCAAGTCAGCCATGACGCCCGAGATCAAGTCGCGCACCTCAGGGGTGACGTCGGTCGGAACCTCTTCATCGGCAAAGTCGATCACGGCCTCGAACAGAGAGGCGGCGCGGATCAGGTCCCGCCGCCATCGCTCGGCTAGGTTTCCCAACTCGCCGGCGAGGATCGTCTGCGCCTGTTTGCGTTGGGCTTCCGTCTCAGCGTCGATCAAATCGGCAAGGCCTTCGACCTGGGCTAAATCCATCTTGCCGTTTTCCAACGCGCGACGGGTGAACTCCCCCGGATCGGCAAGGCGCAAACCGTCCGTTTCCGACAAGCAGCGCATGACAGCATTGACCGAGGCCGTACTTCCGTGAATCTGCAACTCAGCAACATCTTCGCCGGTGAAGCTGGCCGGAGCTTTGAACGTCAAAACTAGCCCATCATCCAGACGAACTCCGTCAGCATCCCTAAGAGTTCGCAGAGACATCCCACGTGCCGGAAGCGCGCCGCCGGTCATCCCCGCCGCCGCTCGATGCGCGTCAGGACCAGAGAGACGGATGACCGCCACCCCTGCTTTGCCTTGCGCGCTGGCCAAGGCGAATATCGTATCCATTCGAAGGCCTCGCGTCTGTTAAGACCTGTGTCAGGTGTTCATCGAATCGAAGAACTCGCCGTTTGTCTTCGTCTGTTTCAACTTGGACAACAGGAACTCGATTGCATCGGTGGTCCCCATCGGGTTGAGGATACGGCGCAGAACGAAGGTCTTGGCCAGATCGCCCTTGTCCACCAGCAGGTCCTCTTTCCGGGTACCAGATTTGAGGATGTCGATGGCCGGGAACACGCGCTTGTCTGCGATCTTGCGATCCAGAACGATTTCCGAGTTACCCGTGCCTTTGAATTCTTCGAAGATCACTTCGTCCATCCGGCTGCCGGTATCGATCAGCGCGGTGGCAATGATGGTCAGCGAGCCACCCTCTTCGATATTCCGCGCCGCACCAAAGAAGCGCTTAGGCCGTTGAAGAGCATTCGCATCCACACCACCGGTCAGAACCTTACCCGAGGATGGGACCACGGTGTTAAACGCCCTACCAAGTCTTGTGATCGAGTCTAGCAGGATAACAACATCTCGTTTATGCTCCACCAGACGCTTAGCCTTTTCGATCACCATCTCGGACACGGCGACGTGGCGCGTTGCAGGTTCGTCAAAGGTCGAAGACACAACCTCACCCTTCACTGAGCGCTGCATGTCCGTTACCTCTTCCGGGCGTTCGTCGATCAGCAGGACGATCAGGTAACACTCCGGGTGGTTCTGTTCGATTGAATGTGCGATATTCTGCAGGATCACCGTCTTACCGGTCCGTGGAGGCGCCACGATCAGCGACCGCTGACCTTTACCGATGGGCGAAACCAGATCGATCACACGGGCCGACTTGTCCTTGATGGTGGGATCCTCGATCTCCATCTTCAGACGTTCATCTGGATAGAGCGGCGTAAGGTTGTCGAACAGGATCTTGTGCTTGGCCTTCTCAGGATCTTCAAAGTTGATCTTGGTGACCTTGGTCAGCGCAAAATACCGCTCGCTATCGTCGGGCGCTTTGATTTCACCTTCGACCGTATCACCTGTACGCAGCGAGTGCTGACGGATCATGTCAGGCGAGACATAGATATCGTCCGGACCCGGCAGATAGTTCGCCTCGGGCGAGCGCAGGAAACCGAAGCCGTCTTGCAGGACCTCAAGAACGCCGTCACCGCCAACAGTCCAGCCTTCATCCGCGCGTTCGCGCAGGATCTGGAACATCATCTCGCCTTTACGCATGGTCGAGGCGTTTTCGATCTCCAGCTCTTCGGCCATCGCCAGAAGGTCTTTGGGGCTTTTGGCTTTCAGATCGGCCAAATTCAGGGATTCATTGGACATGATGCATACCTTCACCGCTGACTGCGGTTCGAAGTGGAATTTCAGTACGGAAAAGACGCCGCCCGGACGGGCGTGTTGACCCCTACATAGTTGCGTCGATCTACGGAGTCAAACAGGGCCTTGCTGGAACGGCCCTCAGAACTTCAGAATGACCGCCAGAACGATGACAACCATCAAAACGGTCGGAACCTCGTTCATCATGCGATACTGCCGCCCAGTGAGCTTATTTCGCCCCTCAGCGAAATCTCTGCGGCGGGACAACAGCCAATGATGAAACCAGGTCATCCCAATAACGGCTGCGCCTTTAAGCCAGGGCCATGCAAAGTCCCAGCCGACAATACCGGGCGTGAACACCATGATCAGACCACATACCCAGGCTACGATCATCGCAGGGCGCATGATCACGCGGAGCAGCTTCTCTTCCATTTCAAAGAAGATGGTTTCCGCCCCGTTAACTGCTTGCGCCTTTTCTACGTGATAGACGAACAGACGCGGAAGGTAGAACAATCCTGCCATCCACGAAATCACGGCCATGATATGAAGGGACTTCACCCACGGGTAAATCGTGAAAAGAAGATCAGTCATCTTGGCTCCGGGTGCTTCTCGGAACTCTCCCTAATAAAAAAATAAGAAAGAAGAAAGGAAGATGGTTTTGTAGGGTGGGTAAAATCCGTGGATTACTTTTTTACCCTTTGGTTTTCCCCAAGTGGACAGTTTCGCACGAGATATGAGTGATTCTGTGAATTTCAAAAATAATCAAATTAAAACATATATTTAGATCTAAATTCCGAGGATGTATCTGGGGATAACACCTTGAATAGATCCAGATTTCCCGGTTATCCGCTGTTTCGAAGTTATCCTTACCCCGGCTGGATGATGCTTGAGCGACTCAGGGAAGTTTTTCGCGAAATTCCCGGGCTTGCGTGTCAATCTGAAAACCATACAAAGCGTCCAAGACCGCTCAACGATTTGCCCACGGGGTTGTCCACATGTCTGTCCCCATCGTCCTGGCCTCAGGATCCTCCATTCGCGCGCAGTTGCTGGAAAATGCAGGCGTGCCTTTCTCTGTTCAGATCGCGCGCGTGGACGAGGATAGCATAAAGCATGCCTTGTTGGCCGAAGGCGCCTCACCGCGTGATATTGCCGATGCGCTGGCGGAAATGAAGGCGCGCAAGGTGAGCGATAAGATACCCGGAGCAATAGTGTTGGGCTGCGATCAGGTTTTGGATTTCGACGGGCAGTTGCTGTCAAAGCCTGAGACAGCTGAAGACGCCTTTGCCCAGTTGAAGATGATGCGGGGCAAGCGGCACATGTTGCTGTCAGCGGCGGTGATTTATCAGGATGGTGAGCCGATCTGGCGTCATGTCGGCCAGGTGCGCTTGCGGATGCGGATGAGCTCGGACGCGTACCTTCGCGACTATGTCGATCGCAATTGGGACAGCATCCGCCACGCGGTGGGCGCATATAAGCTTGAGGAAGAAGGCGTGCGACTTTTTGCGACCATTGACGGTGACTACTTTAACGTTTTGGGTATGCCCCTGTTGGAGCTGCTCAACTATCTGGCTGTCAAAGGGGTGATTGATCAATGACGGACCACAAGATTCCTCTGGCCGGAGTGATCGGGCACCCGGTGGGCCATTCCCGCTCGCCCAAATTGCATAGGCATTGGTTGAAGACCTACGGGCTAGAGGGGCACTACGTCCCCATGGATGTCGCCCCGGCTGATCTGGAGACCGTCCTGCGCACCCTGCCGAAGGCCGGTTTTGTGGGAACAAACGTGACGGTGCCGCATAAAGAGGCTGCCTTGCGTATCGCTGACCATGTCTCGGACCGGGCGACCGTGATCGGGGCCGCGAATACGTTGGTTTTCCGCGAGGATGGCTCGATCCATGCCGATAACACCGACGGGTATGGGTTCATGGAGAACCTGCGCGCGGGCGCACCGGATTGGAATGCCAAAGATGGCCCCGCCGTGGTTTTTGGCGCGGGCGGAGCGGCGCGCGCCGTGTTGCAGGCGCTGGCGGATGCGGGTGTGCCCGAGATTCTGCTGACCAACCGCACCCGCGCCCGTGCCGATCATCTGAAAGAAGAATTTGGGCAGCGCATCACCGTTGTGGATTGGGTGCAGGCCGGCAACGTGATCGAAAACGCCGAGCTTGTGGTCAACACGACGTCTCTGGGCATGCAGGGTCAGCCTGAGCTGCGGGTGCCATTGGATGGATTGCAGCCGGGCGCCGTGGTGACCGATCTGGTCTACGCGCCGCTCAAGACCAACCTGTTGAAAACGGCGGAAGAGGCCGGATGCACCGTGGTCGATGGGCTGGGCATGTTGCTGCATCAGGCAGTTCCGGGCTTTGAACGTTGGTTCGGCGTGCGCCCGGAGGTCAATGACGATTTGCGCGCAGCCGTTCTGGCATGAGGTTTGCGCTTGGCCTGACAGGCTCAATCGGGATGGGCAAAAGCACCACGGCGCAGATGTTCGTCGATGAAGGCTGCGCGCTTTGGGATGCAGATGCAGCGGTACATCGTCTCTATTCTAAAGACGGAGCGGCAGTTGGGCCGATGGGTGAGGGTTTTCCGTCGGCTATCGTAGAGGGCGCGGTCAGCCGCGAGGCACTGAAACGGATTATTTCCGAAGACAGTTCTGCTTTGAAAAGGATCGAGGGGATCGTTCACCCTCTGGTTGCCGCAGATCGCGCGGCATTCCGCGAAAGTGCCGCGGCCGATATTCTGGTGTTCGACATCCCCCTTCTGTTCGAAACGGGCGGTGAGGCCGCGATGGATGCGGTCGCCTGCGTTCGGGTATCGCCTGACGAACAAAAACGCCGGGTGATGGAACGCGGCACGATGTCCGAGGCTCAGTTCGAACAAATCCGCGCCAAGCAGATGCCGAATGACGAGAAATGCGCGCGCTCTGACTATGTGATTGAAACCAACACTCTGGACCATGCCCGCGCGCAGGTGCAGGATGTGGTCAGGCAGATACGGGCGGGGATGGCAGATGCGTGAGATTGTACTCGATACCGAAACCACGGGCTTTGATCCTGAAAGCGGTGATCGGATTGTCGAGATCGGCGCGGTTGAGCTGTGGAACCATGTGGCGACGGGCGAGACCTATCATGTCTATATCAACCCCGAACGCGGCATGCCGGAAGAGGCATTTGGCGTACATGGCATCGGCCCCGACCTGCTGGAAACCCCGCGCCCGCCCGAAAAGGGTGAGGTGACGCTGAAAGACAAACCGGTTTTTGCCAAAGTGGGTCAAGGGTTTCGCGATTTTGTTGGCGACGCGAAACTGGTGATCCACAACGCCTCTTTCGACATGAAGTTCCTGAACGCCGAGCTGAAATGGATGGGCCTGCCGCCGATTCCGATGGATCAGGCGCTCGATACGCTCGCCATTGCGCGCAAACGGTTTCCGGGCTCTCCGGCGTCGTTGGATGCGCTGTGTCGGCGGTTCAATATCGACAACTCGAACCGAGTGCTGCACGGCGCGCTTTTGGACTCGGAGATCCTGGCCGAGGTCTATCTTGAGCTGATCGGCGGACGCCAACCGGATTTCGGCCTGTCCACCTCAGCCGCGTCCGGCGTGGGTGGGGCAGATGACTGGCGTCCGACACCGCGCGCAACACCGCTGCCATCCCGGATCACCGAGGATGAACGCGCAGCGCATGAGGCATTTATCGAGAAACTGGGCGAAAGCGCCCTGTGGACCCGCGCCTGATCCTGTCAGGCACGGGGCTCGAGGGATTTAGGCGTCGGTCTGCTCGGCCTGTTCCGCCTGAGCGGCCTGACGGCGCATCAGCTCATTGCGGTAAAGCGCTACAAAATCAATGTTGTCCAGGTTCACCGGCGGATAGCCACCGTCACGGGTGACGTCGCTGACGATACGGCGCAGGAACGGGAACAGCATGCGCGGGCATTCGATCATCAGGAACGGGTGCAGCTGATCTTCTGGCACGCCTTCCACGTGGAACAGCCCGCAATAATCCAGCTCGCACAGGAACAGAACATCGTCCATGCCCTTGGCTTTCGAGGTCAGCTTCAGCTTGATCGAAACTTCATACTGATGCTCGACCTGACGCTTTTTCGCGTCCAGGTTCACCTGAACCTGAATCTCGGGCTGTACGTCACCGGACACGCCTTTTTGCGCCATGACGTTTTCAAAGGACATATCACGAATGAACTGTCCCAGAACGCGCATCTGAACCTGAGGGGCGGCTTGAGCCGCAGTGTTTTCTGCAGCGTTTTCTTCGGCCATGGATCTACTCCAAAAATGAAATTCGACACTGCTTAGCAAGTTGCGCGCGGCACCTCAATGCTGGTGGGGACCTTCCACCCATTTTGACGGTTTCGAGGGGTCCTTGCGTGGGCGAACCTCGGTAAACTCGCCGTCAATCACGTCGCCCTGATCATAGGGTCCGCGTGGTTGTTGGAAGCCCGCGCCCGGCCCCATCTGGAACTGGGTCACGGTCACCTTGGTTTTCAGATAGCGGAAAACGGCGATCCGCACGCTGGGGATTAACAGTGCAAACCCAACGGCATCGGTGAAAAAGCCGGGTGTCAGCAACAGCGCGCCGGACAAAAGGATCATTGCGCCATGGGCCAAAGGCTCGGTCGGATCGTCCAGAGTGGCGAAGGATTGCTGCAATTGCCCCAGCGCCATGCGACCTTGTGTCCGTACCAATGTGGTGCCCAGAACCGCCGTCAGAACCACGATGGCAAGGGTTGGCCACAGGCCGATTAGACCGCCAACCTGGATGAACAGGGCTATCTCAAGGATCGGAACCAATAAAAATGCCAAGAACAGGTACATTTGCGTTATCCTTTACCTATGGCCGAACTGTGGACTTGCCACCAACTGTCACCTACATAGTGGCAGGAGGCCGCGTACACAAAGTCTCGGTTCTGAAAAGAGGATGAAATGAACGAACCCATGATCCAGCTGCTGGTACTGGCCGGAATTGCCGTTTTCCTGATCCTGCGTTTGAAAAGCGTGCTGGGAACGCGTGAAGGTTTCGAAAAACCCCCTGTTCCGCATCAGCCCGATGCGGGTGCGTCCCGTCGTGATTTCGAGGTGATCGAAGGTGGTCCGGATCATGACATCACTGACCACGTTCCCGAAGACAGCGAGCAAGCGCAGACCTTGGCTGCGATGAAGCGGGTCGAGCCCAGCTTCTCGGTCAGTGAATTTGTTCAGGGTGCCCGTGGCGCTTATGAAATGATCGTGATGGGTTTTGAGAAGGGCAATTTGGACGAAATCCAGCCCTTCCTGGCCGAAGACGTTTTCGAAACCTTCGTCTCGGTTGTATCCGCGCGCGAAGATCAAGGCCTGACGATCGAGGCCGAGTTCATCGGCGTGCGCGAAACCACCCTGACCGATGTGTCCTTTGACAAGGATACGAATGAGGCAGAAATCACCATGAAATTCATTGGTGAGCTGACCTCGGTCGTGCGGGATCGTGGTGGTGACATCATCGAAGGCAACCCGAATACCGTGAAACGCCAAAAGGACAGCTGGACCTTTGCCCGCGTGATGGGCAAGGACGATCCAAACTGGCTGCTTGTTGCCACGGACGCATGATTGCCACGCTCCGGTCGCTTTTTCTGGTGGGTGCGATGACCACTGCCAGCGCCGCCGGAGCCGAGGCGACGCGATCCGTCCTTTCGTTTGACGACCTGCAGGGCTGGGCCGAGGATGACCACGGCGCGGCCCTTTCCGTTTTTCTGAACACTTGCGGTGATCTGAACGACCCGGATTGGCGTGCGCTTTGTGGTGTCGCCCGGACCTATGAAGGGGATGCCGCCCGGTCCTTCTTTGAACTCTTCTTTCGGCCTGTTTTGGTCGAAGACGGCAAGGATGGGCTGTTCACCGGGTATTTTGAGCCAGAGCTTGATGGCTCCAGAACCCGGACGGATCGGTTCAAGTACCCGATCTACAAGATGCCACCCGAGGCGCGGGATGGGCCGTGGCTCAGCCGGCGCGAGATCCTGACCAGCGACGTGATGCAGGGCCGCGGGCTTGAGATCGCGTGGGTCGATGACCCGGTTGAGCTGTTCTTTCTGCAAATTCAGGGCTCTGGCCGGGTGCGCCTGCCCGATGGCGGTGCCTTGCGCGTGGGATATGGTGGCGCGAACGGTCAGCCCTACCGTTCAATCGGGGTTGAGCTGGTCCGGCGTGGCGCTTTGGGTGCCCACGCGGTCAGCGCGCAGATGATCCAGGCCTGGGTACGCAAGAACCCCGAAGCTGGGGCTGAGCTCTTGTTTCACAATCCCTCATACGTGTTCTTCCGCGAGGTCAGCCGCGTGGCGCCGGAACTGGGGCCTTTGGGTGCCATGAACCGGTCGATCACCACCATGCGCAGCATCGCGGCCGATCCTGCCTATACGCCGCTCGGTGCTCCGGTCTGGGTTGAGAAAGACGGCAAGAAGCCCTTGCGCCGCCTGATGATCGCGCAGGATACCGGTGCGGCGATCAAGGGCGCACAGCGGGCCGATATCTTCTTTGGAACGGGCGATGATGCAGGGCAAGCTGCCGGTCGGTTGAAAGACCCCGGTCGCATGGTCGTGCTACTGCCGATCCAGCGTGCCTATGCCATGGCGACGGATGACTACTAATGACCCGGCGCAAACTGACCAGCGATGAGATCGAGCTGTGGCGCAAGGTCGCCAAACAGGCTGAGCGGCTGCACCCCGAGATCCCTCAAACCGTGCATCCGACAACTCTGCCCAAACCCACGCCCAAGAAACTGCCAAAACCCCGGATTGAAGCGTTTGAGCTGGGGCAGCACCAACCTTCCAAGCCGTCTGCCAATCGCTTGAAGCCGTCGATCACCGAGACGCTGCGCGCCGCCCCGGTTCAGATGGATACCAAGGCCTTTGGCCGCATGAAGCGTGGCAAGCTCAAACCCGAGGGGAAGCTGGACCTGCATGGGATGCGCATAGACACCGCTCATCCGGCGCTTGTGCGCTTTGTGCTTACGGCGCAAGCGCAGGGCAAACGCCTGGTTCTGGTAATCACGGGCAAGGGGAAAGACCGCGACGAGCCAGGGCCGATCCCGACCCCGCGCGGTGTGTTGCGCAATCAGGTGCCGCATTGGCTATCGATCCCGCCTCTGGCGCAGGCGGTGATGCAGGTGACACCTGCGCATATCAGTCACGGCGGGGATGGTGCCTACTACGTTTATCTCAGACGTGTACGCTAGGCTTCGCCCACCGACCGAAATAGTTAGAGACCCTCTGGCAAACCCTTGAATCCTACTGAGTAGCGACCTGCGCCTGTCCGGTCTCAGACAGAACAACCTCGGTCGCACCCGAGGGGTTGCGTTGACTGTTGGGGATCAAATAGTCGATGCCCCGGCGTCGGTTTCCAAGGGTGTTTCCAACACGCCGCGCCGAACTGAGCAGCGACAGCAAGGCGGGTGAGGTTGCAGCAACGAAATGCGAGGACTCGGCATCGCTGTTGAACGCGGTCGCGTCGATCACCTCGATCGGATACTCGGCCAACGCCTCGATGGTGCTGATATTGCCCAGCCGTTCACTCCCCGGTGTACCGCGAATCCGGGCCGAGATATTCAGGATTTTGTCCTTTTGCGATACCATCACGACAAAGGGATCAGGCGGAGTTTTGATGCTGTCCATTTGCGAGCGAAACACGTCAATATCCAGATCGGGTGAGATCAGGAATACGCCATCAAGGTTGCGCCGCGACCAGCCGGGCGAGCGTAGCTCTGCCTGACGCATCATCTCCATCGAAAGGGCGCCGCCCATGGAGTGGGCGACCAGCACAACCCGTTTCACGCCGATGGATTTCAGGTCCCGGATTGTCTTCTCCAACCCGTCGCGGGCAAACAGCATGCTGTCCAGATCATAGGCATACCCTGCCCCGCGCGCCTGACTGGGCCAGGAGTAAATCAGGACCGATCCGGGAATGTCCAGATCATGCGCCAACTGCGCCGCGCGAAACGCGGTCTCGGTATGGGTCGAGTTATACCCGTGCACGAAGATCGACACATCATCCTCTCCGCGCAGTTGGTTTGCCAACTCACGCGGGCCGGATAGGTCCGTTGTGTTGGCCAAAACAAACTGCTTCTCCGGATTGGGGTTTGCGTAAGAAAACTCCAACGTGCCTGGCGTGTGGTTTGGCGGGATTGAGACCGTCATTTTGTGGTACTGAACCCGCTCGCCCCGGTCGGCGTTAAACGTTCCGTCGGGGTTCCGCCCCCGGGTTGTGGCCGCGTAGACGGTTTCTGCGGATCCCACATTCAACGCGGATGGCACTGTCACCTGCGCAGTTCTGTCGACGCAAGCGCTCAGTGTAGCAACAGCAAGAAAGGCAATACTCAAACGCAACACGGCTCAACCCTCAAAGAAACAGAGTTTGAGTCACGGTTACCAGTTTCTGGTGCAAGGTCCAGCCGGAACGAAAATTCGCCGCCAAATCGGCGGCGAAATACAGCTGGATTTGTTACAATACGTAACGGCTGAGGTCGGTTGATTTCGTCAACTCACCCAGATTGTCATCCACGAATTGCGCGTTCACCGTGATCTCGGTCCCAGCCTGATCAGGCGCGGTGAACGAGAGTTCTTCGAACACACGCTCCATCACCGTGTAAAGCCGCCGCGCGCCGATGTTTTCTACGGTTTGGTTCACATCCGCAGCGATTTTGGCCAGCGCCGCGATGCCGTCATCGGTGAAACTGACGGTGACCTCTTCGGTACCCATAAGGGCGGTGTATTGGAGGGTCAGCGCGTTGTCCGTCTCGGTCAGGATGCGCACGAAATCTTCTTCTGTCAGCGCGCGCAGCTCCACTCGGATCGGCAGACGGCCCTGAAGCTCGGGCAGCAGGTCCGAAGGTTTGGCAATGTGGAACGCACCCGAGGCGATGAACAGGATATGGTCGGTTTTCACCGGGCCATGTTTGGTGGACACTGTCGTGCCCTCGATCAGAGGCAGCAGATCGCGCTGGACCCCTTCGCGGCTGACATCGCCACCGCGCGCTTCCGCGCGCGCGCAGACTTTATCGATCTCGTCCAGAAACACGATGCCGTTCTGTTCGACCGACTCCAGCGCCACGCGGTTGACGGTTTCATCATCCAGCAGCTTGTCGGCCTCTTCCCCGATCAGTAGGTCATAGCTTTCGGCCACGGTTACTTTCTTTTTCACCGTGCGGCCGCCGAAGGCCTTGCCGAAGATATCGCCCAGATTCATCATGCCCATCTGGCTGCCGGGCTGGCCGGGTACGTCAAACATCGGCATCGGGTTTGAGGTGTCAGATAGCTCCAGCTCGATCTCTGTGTCGTCCAGCTCACCCGATTTCAGCTTCTTGCGGAACATTTCACGGGTCGCTTCGCGTGCATCGGTGCCAGCGATGGCTTCGATCACGCGATCCTCGGCGGCCTGATGGGCGCGAGCCTTCACATCCTCACGCATGTATTCGCGGGTCTGGATGATCGCTGCGTCGGCCAGATCGCGCACGATCTGTTCCACGTCACGACCGACATATCCGACTTCGGTGAACTTGGTGGCCTCGACCTTGATGAAGGGTGCACGTGCCAGTTTGGCCAGACGGCGGCTAATCTCGGTTTTACCGACGCCGGTGGGCCCGATCATCAGGATGTTCTTGGGGTAGACCTCATCGCGGATATCATCCGCCAACTGCTTGCGCCGCCAGCGATTGCGCAAGGCCACGGCCACGGCGCGCTTGGCGTCTTTTTGCCCGATGATGAAGCGGTCCAGTTCCGAGACAATCTCGCGCGGGGTCAGGTCGGTCATATGTGTTTTATCCGTCTGTTTCGAAGCGGAACCTAATCATACGTCGCGAAAACACAAGCCGATCACGAAAACATCACGACAACTCACAGAAGACACACGGATATTCGTAGTGATGTGAATCGCCATGCGAGGGTCGCGTGCGGCATAAAAAATGGCGACGGGCACACAGGCCCGCATCTATCTTATGGAGATACCGCATCATGATGACTCGTCGTTCTCTTTTTGTGAAAGCTGCTGCCACCGGCGCGGCCCTTACCTTGGCTAGCACCACCAGTGCTGTGGCCGGTGGAGCCAAAAAGAAAGGCACGTTCGAGGGCCGTTCGAACCACATCACCACCGGTTCGGTAAAACTGGTCAAGGATGGCGACCGCTACATCGTTGAACTGGGCGAGGACTTTTCGCTGGACAACGGCCCCGACCCGCGCGTCGCATTTGGGAAAGACGGCACTTACGCCCCTGACAGCAAACTCGGCGCGCTGCTGCACCTTGCAGGTAAGCAATCCTATGCAGTCCCGCCGACCATGGATGTGTCGGGATACAACGAAGTATACATCTGGTGCGAGGTCGCCGGAGTACCTTTGGGCGTAGCATCGCTGAAGTAATCACGCCGTCAGAGGTCGGGTTCTCCGGCCTCTGACACATCGTTAGGTAACGGCACAACTGTCTGCTACACTCGCCCCAAGTTATTGGAACCGGGGGCGTTTTTCATGACTAAGATTGCCAAGATCACCCTGCTGTTTGTGGTGTTTGTGGACCTGATCGGACAAGGGCTGGTCTTTCCGATCATCAACTCTCTGATCATGGAGACGAAATCCGGGTTCCTGCCCGAAGGCACACCCGACGGACGTCGCCATTTCTACTATGGGTTGGTGATTGGGTGTTTCTTCCTGTCGTGGTTTCTGGGGGTTGTTTACGTATCGAAGGTCTCGGATTCCATCGGGCGCAAGAACGCGCTTCTGGTCTGTCTGGGCGGAGCGTTGGCGGGATATGCCATTACCATCGCCTCGCTCTACCTCGATAGTCTGCTGTTGCTGATCCTGGGTCGGTCGATCACTGGCTTTACGGCGGGCAATCAGCCCATCGCGCAGGCGGCGATGATCGATGGCAGTACCGATGCTGCCGACCGCGACCGCAATATGGGGTATATCGTAACCGGCGTCAGCTTTGGCCTTGTCGGAGGGCCGATCATCGGCGCCGTCCTGTCGGACTCTGACCTACTGGGCAGCTTTGCCACGCTTAGAACACCCTTCTACGGTGCCTTCGTTCTGGTGCTGATCGCCATTTTCCTCGTGCTGGCCTTCTTCAAGGACACCCGCAGCGAACGCGCGCCCTTTGTCTTTCGTCCGCGCGACATCACCGACAGCCTGATCGCGGTGCGGGGTCACCCGATGGTTCTGAAAATCCTGCCGGTCTACTCGTTCTTCATGATCGCCAACGTCACCTTCTATGTGTTTGTCGACAATTTCCTGACCAGCCGGTTCGGCTATGGCGTAATCGGAGGCAGTATGGCCATGGTCGTCATCGGCTTTGCGCTGGCCTTTTCTAGCACCTTCCTTGTGAAACCCGCGCAAGAGAGGTTCAGCAAGCACAAGATTATCTATGTCTCACTGATCACGATGGTGATCTGCGGGCTTGCGTTCGCCTTCAGCCCCAGCGGCGCGCTGAGTTACATTCCGGTCTTCTTCTTTTACTTCTTTTTCGGTGTTTCATACCCGACCCTTCTGGGCCTGTTTTCATCCAGCGTCAGCGAGGCGGACCAGGGTTGGGTCATGGGTGTGACCACCGCAGTCTTTTGCCTTGCCGGAGGGATCATGTCCCTGATCGGCGGCGGGTTGATGAGCATCGACATCCGCGTGCCCTACTACATCGTGATCATCGCCGCGATCTTCGGCCTGATCGGGATGCACCGCCGTTGGAAAGGGAAAGAGATCAAAGCGCTGTTAGCCTAACTGCTGACCGGCGGTTAAGCGAAAGCTAAGAAGGCCGCTAGTCTTGATCCTCCTCGATCTCCTCTTCGTCCAGTTTGCGTTGACTCTCGGGGAGCGGCGCTCTTTCTATGAGCGCCCATCCTTCTTTCTTTGATTTCTTCAAAACGGTGCCTCGAGCGCCCAGCTCAATCAAAAGCGATCGTGTTTCATCTTCGGTGCAGCCAATCGTCCTGCTGAGCCGTTCCAAAGATTTGAATTTGTACTTTGAGTCCTTCAACATGGATTTCAGGAGCTTTTTTCTAGGCTCTTTCCATTCCTTGTTGTGCTTTCGGCTCCGGTATTCGTCGAGGACAATAGGACCAACAATGCCGCCAATCAGACCGCCGAATATGGCTGCGAGAACCGCGCTCATGACGCAATCGTCTCAACCGTCAGGTTGCCGTTGGTATAGACGCAGATGTCGGCAGCAATCGCCATTGCCTCGCGTGCAACCGTTTCGGCGGGCTTGTCGCTGTCCATCATCGCGCGCGCTGCGGCGAGGGCAAAGTTGCCGCCCGATCCGATGGCTGCCACGTTGTGTTCCGGTTCCAGCACGTCCCCTGCCCCGGTGATCACCAGCAGGTCCTTACCGTCGGTGACGATCAGCATCGCTTCGAGCTTTTGCAGGTATTTGTCAGTGCGCCAATCCTTGGCCAGCTCGACCGAGGCGCGTGCCAGTTGGCCGGGGGTGGCCTCAAGCTTGGCTTCCAGCCGCTCGAGCAGAGTGAACGCATCCGCCGTCGATCCAGCAAAACCTGCCACAACCTCGAACCCGCCGGGTGACAGGCGGCGGACCTTGCGGGCCGTGCCCTTGATCACGGTCTGGCCCAGGCTGACCTGTCCGTCGCCGGCAATCACCACCTGGCCGTCTTTCTTGACGCCAATGATCGTTGTGCCATGCCAACCGGGAAAATCGCTGTCTGCCATTAGGGCCTCCATTCATCACTGGGACCCTATATGGGCCGGAGCCAGCGCCAACGCAACTGTTCACAAACTGCCCAAAAGATATGCAAGAAACGCAGATCGGGTCTACCAGACTGGCAATTGTGAGACTCAGGCCCCTGCACTACATGAAGCTTACAACCGACATTGGGTCGGCTGTTTCAGTTTGAAGGACTGCGCAAATGGCAAATACTGCACAAAACACTGCGCCGCTCGGAGCAGCTACCATCCTGCACGTAGTGGACGCGTTCACTGTGGCTTTCGAAAAAGCGGTTGAGTGGAACGAAACTCGTAAGACACGCAAGGCGTTGTCGCAACTGAGCGACGCTCAGCTGGAAGATATCGGTCTGACCCGCAAAGACATCATCACCATCTGATCCGTTTCAGATCAGCCGTAGTAAAGATGAGCCGCTCGTCCGAGCGGCTTTTTCTTTTTCAGACTAGCCTGTATTTTCCCGACATATCCAACAGGTAGGCCTCAACCGCTGCGGTTGCGATGACGTGGCGGGTGCCTGCATCGCCATCCTCGACGTCCAGCCCGCCCAACACGGCCCGCACCTCGGCCCTGCCCCGTGGCAAATCCTGCGCGACCAGATCGCAATCCACGGCCTCGGGCTGTTGCACCCCAATTGTCACCACGACGCGCATCTCTTTGTGGTCCACGCCTAAGCGCGAAAACAGAGTGATCGAGGAATGATGCAGCGCGTCCTGCACTGCCCGCCGTGCGGCCTTGGTGTAGTCCTGACCATAGAGGTCGTTGCCGGTGCCCATCTCAAGAATGATACGTTTCTCACTCATTGCGCGGGCTCCATGTCGAAAGAGACGATGATGGCGGCGTTTGCAATCACCGTGTGGCCATCGGCATGCGGTTTGTCGATGTCCAGCCCACCTCGGGTGACCGTGATGTACGGTTGACCATAAGGGAACACGACCTTCAGCGCCTCACGGTCCACTTTATCGGGTTGCTGCACGCCGATCTCGGCATCAATGATCATAGCCTCTTTGGGAAAATCGAACAGCTCAGCCATATTGACCGAGTTGTGCCACAGCGCATCCTTGATCGCGCGTAAGGCGGCCTCGGTATAATCCTCGCGCCGCAGGGACGTGCCCATACCAAACTCCACAAGAACTCGTGTTTTTGCCATCAAAGCCTCCGGTTATAAAAAAGGCGCCCGGTTCGGGGCGCCTTTGATCAATCGCATTCCAATCCGGATCAGATGGATTCGTCGATCCAGCTTTGCAGCGCGGCTTTAGGTGCCGCGCCCGCGCGGTTCGAGACAACCTGACCGTCCTTGAAGATGAACAGAGCCGGGATGCCGCGCACGCCCATCGCAGCAGCTGCGTTCGGGTTGCTGTCCACGTCTACCTTGGCGATTTTCACCTTGTCGCCATACTCAGCGGCTAGTTCTTCCAGTGCGGGGCCGATCTGTTTGCAAGGACCACACCATTCCGCCCAGAAGTCTACAACCACGGGAACGGTCGAGTTCTTGACTTCGGCATCAAAGGTATCGTCGGTAACGGCTACGGTCGACATATTCTGTCTCCTGAATGGGGTAAACTCGGGAAAGGAACGTAGGTGCCGCGTCGGGTAAGGTCAAGATATCTGGGCGCGGGTCAGCGATTGCGTCACAAGATCGTGTGGCAGCCACATCAACGCGGCCGTCCGCGTCCACAGGATGGTGGTACGGATGGTTTTGTCCGGGTAAATCTGGCTTAACGCCTGCGCGTAGGCCCCCATCTGTCGCAACAGACCTTCGGGGCAGGCTTCAGTCTCGTCGGGCACCGTGGCATTTGTTTTAAAATCAACCACATGCACCTCGGTATCCGTTATGATCAGCCGGTCGATGATGCCATGCATCCGCCGCCCGTTCAGTTCGGCTGAAACGGAGACCTCGGCCAGCGCATCCGGCGCGAAGACTGGTTGCAGATGATCCGCTGTCAGGACCTTGGTGACCTCAGACAACAACTCGGCCCTCGCCTGATCTTGCATATCGGGTAGAAGCCGAGCGCACAGCATAGACCAGTCATCCCGAGGTGCGCCGGGGAGATGTTCCAGCAGCAGGTGCAGACGTGTGCCACGCAGCTTTGCGGCCTCTTCATCCTGCCCCGCATCACCGGGCAGCGCCTTTGCCCCGCCAAGGTCCGAGGGGCTGAGGGTTTCTGGTTCTGAGGGCGGATCCTCGGCGGGATGCTGGAAGTACGCGGGCAGGTCCTGACTTGGCTCGACGTGTTCGCTGCGTTCAACCAGCGGCAACCCCTCCCAATCGCCATGGGCCAGTCGCCGTGTCTGCGATCCCTCTACCTGTGTCGCGCCCGCGCGCACCATTGCGGCCTCGACCATCTGATACCAGCTGGTTCCATCCTTCCCGACATCCCCTGCCGCCGCCACGATCAGCCACTTTTCGGCCCGTGTTAGAGCCACATAGAGCAATCGAAGGCGCTCATTTTCCTCACGGTTTCGGGCCTCCTCACGGGCGGTTGAGATCAGCTTGGGCGAGACATCAGCGGGAACTTTCCACAGGGGTGTCCCATCCGCCACCATGATCTCGGCATCGCGCGGGGCTTGCCGTTTGCCGGTATCCGGCAGGATCACGATCGGCGCTTCCAACCCTTTTGAGCCATGCACGGTCATCACCCGGATCCTGTTTCCCACGCCGCTCATCTGGCGTTTGATCTCCAGATCGTCGGTCTGCATCCAGACCAGAAAACCGGTCAGGCTGGGAATATCGGTTCGCTCATAGGCCAATGCCTGCGAGAGTAGGGCGTTGATCCCATCCTCGGCCTCGGCCCCCAGCCGACCCAGCAGCTTTCGCCGTCCATCATGGCGGGTCAGGATGCGCTCGATCAGGTCATAGGGCCGCAGAAAGTCGATCTGTCCGCGCAGATCGTTGAGGATTGCAAGCGTTTCGGGAAACTCGTCCGAGCGACTGCGCAGCGCGGCCCACAGAAATTTCTCTTGCCGGCGATGGGCCAGATCGAAAAGCGCTTGCTCGGCCCAGCCAAACAGAGGGGATTTCAGGACGGTGGCCAGCGACAGGCTGTCTTCGGGCGTGGCCAGAAAGCTCAGCAACGCCGCCAAATCCTTGACTGCCAGCTCGGCGCCGACTTTCAAACGGTCGGCCCCGGCGATGGGCAGATGCAGGGCTTTGCAGGCGCGGATGATCTCGGCAAACAGGTCCGAGCGGCGCTGGACCAGGATCAGGAAATCCCCCGGCTGAACTTTGCGGCACACGAATGTGCCGGGCGCTTCACCGTCTTCTGGGATCGTAGCCCCGGTGTCGATCATGTGCTTGATCGAGTGTGCCACCTGCTCGGCCAGAATGACGGTGTGATGGCGCGAACCGGGCCGATCTACTGGATCGGTCCAATCGCCATCCTCGTCATCCTCGACCTTTTCCACCACGGGCCAGAGGTCCACGCGTCCCGGCAGGTCTGCCTTGAACGCACGGTGCTGGCTTTCCTTGTGAAACCCGGCCTCGGCCTGGTTTTCGAACAGCAGATCAACCAATGACAGGATCGCGCTGGAGGATCGGAATGAGTATTCAAGCGTCGAATCCCACAGTTTAGAGCCTGATTCTTCCAGCTTTCTCCCAAACTCGGCCTGCATCCGGTCGAAGGCCTGCGGGTCGGCACCCTGAAAGGAATAGATCGACTGTTTCTTGTCGCCGACCACAAAGATTGTGCGTTCAACCTCGGATCGGGCCCCTTCCCCGCTGGTGAATTCTTGCGCCAGCTTCTCGACCACATCCCATTGATCCGGACTGGTGTCCTGCGCCTCGTCCACCAGAATGTGGTCGATGCCGCCGTCCAGCCGGTACAGCACCCATTCGGCCACCGCCGGGTCGTTCAGCACCTGTCGCGCGCGAAGGATCAGATCGTCAAAGTCCAGCCACCCGTGTAGCTGTTTGCGACGTTCATATTCCGGCAGGAAAGCTGCAGCGAAGCGATGCAAAACGGTGGTTTTTTGCGCAGCGACCAGAGCCAGCCGTTGCTCTCGCGCAGCCTCAACCCGCAACATCAGCGATTCCAGCTGTGGCATGCGGTCCGCCAGAGCGCCTTCGCGCAGGGCTTTGGTTGGGAAACCGTTGATCTTGGCGGTGAACGGCTCCTTCGCGCCCTTGCCCGTAAGCAAGACGCCTTCCAGCGTTGGCAGATGGGTCAGTTTTGCCTCGGTGAATGCTGCGAGTTTTGCGGCGGCCTTGGCATTGTTGCCGCCGCTTTCGATCAGTGCAGGCAACATGGATTGAATCAGATCAACCTCACCACCCAGAAACACCTGCCCCGCAAGGGTGTCGTCGTCAAAGCCCTCCGGTAGGCCAAACCGCTGAAGTAGATCCGCACGCTGCAAGGGCTGCGCGAACAGGTTCCGCTTTTGCGTCACCGCCGCGGTCAGCCTGTCAAACCCGGTATCGGTGACGAACCGTGCGATATCCTCGATCAAACCGCCCTGAGGGCCCTCGGCGAAATCCTCGATGATCTCTTCGCGCAGCAATGCGGCGGCGCGGTCCTCCATCTCGGCAAATTGAGGGCTGACACCGGCCTCAAGCGGGAAGCGACGCAGCAGTGAGGCGCAGAAAGAGTGGATGGTCTGGATTTTCAGCCCGCCCGGGGTCTCAATCGCGCGGGCAAAAAGTGTGCGGGCCTGCGCGAGACGGTCCGAGTCGATTGCGCCTTCGACGCCCAGATCTGTCAGTTGCGCCAACAACGGCGCGTCCCCCAACATCGCCCATTCCCCCAGCCGTTTGAACAGCCGGTTCTGCATCTCGCTGGCGGCAGCCTTGGTATAGGTCAGGCAGAGAATGTGCTGCGGCTGCACCCCGCTCAGCAGCAGCCGCGCCACGCGGTCGGTCAGCACGCGGGTCTTGCCCGACCCGGCATTCGCCGCCAACCAGGTCGAGGCATCGGGGCGCGCGGCCTGCACTTGCCGCTCGGTGGCGTCGTTGCGGGCGGTCATGTCAGGTCCTCAGGGAGGGTTTCGGCGGTGCGGTCCCATTCGCCGAACCGGGCCAGATGATCATAGTCACCGATATCAGTGTCCTTGTGCAACATGCGGCGGGATGAGAAGCCCTGATCAGGCTCTAAATATGCGGAAATCAGCTCCTTTAACTCAGCCAACACCTTGTCGGTGGGTTCTTTGGCCAGCGGAGCGGCGACCTCTTTGTAACTGCCGCCCATACCGATGAAGATCGCCTCGGCCACGTCGGTGGGGTCGATCCCTTCGATGGCGCCCTGCTCGGCCATGGCGGCTTCGATCAGCAGCTGTTTGTCAAACTTGGCCTGCTGGCTTTCGGTCGGAGGCGCGCCGGTTTTGTAGTCCACAATCCGCAACGCGCCTCGGCTGTTGCAATCGATCCGGTCGGCACGTCCGACGATGGTGAAATCCAGAGGCTCCAACACCAGCTTCATCGCGGCCTCAAACGCCACCGGGCCACCGTCGCCCCGGCGATTGATCTCGGCACTCAGAAAGTCGTCGGCGATCCGTTCCAACCGTGCCAACCACAGTTTGCGGGCGGTCGGCCATGCGACGTGCGCTTCAAGCAGATCATGCGCGCGTTTCAGGAAGTTCTCGCGGGTCAGCAAAGCGGTATCCAGCACGCTGTCCTTGACGAAATGCTCCAGAATTTCATGAATCACGATCCCGCGCAGCAAGGCATCGGGGGCCTGCACCAGCGGATCGAGCGGTTTCAGGCGCAGCACATGTTTTGCGTAAATCGCATAGGGGTCGCGGATCAGACGTTTGATCTCGGTGACTGAAAGGCGTCGCGGTCGCGCGGTAACCGGAGGTTTGGGCGAGGGGCGATGCGCTGCCTCAATCCGAGGCGCTTGCTCCAGTGTTTTGGCCCAGTTCAGATAGGTCCGCCCCCGCGCGCGCATATCTGATAGCGCTGTCTGGCCGCCTTGGTCGGGCAGGCCCTGCAACAGGTTCGTCAGACGGTTCAGCCAGCGCGAGGGCACGGTTTCCGCGTCGTCTGAGCGGGTGGCGCGGGTCAGCCAGACCTCGGGCGCGCCGATGGCCTGTTGGAAGTCATGCGCCGAAAGCCCAATCCGCCGTTCGGGCAGCAGCAAACCCGCCTTGTCGCGCATCTGGCGGTTCAGCCATGGGTCCGGCGCTGGGGCTTCGGGCCAGCTGCCCTCGTTCAAACCACCGAGGATCAACAGATCCGCACCTTGCACGCGCGCCTCTAGCGTGCCCCAGATCATGATATGCGGGTGCGGGGCGTCGCGGTCGCGGACTTCTTCCCCGGCCAAAAGCGCGCCTAGCAGATCCGCGAAGTCATGTGCGGTCATAGGGCCGCCGTGATGCGCCTCATCCCGAAGATTGGTCAACACCGACAGGGCCTTCAGACCTGCGTTCTTGTCCCACAAGGTGCCTTGATCGCCCGCATGTCCGGCCGAGATCGCCTCAGCCAGAGACAGCAATCGGTCGACCCATTCGGTCAGGGGACGTTCCCCGGTGACTTGCTGATCGCAGAAATGCGCGCTGACCCAGTTCACCCATCCCTCGGGCGCTTCGGTGCGGATCGCGGATGCGGTCAGGCTGGTTTGGTCCGGGAATGGGGGGCCATGGCGGCGCAGGTCCAGTTCCAAATCGCGGGTATGAAGCAGATGAGCCCCGCGTTCACCCCCGTCATGGCAAAGGGGATGTTTCAGAAGCGTCAGCAGCGCCTCACCCTCCAGACGGCGTGCAAACAGGCCCGCGACATGGCGCAGAAACCGGCCGGGCGGAGACAGTTGCAGCGGCAGACCGGCACTATCATCGGGCAGGATGTTCCAGCGATCCAATGCCGCGCTGACCTGCCGGGTCAGCATCCGATCGGGTGTAATCAAAGCGGCGGTCTGGCCCGTCTCAGCCGCCTGCCGTAGGCGAAGCGCGATGGCAAGGGCTTCGGGCCGGGGTGAGTCCGCCTCGACCAGTGTCAGGCCGCGTGTGGCCTGGTCCAACTCGGTCAGCTGTGGGCCTTCGGACATCCACGCGTCGGTGATGGGGGCAGGGCGCAAAGCCAGAGAAACCAACCGGTTACGTGCGGATGAGGGCGGTTGTTCATCCGTCCAGGGCAGGACCTGGTCATGCTCCAACCCAAGCTCTCGCATTAGTTTGCGGAACCGGTACTGCGGGTGATCCTCAGAGGTCAACGCTTCATCCAGACGGTCCCAAACGGCGCGCGGCTGGTCGAAATCATAGCCCGGCAGGATCAAGGCCCCTTGTGGCAGGCGCGCGACGGCTTGCATCAGCATCAGCGTGGTGCCGCGTGATCCCGTCGAGCCGGCCAAAATGACGGGATGTTGCGGCGGAGCCTCCTGCCAGCGGTCGATCAGGTTTTCGACCACACGACGTTGCCGCGCCTGGGCATCCATCGCCTGATCGCTGGCATCGACAAAGTGATCCGCGATGCCGATAAACGCCTGCGCGCGGGCCCAATGGCCGGACACATCGCTGACATCCAGTTGGCGGATCGCGTCGGGGGACACACCCTCGCCCTGCATCTCATCAATCAAGGCGGCGAGACTGTCGGACAGGTCGAACAGCGAGGCCCGTGCGGCCAGATCAGGCTGCTGGTCGAGCAGTTTTGAGATCAGCTGGGTCAGCTCCAACCGTCGTCTCAGCGGGGGTATGGCGGGTGGAATCTGCGCCAGATTGACGCTTTCGCCCAGATCGGTGACCAGAGAAAGCCGAGGCAACAGGCATGGCGGCCCCTGATCGAATAGGTCGCGCACCCGCCGGGCCATGCGGCGTGTGTTGACCACCAATTGCACACGGGCGAGCGCGTGCGGAGGGCCAGAGGAACGCAGTCGTAGCCCGTCAACAAGCGCTTTGGGAAAATCCGTGCCGGGAGGAACGGCGAACACCCTTGGATGAGTTCTGGGGTCAAACATCCGCCAGCATCCCCTCAGCCAGAGCGATCCCTTCGGGGCGTCCGACATCACACCAACGGCCGGGATATCCCAGTGCAAATAGGCGTTTGCGGTCATGCATCTGGTTCCACAACAGGTTCAAGGAGAAGGCCTGCTCCGCGATGTGCTGCAGCCCGTCGGTTTTCAGAATCTGCACGCCGCCATACACCAGACCAGGCCCGCGCGTGATCCGGCCGTCGGCATCAGCGGTAAAATCCCCTTCGCCCGCATGCCCGATGGTTTGACCAATCGGGACGCACATCAAAAGCGCATCCATCCGGTCCGGGTCCCATGCCTCTTGCAGCAGGCTCAGTGGGTTGGGACCAGTCCAGATCACATCGGTGTTCAAAGTGAAAACCGGACCTGTGCCAAGCATAGGCAAAGCCGCCCGCAAACCGCCGCCGGTTTCCAGAATCTCGGGTGTCTCATGCGAAAGCAAGATACCTTTGGGCGCTAGATGCGCCTGCAACTGATCGGCGTGATAGTGGAGGTTTGCAACCACACGGGACGGATGAACGGCATCCACCAGCGCAAGCGCATGGTCGATCAGCGGGCGCCCGGCGACCTCGATCAGAGGTTTAGGCCGGTCCTTGGTCAGCGCACCCATTCGGGTGCCGAACCCGGCGGCAAACAGCATCACGGCATCGGGGGATTGGCTCATGACGCTTTCAGCCTTGCGAGGTTTTCTGCGGTTGGTTCAGGCAGGGCGTCGCGCAGGATGTTGGCAACCGGGATCAGCGCGGGATGCTCCAGATCGCGCATCAGATGCGCCCATGTGGCGGGGATCAGATCGACGTAATGTGGCTTGCCATAATCCGTGGCCAGCCGGGCAAAAACACCCAGAATACGCAGGTTTCGTTGCGCGCCGAGAACGCTGTAGGCGGTGCGGAAGTCATGGTCATCCATACCAGAGGCCGCGATATAGCGATTGACCATCTGCATTTCGATCCCGGTCGGAACGGTCCGGCGCACATCCTGCAAGAGCGAGACCAGATCGTAAGCCGGGTGCCCCAGCATCGCCAGTTGGAAGTCCAGGAGCCCGACGCGCTGCACGCCTTCACGTTCCGGCAGCCAGATCAGGTTTTCGGCGTGGTAGTCCCGCTGCACGACGACTTTGGTGCCCGAGGTCTCCTGCAGCAGGATATCAGCAAAGCGTAGCTCGAACCTCTCCTGCGCGTCTTCATCGAGGTCGCCCAGAATGGCGTGTGCGTATTTGGTGAAGGCCAGAGCGGCCAGCTCGGTCATCAAAGTGGGGTCGTATGAGGGCAGGGACAGGATCGGGGCCTCATGCAAGTGCAGAAGAACATCCGTCGCTGCCTCATATAGGAGGCGTTCCTGGCTCGGGTCCTTGGTCAGAACGCGTGAAAACAGATCATCGCCCAGATCCTCCAGCACCAGAAACCCGTTCTGATTATCCTCGGCGTAAATCTCGGGCGCGCTCAGGCCCACCGCGCGCAGATGGTTCGCGATCCGGACGAAGGGTTCGACATCCTCTCCGCGATCCGGCGGGGCGTCCATCAGAACCGCTGTGCGACCCGTCGCCGGATCTGTCAGACGTTCATACCTGCGGTTCGAGGCATCCCCGGCCAGAGGCGCGCGCGTAGCATTGGCCCATGGCGTCTGTGCAATCAGGGCCTCGGCCAGCACAGTACGATCAGTCATAGAGCATTCTCCAGTTTTCCAAGCCATTTCGGATCAGACCAAGACAGGGTCAGGTGGCGCGTCTCGGTTTCAACCGGGTCGGTTTGGAAGGCAAGCGTCAATGCAGTGTCGGGGGCCAGCGGCCCAAGTTTGTCGGGCCATTCCACAAGACATAGCGCAGTGTCGAAGGCTTCGGTCAGGCCCAGCTCGTCAACCTCATCTACCGAGGTCAGCCGGTAGAGGTCACAATGCCAAATCTCGCCGATCTGCGTGTCATAGGCCTGCACCAGTGTGAAGGTGGGCGAGGGCACATCCTCGGGCGGGTTCATCAGTGATTGGATGAGACTACGGGCAAAGTGGGTCTTGCCGCTGCCGATCTCACCTTGCAACAGCAACACATCCGCAGGTCTCAGGGTCGCGCCAAGACGCGCCGCAAAATCTGCGGTGTCCTGAGGGCTTTGCAGGGTGAGGGTAGCAGGTGCCGAAGTCATGGCGCCACAATGGACCTGCGCCCCAGCGGCTGCAACCCGGTTCAGGCGCTGATCTGGGCCATGGGTTCGGCGGTCAGAGAATTGCTTGCCGTCGCAAAGCGCACGATCGTGGCACCGTTCTGCATGGGCATGACGGTACAGTCCAGCGCGGTGCCGTCGCGCATCCGGATCTCGGCGCTCCATTCGGTGCGGTCATCGCGCATATCCACGAAATCGCGGATCTCACCCAGGAACGGAGTGACGACGCAATGATCCTGCCAGATGCGTGTGACCTCGGTCACCGTTTCACTGTGAAATCCGGCCTCGTCCTGCGTTCCCCAGAGCCGCTGGTAGGCATAGTTGGTCAAGGCCAATGTGCCGTCTTCGGAAAAGACCGCGATTGCGTCGGCCAGCTTGTCGAGGATGGATTGCATCAGGTCCATCTCGGACCGGAAGCGCCGGGTCAGGGTGATCTCGGCGGTGATGTCTTCGAACAGAAACGCCACGGCGCCATCGGGATGCGGGCGGCCACTGACCGAATAGACCGAGCCCGAGGGCAGGGACCATGTCTCCTGATAATTCCCGTCTTCAGCCGCCTCGAGCAGATCGTTCATCTGATTGCGCCACGACCGGTAGTTCTTGGGTTCGGGCATCATGTGCTGATCCCGCAGCCGGTCAAAAAAGCTGGAGATATTGGGACGGCAGCTGAGGAAGTCCGGCGGCAGAGTGGTCAGGTCGATTAGCGCGGGGTTGAACAGGGCCAGTTGACGGTTGCGGTCGAAAATAGCCAAGCCGATCGACAGCTGCGCAAAGGTCTTGGTCATCGTCTGCACGAATTTGCGCTGGGCGGTTTCGGCTTGCACAATCGCATTGATATCAACCGCATAGAACAGGCGGCCTTCCGTGTGATCCACCTGAGTAAGGTCGAACCACAATTTGCTGTCGCTTCCGGCCACGTCGATCGAGACGCGGGATTTCCCGCCGCGTAGCGGCTCGGCCCCGATGTCCGGGAACAGCGATAGGGTCAAGTCAACATCCAGCCCGCGCGCCTTGCGAACAAGGGCGACATAGGCCGCGTTGCACCAGCGCACGCTTGCGTTCTGATCCAGCAGCCAGACCGGATAGGGTGCCTGATCCATCGCCAGTCGGATCGGATCATTCGGATCCCGAAGCTTGGTTTTCTTTTCTCTTGCCGGTTCGTGCAGTTGAATCCGAACGATCCCGTCGATCCATTCGCACAGAACCTCACGCTCAACCGTGCAGTCGATGGCTGAGACAACCAGATTGCCCTGATCGCGCACGATTTCGGGCGTTTCCGGGAAGGTCGGAAAGTCGCGCTGCAGCAAGCGTCGCAAATCGTTCCAGTCCGCGACATGTTCGAAACCTGCAAGCGCTATATCAGAGTGGCTGATCAGGCGGTTGCCATCGAACAGAAAAACGGCGTCGAACAGGGAGCTTGCGGTGAACATGCCATAGCTGTTGTCCCGCCGGGCACGACGCGGCAGCAGCCACATGACCGCAAAACAGCACGAGACCAAGCTGATCGCGGCCAGAATGACCCAGTCTGCCATCTTCTTCCCTTACGACTACGGAACCCCGACGCAAACTATGGCAAAAATGGTTAACGGTGTCTTAACTCAGACCTGGATAGGCTGGTTGCGCCCGGATGGTACCGGGGTATCGCCCTGTTGCGCGTCGATGCGTTTGCGCGGCCATTCGACCTTGACGATAGCACCCCGGCGGTCAGGCTTGTCCGAGAGGTGCTGATACGGGTCCGAGCCGTTGGCAAATTCCAGATCCGCCCCGCTGCGCTCCAATAGGGTTTTGGCGATGAACAGGCCAAGCCCCATACCTTCGTACTCAGGGCGCGCGCGCTGGTCGGTCTCGGCCCGTCTACGCCGCATCAAGGGATCACCAATCCGCCCGATCAGATGCGAGGGATAACCACGCCCGTCATCCATGATACAGACGGTGATCTTGTCCGAGGTCCACTCCGCCTCGACCCAGACGTTCGCGCGGGAGAAATCCACCGCATTCTGGATCAGGTTGCGCAGCCCGTGAATGATCTCGGGTTTGCGCAGGATTGAGGGTTGCTGCACATCGCCATCCAGCACCGGGCCTTCGGCAAAATGTACGGTTTTGCCCCGGTCTATATGCGGCTCAGCCGCTTCATGGACCACCGTGGACAAGGGCGCTTGACGCAGATGCAGATCGTCTTTGCCGGCACGCCCCATGTCGCGCAGGATGTCCCGGCATCTGTCCGCTTGCTCACGAATCAGGGCGGCGTCTTCCTTCAGTTCTGGGCGGTCGTCGAGTTCTTCAATCAACTCGGAGCTGGCGAGCTTGATCGTCGCCAGAGGGGTCCCCAGCTCATGCGCGGCGGCGGCGACAACTCCTCCCAGATCGGTCAGCTTCTGTTCGCGCGCCAGCGCCATATGCGTGGCCGCCAGCGCCTCGGACATCGAGCGCGCCTCGGAGCTGACCCGGTGCGAGTAGGCCCCGATAAAGACAATGGCGATGATGATCGCGGCCCAGTTGCCGAACAGAAGAATGTCGGGGATTTGCAGGACCAGGCCAATCTCGGTCCGCAGGGGCAGGTGAAACTCAGCCAAAAGCGTGGCCAGCGCAATTGCCACGGCCCCCACGATCAACGTTGAACGGGTACTCATGACGTTGGCCGAGATCGTGACCGGACCCAGCAGCAGCAGGGCAAATGGATTGTTCAAACCACCGGTCAGATACAGCAGGATCGCCAGTTGAAACAGGTCGAACAGCACCATCAGGAAGTTCTGAAACTCGGTCAGTCGTTTGTTTTGCGGGAACAGGAAGCTGGCAGTCAGGTTGCCGATCACCGAAACGCCGATCGCCAGATAACACAGGGTGACCTCAAGCTGCACATGATAGCTGTGCTGAGCCACCGTAATAGCCGTGATCTGGCCAAAGATGGCCACCCAGCGCAGTAGGATAAGGGTGCGCAGCCTGATCCAGCTGCTTCGTTCCTGACCGCCCCATAAACTCTGGTTGGATTCTGCCATTGGTCACTTATGTCCTGTTGCATCGGCTGATCATCTTGATAGGTGTCCCGGCTGATACGATCAACAACCCCTTGCACACGGAAAACGATCATGACCCGCCTGTTTGCTATTCTCGCAGCTGTCGTTCTTGCTATCGGCCTTGGCGCCATGTGGCTTTTGACAATGGGGTCCGGGTCAGATGACAAATACGCCCAATGCCGGTCCAGCCAGATCGCGGGCGGAACGGCGGCGATTGGCGGTCCGTTCGAACTGGTCAATGGTAAAGGCGAGACGGTCACTGACAAGGATGTGATCACCGAGCCGACGCTCGTCTATTTCGGCTATACGTTCTGCCCTGATGTCTGCCCGTTTGACATGTCCCGCAATGCCGAGGCCGTGGACATTCTGGCCGAGCGTGGACAATCCGTGACACCGCTGTTCATCTCCATTGACCCCGATCGCGACACGCCCGAAGTGGTCGGAGACTACGCCTTCAACCTGCATGAACGCCTGATCGCCCTGACCGGCTCACCCGAGCAAGTCAAGGCCGCCAGCCAGGCCTATAAAACCTACTACAAGGCCCATGACAAAAGCGACGAATACTATCTGGTCGATCATTCCACCTTCACCTATCTGGTCACACCCGAAGATGGGTTTCTCGAGTTCTTCAAACGTGAAGACACAGCGCAGCAAATGGCTGACAAGGTCGGCTGCTTTTTGGACCAAGCCGGCTCCTGACAAGCCGGTTTGACCTTTGGCCCCGCGCTGCTATTACTTCTAGGTAAAGCCAAAGGCATGAAATAGCGGAAAGACTCAACGATGGCAGACAGTTCCCAGCTTGATATCGGCCCCGATAAATCTCTGCTTCTGGTGGATGATGACGAGCCGTTCCTGAGACGCCTCGCCAAAGCCATGGAAAAACGCGGTTTCGAAGTTGAAACTGCAGGTTCTGTCGCTGCTGGCCGCGCCATTTCCACCGCGCGTCCACCGGCTTATGCAGTTGTGGATTTGCGGCTAGAGGATGGCAACGGTCTGGACGTCGTCGAAGTGCTGCGCGAAAAGCGCCCTGACAGCCGGGTCGTGGTGCTGACCGGCTACGGGGCCATCGCCACAGCCGTCGCCGCCGTCAAAATCGGCGCGACCGACTACCTGTCCAAACCTGCTGATGCCACAGACATCACTAACGCGCTGCTGGCCAAGGGCGACGAACTGCCGCCGCCACCTGAAAACCCGATGAGCGCGGACCGCGTGCGCTGGGAACATATCCAGCGGGTCTATGAGCTGTGTGATCGCAACGTCTCGGAAACCGCACGGCGGCTGAACATGCACCGTCGGACGTTGCAGCGAATTTTGGCGAAGCGAAGCCCGCGGTAAAAATCAGAGCCTTCACTAGTCTGTTGAGAGGGTAGTCTTTCGGGCTACTCGCCAGACTTCGGATAGATGAACCCGTTCACCGGGTACAAACTGCCGTATTGCCCCGGAACGCTCTCGACCCGGACCAGTGTCCAGTCATTGTTCTTGGAGACATCTTTCACGCCCATTTTCAATGACACTTTGTTGCGGTGCCAATTGGCGTGGTTCACGATGACGACCCGGTCGCTAACAACATCGGACACGACCGCCACATGGCCCAAAGGCATCCCGCGCGTTGCCCGAAACGACATGACCGAACCGACAGCCGGTTCGTTGCCTCGCTCAAACGCACTGCGCGCTTTGCCCCACCAGTCCTTGGCATTGCCGCGAATTTGGATACCGCTGAGGCTACGTGCGTAGGGCACGCACCATACCCTTTGTCCCCGAGCCTGCTTTTGCGAGACCTCTTGCAGGGCCATTGACTGACGTTCCGGATCAAGTTGCGCGTCGGTCGGGCCGTGGGCGCAAGCGGAAACCAGACTCAAAAGTCCCACCGCAACTGCGGTTCGCGCGCCGCCGGATAGGCGCGGCCAACTGGTGTCCATTTTGCGTTTGCCCGTATTCAAGAATCTTCACTGCCCATTTTGAAGACACGCAAGTTTTAGGGTGACCTGATGTGTTGTGAAAAGAGGCTTGTCAGCGTGCGGCAAGATTTCGCCGGTTCTCTGCTATAACGTTAAGACAAAATGGTGAGATTTTAGGCGAATCTGCAACCGAAGTTTTGATCACTGGACGTTGCTTGAACGTGCACCGCCGGACACTGCGGCTGGTTTTGGCGAAGCGCAACTCGCGCTAGTGTTTGCAACTTGGACTTGCTGTCAGTCTGCGAGCTTTCTTGATTGCGACATACGGGTTACTCCATTGCCTGTTCATTTAAGTAGCAGACAACCAACCCCGCCAGACCTATGAAGAACCCCCAATTGCCTGCCGTTTCAAATACATATGCCAGCCTATGCGGCGGAAAGCAGTCCTTGCCGCAGCGCAAAGCGATTCCGGCCCAGACTAGCCAATTGCTCGAGTAAACCACGAAGCCAAAGAAAAAGGCAGCAAAGAGCGGTAGCAGGGGTCTGTTCTTGCATCGCGCAGAGTAAGCTTTGGCTCCGATCCAAATAGTCAAGAACAGATACGGCCACACCCAAATGGTGATCGCTGTAACTGCCATCGACCATCGCTCTGCGTTTGAGTCCACATAGCACTTGGTGCAGCCATCAAACAGAACAGCTGAAATGATAAAGCAACAGAAATTCAACGCTATGAAGGACCAGTAGACTAAGAGGCGTCGAACTAAAGCCAGCATTCTCCAACTTTCTACTTAGCCTTCAATCAGCAAAACAAATTGAGTAATTCGCAATGCCGCTCAGTATAGGCCTTTCGCACGTCCACGGGCGGCCTTAGCCTGATCTCCAACCCCTCCATCACCGTTCGATCCGGGCGGCCAAAGAACTTCGTCGCCTCAGCCTCGGAAAAACCTGCGATCTGAGTGGCTTCCATCCAGGCGCTGATCTTGTCGGCTTTCTTGATCTGCCGTTTTACCGATTTCGGCACCTCGGCAGGAAGTCCAAAGCGAATATGGATCGCTGCCGCCAGACGGTCATCTAGCGCGCCATAGCCCGGGCCTACTGCGGATTTGACGGGGGAAATCATGTCTCCGATCACGTATTCCGGCGCGTCGTGCAGCAAAGCTGCCAGCCGCCATTTCACGGGCGCTTTGGGTGCAATACGGCCAAAAAGGTCTTCGACCAAAAGTGAATGCTCGGCCACAGAATAGGCGAAATCGCCGGCCGTTTGCCCGTTCCAACGCGCCACAAAGGCCAGGCCATGGGCGATATCCTCGATCTCGATATCGACAGGGGTCGGATCCAGCAGGTCTAGCCTGCGGCCCGACAGCATCCTCTGCCATGCGCGGGGTTGTGTTGCCATTCTGCCATGCCTTGTGAAGTGGGACACAATAAAACCAAATTGTTTCTGCTATGATGTACCTGTCAGGATCACCAGCTGCCAACGTTTTCTTGAGCATTCGTGCTTTGAAACCACACCAACTGATCCCGACATTTAAACCGAGGGGGGCACTGGCTTCTCCCGGTGCGCTCCTCTCACAAAGTGAAACGAAAGGAGTTTGCTATGTTCAAACGTATATTTGCAGTCGCCCTGACCTTTGGCATGGCCGCCACGGCCCCGCCCGCCTTTGCCCAGAATTGTGCAGAGCGCGAGCATGTTGTTGATAAGCTGCAGAAAAGCTACTCGGAAGAGCTGGTTTTTGGGGGTTTGCAGAAAACACGCGGCGCGCAGTCGGTCATGGAGGTCTGGACCTCACGAGAAACGGGTAGCTACACCGTTTTGGTGACCCATGCGAACGGCTTAAGTTGTATTGTCGCTGTTGGCACCGATTTTTTCGAAGCGATTCCGAAGGTCAAGGTTGACGGCACGCCCAGCTGATTTTTGCGGCGCAAAATCCCGTTTTCGGTCATCCACATTGCCACCTGCCCCAAGGGATGTTAGGGGCAGCCGGAACTGTGATTGACCGCAAAAATGGAGCGCCTGATGGCCGGGGACTATATCGTCAAAGACATTTCGCTGGCCGGGTTTGGCCGCAAGGAACTGGATATCGCCGAAACTGAAATGCCGGGCCTGATGGCCCTGCGTTCGGAATATGGTGAAAGCAAGCCTCTGAGCGGTGCGCGGATCGTTGGGTCGTTGCACATGACCATCCAGACCGCCGTTCTGATCGAAACGCTGGTTGCCCTGGGCGCGGATGTGCGCTGGGCGTCGTGCAACATCTTCTCGACCCAGGACCACGCAGCCGCTGCGATTGCCGAGGCGGGTATCCCTGTCTTTGCCATCAAAGGCCAGACGCTGGAAGAGCATTGGGACTACTTGGACAAATCCTTCCTGTTCGAAGATGGCCCTAACATGATCCTGGACGATGGCGGCGACGCGACGCTGTATATCCTGCTGGGCGCCCGTGCCGAAGCGGGTGAAGACATTATCCCTGTTCCGGGTTCGGAAGAGGAAGAGGTGATCAAGAAGCAGATCGCCAAGCGTATGGCGGCTAGCCCGGGTTGGTTCACCAAGATGCGCGACCAGATTCAGGGCGTGTCCGAGGAAACCACCACCGGTGTGAACCGTCTGTATCAGCTGGTAAAAGACGGCCATCTGCCGTTCCCGGCGATCAACGTGAACGACTCTGTCACCAAGTCGAAGTTTGACAACAAATATGGCTGTAAGGAATCCTTGGTTGATGGCATTCGCCGCGCCACCGACACCATGATGGCCGGTAAGGTTGCCGTGGTCTGCGGTTACGGCGACGTAGGCAAAGGCTCGGCTGCCTCGCTGCGCGGTGCCGGTGCCCGCGTGAAAGTGACTGAGGTTGACCCAATCTGCGCCCTTCAGGCCGCGATGGACGGGTTCGAAGTCACCCTACTGGAAGACGAAGTTGCCAGCGCGGATATCTTCATCACCACCACCGGCAACAAGGACGTGATCCGTATCGAGCATATGCGCGCGATGAAGGACATGGCCATCGTCGGCAACATCGGCCACTTCGACAACGAAATTCAGGTGGCCAGCCTGAAGAACCACAAGTGGACCAACATCAAGGAACAGGTGGATATGATCGAGATGCCCTCGGGCAACCGTATCATTCTGCTGTCCGAAGGTCGTCTGCTGAACCTCGGCAATGCCACCGGTCACCCGTCCTTCGTGATGTCGGCCTCCTTCACCAACCAGGTTCTGGCGCAGATCGAGTTGTTCACCAAGGGTGACCAGTACGAAAACAAGGTCTACATCCTGCCCAAGCATCTGGATGAGAAAGTGGCCCGCCTGCATCTGGATCGTATCGGCGTGAAGCTGACCAAGATGGACAACGAACAAGCGGCCTATATCGGTGTTGCGCCGGAAGGCCCCTACAAGCCCGAGCACTACCGCTACTGATCGCGGATCGGGTATGACCAAACATTCAGGACGCCGCCGGATCTTTTATCTGGCGGCGTCTTTCTTTTCGATCATCGTATTTCTATTTCTTGTTGGGTCGGTCGGGTATGTGTTGCTGTCGCATCCCAAGTCACCGCTGCCCGACCACTGGAACCCCCTGCGGGATTTGACCCTGACTGCACCGGTCACACCCGTTACCAAGTATCAGTTGAACCGGGCATTGGCGGATGAGGCGCAATGCCGGGCGACGCTGTCTGAGGCCGGTGTTGCGTTCTCAGAGATGGTGGATCTGGTTGTTGACCAGAACTGCGGCATCTCCGGGCGGGGTGAGCTGTCCCGCTTGGTCAGTGCCCGGATGAGCGCGGTCGAGACCCGCTGTACAACGGCCCTGCGTTTGGCGATGTGGGAGCATCACGTGGTTCAACCCGCCGCGCAGGACCTGTTGGATACTCAAGTGCGCGCCCTGCGGCATCTGGGTAGCTACAATTGCCGCCAGATGCGGACCGCGCAGGGTGAAAACAGCGGCTGGAGCAGCCATGCAACGGCGGATTCGATTGATATCAACGGGGTGGAACTGGCGGATGGGCGGAGGCTCAGCTTGTTGCAGGATTGGTCCGTGCCTGGACCTGAGGCTGCGTTTTTGCAGCGGATCGGGCAGGGGGCCTGTGACTGGTTCCGCTTGGTTTTGGGCCCCAATTTCAACCGACTGCACGCCGATCATTTTCACCTGCAAGGCCCCGGCTGGGGCTATTGCAGATAAGTTTCCCGACCCCGCAGAACAGGGCCGGGCCAAGATCAGCGCCCGCTGACCGCGTCCGCCAGCGATTTAAACCGGACGATCTTGTAGATCCCCTTGGAGGCATCCTCGCCGTTGTTCAGAACGGGTGAGCGGTGCAACTCGTTAATCGTGGCATAGACATACCCATCCGCACCGATCGAGAAACCGTCCGGCCACGGCAACTCATCATCCGACTTGAACAGCACCTCGTAGCTGCCATCCGGTTTGGTGACACCCAGCGCGTTGTCCGTCATCGCAGTGATATAGACATTGCCGCCGGCATCGACGGTCGAGCCGTCCGAGATCGGTTTGTCGCCATAACGTTCCACCTGCGCCTCAAGATCGGCATCCGATAGGCTTTCATCCAGCAATGCCGCCGTGGGGATACGGTACATCGCGCTTGCCGTCATCGGCGCGAAATAGACCCACGTATTGGTCGGATCGACGGTGATCGGGTTGATGCCGATTTTGGCCGGATTGCCACCCAGTGTAATCTCGCGCCCGTCAATCACCATCGGGGTATCCTCGGGGATCGTGTATTGCGAACCCTCCAGAACGCGCCGCGCGCGGCCCGTGTCAAGATCAACCACGATAATGGCCGAGTTCTGACCGTCGCCCGTATCCGAGATGTAAATCGCCCCATGATCGCGGTCCACGGCAAGGTCGTTCAGGAACGAAGTTGGCCGTGCCACAGGGGCGCCGATATAGTGGATCGCGTGCAGCGTTTCGGTCTTGGTGTCCCAACCGACAATGCGCCCGGTCTGGTTTTCACCCTGACCGTCCAGCATCCACAGGATACCATCGCGATCCGCCCGGAGGCCCAAAACGCCGTTCAAACCATCCGCATCGTCTTGCGGAGCGCGGGCCCAGTCCTCGGTCGGGTAGGGCTCGGCTGATCCGTCGGGCATTACTTCGACCACGCGCAACTCGGGCCCGTAGAATTCATGCACCGACATGAACATGCGCCCATCGGGTCCAATCGCCAGATTGCCCGGAGGCATGGCCTTCTCGAACTCAAGATACGTTTCCAATTCGGCTGCCGCCGCGGGCAAAGCCAGCGCCAAGGCGCATGTAGCTGCATAGAGCGATTTCATCGGGTCCTCCTCTGATGTGCCCGATCAGATACCATTTGAAATTTTCGCGGATAACTGGCTCAATTTCGAAACCAGTGTTAGGAATTTTCGAATGTACCATGTGAACGATCTTCTGACCTTTGTCTCCGTCGCCAAAACCGGAGGGGTCGGATCGGCTGCAAAGGCGCTGGGCATTTCGGCAGCAACGGTCAGCCATCGGATCGGGAAGTTAGAAGAGGTGCTGAACCTCAAACTCTTTCACCGCAACAGCCGCCGGGTGCAGCTGACCAATGAAGGCCTGATCTTTCTGGATCGGATCGAGCCTGTGCTGTCCGATTTGCGTGAGGCCGAGTTGGAGGCCGGAAGCGGCAAGGGGGCGATGCGCGGCCATCTGCGTGTAACCCTGTCACCGTGGATCCTTTCCCGGTTCATCATGCCGTTGATGGACAGTTTCCAAGAGGACCATCCGGATATGACGATCGAGTTTCTCGCGGTCGACCGCTATGTCTCTCTGGTCGATGAGGGCGTTGATTGCGCCATTCGCGTCGGACAGTTGGCCGACAGTAACCTAAAAGCGCGCAAGCTTTGCAACAATGACCGGATCATCTGCGCCGCGCCGGGTTTCATTGCACGATACGAGATGCCCAAATCCGTCGAAGACCTGCGCAAGATGCGTTGGGCGTGTTTGCCCTGGCAGACGCGGTTCGACACCCATGAGGGGCAACTGTCCGTCACGCGACGTATTGCCGTTTCCAACTCGGACATGTTGACCGAAGCCGCAGTGCAGGGGCTGGGGCTGGCGGTCAAATCCCGTCTGGCCGTTCAGCGAGAGCTGCAGCAGGGTACGCTGGTCGAGGTTTTGCCCGGTGTTTTGAAATCCCCCTCTGCACCGATTGCCTTCGTTCACGCGGGCAGCAGCACGCCGGGGCGCAAGGTTCGCGTGTTTTCGGACCTAGCAGATCGCGCCTTTCAAGGCGCGCGGCAAAGGCGCTCCTCCGCTTAGGGGGAAAGCGCGGAATTTTTCCCTTTGTGGGAAAAGGAGGAATGGCTAGGCTTCCGACACCTGTTTTTAGGATTTGAGTAACCGCAGCCAGGACTGCTGATAGGGAGACTGTTTTATGGGAAAACGCGACGATCTGATCGCCAAATACGCCGATGATCTGAAAAACAAATGCGGCATGGATGCCGATATGGACCTGCTGACCAAGGTCACCATCGGGTGCGGTCCGGCGATCTATGACGCCGACGCGTCGACCGTGGCAGCCAGCCAGGACGGAGAGCTGGAGACCGTCAAAAACAACTTCCTCATCAAAAAGCTGGGTCTGGCCGACGGGCCTGAGCTGATGGAGGCCATCAACTCGGTTCTGGAAACCTATGGCATGTCCGAGCGCAACAAGTACCGCGCCGTGGTCTACTACATGCTGACCAAGCATTTCGGCAAAGAATCCGTTTACGGCTAAACGTAACGTTTTCCACCCAAACGCCCGCCTCCCCATCGGCGGGCGTTTTTGTTTTGAGTTATATTTTACGGATTTGGTATTTGAAGCGGCCTGAGAAAACAGGCTATGCTCCTAATGTGGCCAGGACGGTCAGAACCAAAAGATTCCAATACGCGTGTGGTGAGTAGGGAGCACGTGGGGTAGGGAAGGTTCTGCACCGCGCAGGGCCTTCCCTCTGTTTTAGTCGGCCTCAGTCGAGCCCAACGCGCAAATCACCTGCCATTCCGCCTCGGTGACCGGCTGCACCGACAGGCGAGAGTTTTTGACCAGCACCATTTCACCCAGACGTTCATCCGCTTTGATCTGATCCAGCGTGACGTGAACTTCAAACGGCCTTACCGCCTTGATGTCCACGCATTCCCAGCGTTCATCATCGGTGGTGCTGTCGGGATGGGCTTCGGCACAGACCTCAACGATGCCGACGATCGCCTTGTCCTTTTGCGAATGATAAAAGAAGCCGCGATCACCGATAGCCATTTGCCGCATGAAATTGCGCGCCTGATAGTTGCGCACGCCGTCCCATTCTTCGCCTGCCTCGCCCTTGGCAACCTGCTGATCCCAGCTCCAGGTCGAAGGCTCGGATTTGAACAGCCAGTACGCCATCAGCCAATCACCTTTTTCCACGGGATCAATTCGACTGACTGGAATAGGCCTGCCTTGGCATAGGGGTCATTGTCGGCCCAGCTTTGCGCTGCGGCCAGATCTTCGACTTCGAGAATAACCAGCGAGCCGATCATCGCGTCTCCGTCCAGCAAAGGGCCGGCTTGAGACACTACGCCGGTTTCTTCGATATAGGCCAAATGGGCCGCGCGGTTGTCCAGACGGGTTTGCAGCGCGCCGGGTTTGTCACGGGCGATGAGGGCGATGAGCATGCTATTCCTCCTTGAGGGGTCGGTTGAGCAGGGTTTCGATGGCTTGAGCAACACTGTAGGCGCCTTGGCTCAGGTCGGCCACAGTGGCGCTGATGGGCATGTCCAGACCTTCGGCCTTGGCGATATCGGCCATGGCACGGGCGGTGGCGACGCCTTCGACGGTTGTTGTGGTGTCGAAGGGTTCACTTCGACCCAAACACAGGCCAAAACGGTAATTTCGGGACAGCTCGGACGAACAGGTCAACACCAGATCGCCCAGTCCAGAGAGCCCCATCAGCGTCTCCGGCTGTGCGCCACGCATGAGGGCAAAGCGCTGCATCTCAGCGAAGCCGCGCGTCATAAGGGCAGCACGGGCGCTGTCGCCTAGACCGGCCCCGATGGCGGCGCCACATCCGATAGCCATAACGTTTTTCAATGCGCCGCCGAGTTCCGCTCCGATCACATCGGTGGTGCGGTATAGGCGCAGATTGGCGGTGGTCAGCTCGGATTGCAGTGTTTCGAGCAGATCAGCATCCGCGCAGGCCAACGTCAGCGCCGTCGGCAGGCCACGCGCGATGTCATCCGCAAAGCTGGGGCCAGTCAGAAGCGCTGGTCGTGCATCCGGAATGGTTTCGCGGATCACGGAAATCGGACCGAGGCCCGAGGACAGTTCAATCCCCTTGCAGCACGCAACCAGCGTTTTCCCAGCCAGCGCCGCTGCGTGTTCTTGCAGCGCGCTACGCAACTGTTGCATCGGCACAGACACCAGAAGGACATCGTTTGCCGCCGCTGCTTCGATATCAGGAGTCACGGTGATAGCATCGGGCAAGGCGACATCGGGCAATCGGCTCTTGTTGATCCGACTATCTTGCATGGCTTTCGCCTGCTCGGCGCTGCGCGACCACAGGGTGACCGGCACGTTACCCGCTAAAGAGATCGCCAGAGCCGTACCGAACGCTCCTGATCCCAAAACCGAAACACTCATGCCTTTGCGCCCTTTTTACCGCTACCCAGCATGGCGGGGCTGGTCTGATCCAAAGGCCAGCGGGGGCGTGCGGTTAAATCCAAACCGTCGCGCGCGCCGGTGCGAAAACGTTCCATCCCCGCATAGGCGATCATGGCGGCATTGTCGGTGCAAAGTGCAAGGGGTGGGGCCGTGAAGCGCGCGCCTTTTTCGGCACATACAGACTCTAACGCGGCGCGAATGGCCGAATTGGCAGCCACACCGCCCGCGACGGCAATGACCGGATCCGAGGGGGTCTCGGCCAGATACAGATCCATCGCGCGTCGTGTTTTCTCGGCCAAAGTATCCACGACAGCCTGCTGAAACCCGGCACATAGATCGGCGCGATCCCGACGGGTTAGGCCGGTTTTTTCCGCAACGATCTGATCACGCATCCGCATCAACGCGGTTTTCAGCCCCGAGAAGGACAGGTCACATCCGGGCCGGTCCAGCAACGGCCGCGGAAAGCGGAACCGTTTGGGATCGCCTTGGCGCGCCTCAGCCTCGACCGAGGGCCCACCGGGTTGCGGCAGGCCCAGAAGACGGGCGGTTTTGTCAAAAGCCTCGCCGGGGGCATCGTCGATAGTGCCGCCCAGTCGGGTGAACTGCTCGGGTCCGTGGGCGATCAAGTATTGGCAGTGCCCGCCCGAGACCAGCAGCATCAGGTACGGAAAGGCTACTCCATCCGTCAGGCGCGGAGTCAGAGCGTGACCGGCCAGATGGTTTACCCCAATCAAGGGCAGGCCGGTCGCCGCACTGATCCCCTTGGCGCACATGACGCCGGACATGACCCCTCCGATCAGGCCGGGCCCAGCGGTGACGGCGATGGCGTCCATATCGGCCAGTGTTAGCCCCGAATCCTCTAACGCTTGAACAACGCAGCTATCCAGTTTCTCGGCATGGGCGCGCGCGGCGATTTCGGGGACGACACCCCCATAAGCGCTGTGCAGCTCGATTTGGCCATGGACAATCGACGACAGCACTTCGGCCCTTTCGCCGTCGGTTTGGCGCACGACGGCGGCGGCTGTGTCATCACAGCTGCTTTCCAATCCAAGGACGGTAAGTGTTTGCACCATTGGCCTGATCCGTTGCATCATGATTGCCAAGCGGGGTACCACCCTGCGCGGACGCAAACAATCCCAAGGCCGAAGGCGCCGATAGTTGTATTTGTTGATGACCCGCCCTCGCGCCGCCTCGGAGAGGTTCGTTGCGCAGCTTCCCACCCGCGTCAGATCGCGTGTTGAGGTCATCCATTCCCCCATTCTGGAAATTAGGCCGCTGGCCGTTCCGATCTGCACGGCTGAGACGCAGGGGCTGATATTCACGTCCTCCAATGCGGTGAATGCGGCAGCCTCGGCGGGTGTGCGCCGGGATTTGCTTGCCTATTGCGTGGGTCCGACCACGACTGCAACCGCCGAAGGCGCGGGCTGGGATGCGCGTATGGTCGGTGGTACGGCGGAAGAGCTTGTGGCCGGTCTTTTGCAAATCAGACCAACCAGCCCGCTGTTGCATCTGCGCGGTGAACACAGCCGGGGCAACATCGCCGAGCGTCTTACCGAGATGGGCGTAACCACGCGCGAACAGGCGGTGTACCAGCAGCTTCTGCTGCCGCTCAGCCCCGAGGCAACGGCTGCATCTGAGGGCGACAGGCCAGTGATTTCGCCTATTTTCTCACCCCGCACCGCGCGACAATTTGCCGACATCTGGGCGGGCACTGCCCCGCTATGGCTGGCCGCAATCAGCGAGGCAACGGCGGAACCCCTTAAATCCTTGGGGTATGAACGTCTGAGGATCGCCAAAGAACCGACGCCTAAGAAGATGCGTAAGGCCGTTAAAAAGCTTGTGAAACACGCGTTGCGGGTTGAGAGAGAGGCGGGTGCAGATTAACTTGGAACAGTCTGTAGTTCTGGTGATTTTAGAATCGATAAGGGGAATTTGACGGTGGCGGGCAAAAAGAAATCCGATCAGGAACCGGTGGAAACCCCGAAAACAGACGATGTGGTCGAAGATGTAAGCGTTGAACCTAGCGGTGAAACTGAAGGGTCGCCTGTTGACGAAGATGCGCCGAATGAGGACCTGATTTCCGAAGCCGAAGCCGAAGCCGAAGCCGAAGCCGAAGCCGAAGCCGAAGCCGAAGCCGAAGCCGAAGCCGAAGCCGAAGCCGAAGCCGAAGC